>MWBL01000004.1 GCA_002069015.1 Firmicutes bacterium ADurb.Bin300 | reverse complement strand
GGATTTAAATGAAAATTACCAAATTGGCGCAGCCTATTTCCTAAAGTTGAAGACTCTCGATTTCGATCAGCTTTGGACGGATTATCTGCAGCCGCTTCTGCAGGAATACATTCATGGAATGTACGATGAGGAAGGGCTCATGAACAGATTTGCGAAAGCATACGGTTATCAGAAGCCTGTTGAAGGTGATGTTAATGAAACTACTCAAGATCAAGGATAATTCACAACAGAAAAAAGATACCTTTTCTAATATCGGAAACCTTACGGGCAAGATAGCTGACAAGACATTAGAGCAACTTGAACGTGAAGGCATATTCGTGTTCCCAGAAGTTGTAAAAGACGCCGAGGATATAACGCGGGATCAGATGATAATTCAGAGCGTCAACGATTCCTATCGTTCCGGCAATGTGATGGGATTCCTTGGATGCGGAGATGAACGGCTTATCATTGAGTCTCGTTTTTGCGGCGAGGAAGAAGATTATTTTTTCCAGTATCTCCTCGACAGAGTATTGAACTTTCCGAATATTGTGGATTTAGAAACTGATGCCAATCAGGATAACAGACTGTTCAATTTACTGCTGTTCCTGTTTCCGTATTATCTCAAAACGGCTATGCGGAAAGGCCTTTATAAGAAATATATTCGTCACAGATATAATGATGGAAATGTAAAAGGCACCATTGATATCGCAAGACACATTGAACAGAACATTCCTTTTACCGGGAATGTTGCTTATAGTCAGAGGGAGTTCTCGTATGATAACAATCTGATGGAACTGGTACGCCATACCATAGAATTTATCAAAAGAAAGCCCTATGGAAACAATCTTCTCATAAAGATAAAGGATGAGGTAAAACTCGTTATAGAAGCCACGCCTGGATACGAGCTATACGATAGACAGAGAATTATTGAACAGAATAAAAAAAACACCGTTCGCCATGCGTATTTCCGAGAATATCTTGATTTGCAAAAGCTATGTCTTTTGATTCTGCGACACCAAAAACACCAGATCGGTTCGGGATCAAAGCAAATATACGGCATCCTTTTTGACGGTGCCTGGTTGTGGGAGGAATATGTTAGCTCACTCATTGAGGATGCTTTCTATCATCCGATGAATAAAGGCGGTAAAGGAGCACAACGCCTATTTGACGGGAATATCGGACTGGTTTACCCGGATTTTATCAGCCGGGATAATGAGACACGAATAATCGCAGATGCCAAGTACAAACCAATTGACAATATCGGAAATCGAGATTATTTGCAGGTGCTGGCGTATATGTTCCGTTTTGACGCCAAGGTCGGTTATTATCTTTACCCAGAAGCTGAATTCTCGGATGATTTGAAATTATGGATGAATCGCGGCTCAACTTATGAAGCAAATGTCATGCCGCGTGAAGATATAAGTATTATCAAGCATGGCTTAAAAATCCCTATGGATGTATCTGACTATGCTGGATTTGTTACGAGAATGAAGACCCATGAACAAGAGTTTAAAAAAGTGTTTTCATGTTGATTTTGAAAGCCGCCTATGAGGATATCCTATGAAGTATAAGGTAAATGTTCAAGTTCCTGTTGAGAAGCGCGGCCTCTTCGCCGTTAAGAAAACCGTTAAGGAGACGGGCACCATCGAGGTGGATGGTACAACCTATAAGAAAATGAAAAACGAATAGGAAAAACGAATAGGAAAAACGCCTATACAACGTTGAAGAGATGATGTTATATGATTATATTCGACGGTGACTAACGGGAGGAGTAAGACATGATAGCGAAAAAAGAAGTACATGACTTTGCTGTAAAATAAATCTCGACCTATTCCCGAGGACGGGTAAAAACAGTAGACCTGTTCCCGCGAACAGAAATAATTCATAAAAACCATGCTCGACCTGTTCCCTTGCACGGAAAATCAGTATAAAAAGTACCCGACATCAATCTGATGCTATCGAGCCATGTTGAGACGGTCGTATTGATGTCAAGGGTTGATAAGTGAGTGTGCGAAAAGTCCAGTAATACTGGCACTTCTGGGGTTTTGGGGTGAAAATCCGACATGCAAAAATCGCGAAAATATCGCTTCGTGGGAACAAGTCCAAAGGCATGATTTTGAACGTGACAGAGCGATTTAGATGTCATAGTCTGGCGTGTGGTCAGGTTAGATGTCGGCGGTTCGCGTGTGGTCGATTTGGATGTTTTTTGAAGAATCCGAGGTTGTGTGGTCAGACTGGATGTCGGCATAAAAACAGACTAAATAACATTGATGTAATATGCTTGAATTTTTTATTAGGCATGGTCTTACTCTAAAAAATCAATATTTATAAGGAATGTAAATAGTTTAGCAAGATTGATTTGCAGATAATTTATATTATGAGAAATAAATTGGAAGTTGGGAGAAAAGACATGGAAAATTATCAGGATATTAACGCTAAAACAATAGATCGATGGATTGAAGAAGGCTGGGAGTGGGGAATTCCAATTACTCACGACATCTTTGAAGAAGCAAAGAAAGGCAGTTGGGAAGTTTTACTCACACCTACAGTAAATGTTCCAAAGGACTGGTTTGGAGATTTGAAGGGAAAAAAGATACTTGGTCTTGCAAGTGGTGGTGGACAGCAGATGCCGATATTTACGGCGGCTGGAGCAGAATGTACAGTACTGGATTATTCGGATAAACAACTTGAAAGTGAAAGACTTGTTGCAAAGCGGGAAGGATATAAAATTGCTATTGTGAAAGCTGATATGACACAAAGGCTTCCATTTGAGGATAGATCTTTCGATCTCATTTTTCACCCGGTTTCGAATGATTACGTAAGAGAAGTATGTCCAATATTTAAAGAGTGTTTCAGGGTTTTGAAGAAGAATGGTGTTCTGCTAGCTGGACTTGGTAAGGAAATAAATTATGCAGTTGACGCAGATGAGAAAACACTGGCATACAAAATGCCTTTTGATCCGCTTGTAAATGAAGAGCATAGACGTTTGCTTGAAGAAGAGGATTGTGGAATGCAATTCTCTCATACACTTGAGGAACAGATCGGAGGACAACTTAAAGCAGGGTTTATTCTTAATGATTTGTATGAAGATACAAATGGAGAAGGCTATTTACATGAGCTAAATATCAAGACTTATGTAGCGACTTGTGCCGTAAAACCGTAAGGTTTTACTTACAGATTCCAGTTTGTCGTGTAAATTATGAGAATAATCGGAACATTCCACATTTGAATTTGTCAATGATGTAACTGGCGCTAATATTGATGAGTAAAACAGAATCCTAAAATTAAACAAGCACTCTACGATATAATTTCGTAGAGTGCCTTGCTTATTTTAGCCTTATTCATCCACATCAACCGCCACGCCGGACTTGAATTCAACGGTGAATTTGTCCTCATAGACGCTGACCTTTTCAATCAGCCGCCGGACAAGCGGCTCGTCATATTCGGTGAGAGCGGCGGATTGTTTCTTTAGGAATGTGCTCATATCAGCCATGCGTTTTTTCAGTTCGTCCCACCCAATGCTTTCGAGCTGTACTTTCTGTTTTTCGTCACGCAGGTGGTAAATTTCATCGCCCACTTTATCATATTCAGCTTTGGAGTTAGCCAGTTTTACAAGTTCCATTTGTAGCTCCTGAAGCCGCGCATCGATACCTGCAAGGGTTTGGTCGTTCTCGTGGAGTATGACCGTTTCAATGTTTTCTTGCAGGATGGAAAGGAAGGAGTCCTTGTCGCAAAGCGCTTGATTTATGGCAGTAACCAATATTTGTTCAATGGTGCTTTCAGGCACTGTGCGGGCATCGCAGAATTACTTCGACTGTACCGCTGTGTGAGAAAAGCTCGGGGTTGGCAAGCTTACCTTCCACACGAAACCTTATACCATGCCAAGAAAAGCAACCGTCGCTATCCAAAACTCGCGTGATTTTGTATGCCAAAAGTCTATCTAACAGGACGCTTTTGGGTAGAGGGACAAAGCAAGATATAGTGAACTCATTGACACCGAAACGCGCGTTGAAAGCGGCTCGGTATTCATCTCTCAGGAAGGCATTTACCGCCTCAACGGTTTTGATACCGCGCATTGCAAATTCAATTTGCAAACGACTTTGCAAGGTTTCCCATAGCCGTTCAACTCTACCTTTTGCGTTATTTACTACTATGAAATTATCATAAATCAGCAACACACATATTAGCAATTGTTGACATTTTAGTATTATAATGATACAATAACATGCCAACTGAAAGGAAGTGAGACAATGGATGGCGACCCTCGAAGTCTGATAAACAGCTTCAACCCCCCATGTGAGAATATATACCAATGTGACGCTACTTATTGCGGGCTGTTATCCATTGTGCGCCTACGCTGATAGGGAAATTTGCCTGTGTATTTGATGCCGTCCTTTGGGGCGGCTTTTTTGTTGCGATATTGTATTTTTACTGGGAAATTTTAAAAAGAAAGGAATGATTCCGGTGAACTTTATCAATAGGAAAAACCACGGCAGGCAGATTCAAAAAAACAAGCTTGAAACCGAGAACAAAATTCGCTCCTATGCTTTTCTAACAGTAGAGGAGTTATTCGCACATCTGTCCTCTGCGCACGCAGGGCTTACAAGTCTAGACGCAGAAAACAGGCAAAATGAGTTTGGCAAAAACGTCATTACCATAGGGAACAAAAACACAACCTTGCACAGATTAAAAGAAGCGATTGTCAATCCCTTTAACATCATTTTATTGATTGTTGCTGTTGTCACTTATTTTACCGATGTTGTAGCATCAAAAAAACCAGACTATCTCACCGTCAGTATCATTTTATCACTTGTATTTCTTTCCGGTTTGGTTGCCTTTGTACAGAACCAGCGCTCTAACGCCGCCGCTGAAAAGCTGTCAAAAATGATCTCGAATAAATCGAGCGTGCGGAGAGATGGAAAATTAATTGAGATTCCAATGGATGAAATTGTCCCCGGTGACGTTGTTTGGCTTTCAGCGGGCGATATGCTCCCGGGAGATGTGCGTTTTTTAATCACGAAAGATACATTTGTCGCTCAAGCGGCTTTGACAGGCGAATCCAATCCGGTGGAAAAGTTCAGTGACGCACGAAACAAGCAGGATGATACGCTAACGGATTTATGCAACATAGGTTTTATGGGTTCTAACATTGTCAGCGGCAGCGCGACAGCCATTATATTAACAACCGGTAATAACACATATTTCGGTTCAATGGCGAAAACTCTGTCCGGCGACAGAGCGGAAACTAGCTTTGAGCGTGGTGTAAATTCGGTAAGCAGGTTATTGCTTCGCATGATGCTAGTGATGGTTCCCATTGTGTTTCTGATTAACGGGCTTTTGAAGAACGACTGGCCAAGCTCGCTCTTTTTTGCCGTAAGCATTGCGGCGGGACTTACACCGGAGATGCTACCTGTTATTCTGACTTCAACCTTAGCCAAGGGAGCAATAACCATGTCGAAACACAAGGTCATTGTCCGTACCCTTGGCGCAATACAAACGTTCGGGGAAATGGATGTTCTGTGTACTGACAAAACCGGGACGTTAACCGAAGATAAAATTGCACTCGAAAAGTATATGAATGTACACGGTGAGGACGATGTCCGAATCCTGCGCCACGCTTACCTAAACAGCTATTTTCAAACCGGTCTTAATAATCTCATTGACATTGCCATTATCAATCGGGCTGCAAAGTACAACTTGGAAAATATTTTAGAAAATTACAGCCGTGTAGATGAGATACCCTTTGATTTTTCACGCCGCAGAATGAGCGTGGTCTTAACAGACAAAACAGGAAAAAGGCAGCTTATCACAAAGGGTGCGGTTGAAGAGATGATTGCAATCTCATCTTTTGTGGAGATACATGGGCGCGTTTTACCCATGGATGAGGAAACCCGGCATATGGCACTGGCAACCTACGAAAAGCACAATGCCGACGGACTGCGTATGGTTGCCGTTGCGCAGAAAAACGAAGTCCCGGGCAGCGGTGCTTTCGGTGTGAAAGATGAATGTAATATGGTTCTGATTGGGTTTTTGGGCTTTCTTGACCCACCTAAAGAGAGCGCTAAAGCTGCCATTACTACGCTCAAAGAACATGGGGTACGTACCGTTGTTCTCACAGGAGATAGCGAAAGCGTAGCCTTGAAGGTTTGTGGTAAAGTGGGCGTCAATACTTCCCGTCTTATAACAGGTCGTGATGTGGATCATATGGACGATGCCGTGCTGCTCGATGCAGTAAATACCTGCGACTTGTTTGCTAAGTTGTCGCCATCTCAAAAGGAGCGGGTGGTGAGAGCTTTCCAAACAGCAGGACATACAGTCGGCTATATGGGAGATGGCATCAACGATGCTTCTGCACTGCGTCAGGCGGATGTAGGAATATCGGTAGACAGTGCCGTCGACATTGCCAAGGAAACCGCTGACATTATCCTATTGGAAAAGGATCTTATGGTTCTTGAAGAAGGCGTAATTGAAGGCCGCCGTACTTTCGGAAACATAATCAAATATATTAAAATGGCGACAAGCGGTAATTTTGGAAACATGATATCGGTTATTGTTGCTAGCATTTTCCTACCGTTTTTACCGATGTTGCCAGTGCAAATATTAACACAAAATTTATTGTGTGATTTTTCTCAAATGGGCATACCGTTTGACAGTGTGGATAAGGAGTATATTAAAAAGCCACGCAAATGGGAAACAGATTCAATTAAATCTTTCATGGCGTACATGGGTCCACTCAGCTCTGTCTTTGATATTTTGTGCTTTGTTATCCTGTGGCGGGTAATCGGCGCCAATAGTACAGAGTTGGCGCCGCTGTTTCAGAGCGGCTGGTTTCTGTTTGGCACAGTGTCACAAGTACTGGTTATTCATATAATCCGTACGGGTAGAGTTCCATTTTTACAAAGCAAGCCGTCACTCCCACTTATAGTGTCCTCTTCGATTGTAGTAGTTGTGTCGATTGCAGTCGGATTCAGCAGACTAGCAATTGGTATTGATATGATGCCGTTACCTGTTGCCTTTTCTCCGTGGCTCGTACTAATTCTGTCCGGATATTTTCTGTTTGCCCAGTTGATAAAAAAATTCTATATCAGACGTTACAAGGAATGGCTATGAGTTCTTGCTTAGGGGCGCATACTTTTCACAGACCAAGAACTAATAACCTTATATCTCAATAGAACAAAAAGCACTCTACGCTGTAATTCGTAGAGTGCTTTGCTTATTTTAGTTCTTATTCGTTTACATCCAACGTCAATCCGGACTTGAATTCCACGGTAAATTTGTCTTAATAGATGGTGACCTTTTCAATCATCCGCCGGACAAGCTGCATCATCTTCGGTGAAAGCGGCAAGCTGCCTCTTTATGAATGTGCTCATATCAGCCATACGCTTTTTGATTTCATCACGGTTGGCGTTTTCAACCTGCAACTTTTGCTTCCTAAATTGTTCATATTCAATCTTGTATTATTGTGTGGATATGTTACAATAAATTATTATAAATTTAATTGGTTCTTTTTCGAATGTTTTGAAAGCAACAGAATATTTGTTAAATATTGGCGGAATAAGCACTCGGGGTACAACCTTCGGATTCGGGCGGGCGATTTAGATGTTTTTTTTGGCTTTTACCGAGGTTCTGTGGTCGGGTTGGATGTCTTTTAAGGATTGGATAGATAGAAACAAATAAAATAATAATGGAGGTTATGTAGAAATGCTATATTTTATCACAGGTGCAGCCGGACATTTGGGAAGCGTAATTACTCGGCAGTTAATCAACAGCGGTAAACAGGTGCGTGCCCTCATATTGCCAAACGAAAAACACACACCCGAAAAGGCAAAACTGTATTTTGGCGATGTCCGCGATAAGGAAAGTATACGGCCTTGTTTTGAAAATCTGAATGGCCGCCAATTAGTCGTAATCCACTGTGCGGGTATTGTTTCCATAGCCTCAAAATTCAATCAGGCTGTATATGACGTAAATGTAACAGGAACAAAGAATATTGTTGAACTGTGTAAGGAATATGGTGCGTCAAAGCTGGTTTACGTAAGCTCAGTTCACGCTATTCCCGAAAAGCCCATTGGAATAACAATAACGGAAACAACCGAATTCAGTCCGGAGCATGTTGTCGGATTATACGCTAAGACAAAGGCGGAAGCAACGGCATATGTTCTGGACGCCGCCGGACATGGATTAAATGCCTGCATTGTTCATCCCTCCGGTATTACCGGACCTAATGATCACGGTAGAGGGCATATTACAACCTTAGTAATTGATTACTATAAACGAAGCTTAACCTCAGGGGTCAAAGGTGGATATGACTTTGTTGATGTGCGCGACGTGGCAAACGGAGTTGTTGCCGCCTGTGATAAAGGCAAGCAAGGCGAATGTTATATTCTTTCAAATCGGTTCTTCAAAATCAGCGAAATTCTTGATATGCTGCATGAGATAACCGGCAAGAGAAAAATAAAGAATTACTTACCCCTTTGGTTTGTAAAAGCCACAGTTCCCCTTGCGGAGTTGTACTATAAAATGTTGAAACAGCCACCGTTATTTACTTCGTATTCACTTTATACGCTCAATTCAAACGCACTGTTTTCCCACCAAAAGGCATCAACAGAATTAGGATATACGACAAGGGACATGAAGGAAACACTGAACGATACAGTAACCTGGCTAAAAGAAAACGGCAGAATCTAAACGAAACCTGACGATATGATGTATTTCATGAAGAGTAAAGCCCAACCAAATGTTTATTTAGAAGGAAGTCATATCAAAAGGGGCACTCCCTGTTCCGGAACCTACCACCGAGCCGGGGACAACGACGATTAAATTAACAATTTGCAATATCTCGCTACGCTCGTTCGGTCGGGGGCAAACTGATGCAAGCAGTTCCGGCATTGATATTTCTGATAACCGGAGATATCTTTGCCGTAACGATAAAACAAATGATTGTTGTTGCACTTCGGGCAACTGAAATGGTGTAATTTCTGCATGAAGACTCAACTCCTTTTGGGGAGGTATTTGTTTTGTTGCAGAAACATTGTACCACTAAAGGTTTCGAGTCTTCAGCTTTCATTTAAGTTTACACTATGAGATTTCGGAGGATACTAAATGGAAAAGAAAATGTCGAGAGATGAGGCATGGAAGCTGCTTACGGCTTACACTAAAAACCCGGCTCTGCGAAATCACGCTATGGCGGTAGAGGCGGTAATGGTTCATTTTGCGCGGCTGAATGGCGAGGATGAGGAAGTATGGGGTGTTACGGGTCTTCTGCACGATTTGGATTATGAGCAGTATCCGCAAGAGCATTGCCGAAAATCGGAAGAAATTATGCGGGAGCATGGGGTTGATGAGGAATATATTCGTGCAATGAATTGTCACGGTTACGGAATTTGTACTGATGTCAAGCCGGAAAGCAAGATGGAAAAAACCTTGTTTACAATTGATGAATTGACAGGTCTTATCAATGCGCTGTGTCTGATGCGTCCATCCAAGAGCGTGCTGGATTTAGAGGTTAAATCCGTAAAAAAGAAATTTAAGGACAAATCCTTTGCAGCCGGTGTCAATCGGGAGGTCATCCGTGACGGCTGCGAAATGCTTGGTATGGAAATGGATGAGGTAATCAGGGAAACGATTGAAGGAATGAAAGAAAAAGCAGCGGATATCGGACTGAAAGGAAACTTATAGGTCGGAGCGCATTGTTAAAACGCTTTGTCGCCGTACCGGTCTTCCCGCAACAGGCTTAAAGCAGACTAAGGTTATTTAGACTGTTGCTTTAAGATGTTGAAAATTACCGCTTAATCGGAGGAATTAAATGCATATAAATATTAAGATTAGAAATGAAGAAGAAGCAGATTATAGGAGAGTAGAAGAAATCACAAGGAAAGCTTTTTATAATTTATATGTTCCGGGATGCTATGAACACTATTTAGTTCATATTATGCGATCCCATGAGGATTTTCTGCCCGAATTGGATTTTGTAATTGAAGTTGACGGGCAGCTTATCGGGAATATTATGTACACAAAAGCAAAGCTGATTGATGAGTCCGGGAAAGAAAAAGAAATCCTTACATTCGGTCCTGTTTGCATTATGCCGGAATATCAAAGAAAGGGTTACGGTAAAATGCTTATGGAGCATTCCTTTAATAAGGCGGTTGCTCTGGGTTATGATGTGATTGTAATATTCGGAAACCCGGGCAATTACGTAAGCCGCGGCTTTAAGAGTTGTAAAAAGTATAATATTTGTCTTGATAGCGGAACATACCCGGCGGCAATGTTGGTAAAAGAACTGAAGCCCGAAGCTTTGGACGGAAGAAAATGGATTTACTATGACAGCTCCGTGATGAAAATAGACGAACAAGAAGCCGAGCGCTTCGATGAGAGCCTGGAAAAAATGGAGAAAAAATTCCTGCCATGTCAGGAGGAGTTTTTTATTCACAGTCATTCTGTTATACAGTGCTAAAAATCAAAGGTGATTAAACAGCGTAAACCATTGTTTGGTGATAAACTCATTGTCAAAAAGCAGCTTTGCTTTTTCCTTTGAAGCGATTCCCATGTTCCGAAGCTCGTCTTCCGTGGCGCAAAGGAATTGCATAAGAGCTTCTTTTATGCTTTCAATGTCATCTGCGCTGCATAAAAAGCCGTTATTTTCATCGACGAGCACGGTATAGTCCGAAACGTGTGACATGATTATCGGTTTTGAAAGCACCATCCCCTCGCAAATCGCGTTCGGGAAGCCCTCGTAAAAGCTAAAAAGCGCTACACAGTCCGCCTCAACCATTTTTGTAATAATATCCTTTGCGGGCTGGTAAAAATGAATTGTATCCTCAAGACAAAGGTCTTTAATTTTCATAGCGGCAGCGTCATATGCTTTAGTATCATTAGGAACAACCTCGGTTTGACCGTACCAGTTAATTTCTAAACGCGCCTTAAAATCCTCGGGCAATGCCTTTACCGCTTCAATGACTCCATCCATATTCTTAAGTCTTTGATAGCTTGCGGCAACGAGGATTTTTCTTTTCGAGGCGTTTTTAGCGGCAGGCTGACTTTTGGGCTCACTTACTAAAACAGTATTATATATCGTCATTAGCTTATCTTTATATTGGGGATAGTATTTTAACCAAAGATTCTTTCCATTAATGGAATTACAGACAATTTTATCGCAATAGCGGGCGAACCATTTGAAAATACGAGACTTTTTCGATATAAAGCTGTTTAAGTTTGAGCTTCTCTCGTTGATTATCAGCTTCCAGCTGTGTTTTCCCACGGCGGAAAGGCAAGCAAGAAAATTAGGAGTCTCCAAAAAGGATATAACGATATCTACACCGCTCTTCCTGATATAATTTCTGACGCGGTAAACGCGTTCAAGCTTATTTCTGTTTTTAACGATTGTTATGGGAATACCGCTGCTCTTCAACACATCGGCAAAAAAATCATCTTTTCCATATAAGACAAAATCAATATCGTTCCCTTTTTTTTGTAGCAACAGTGCAAGATTAGTCATTTGCCTTTGTGCTCCGCCCGAGCCTAAATTGTCTATCAGGCATAATATTTTCATTGCTTTGTCCTCACTTTAACCCTTAGCCTTGGGAAGGTTTTTAAATTCATCAAAATTACTCATGATAATAGCGCCATTTTTTCCAGGCCGTATAAAGTAAAAAAGAGCGCCCGGGAGAACAAGGGCGCTCTAAAACAAATGAGCTTTATCTTGGTATTACATTAGACTCCAAGCTTTCCAGACCAACACAAACTCTCAAAAGCTTGCGAGCATCCGCAATTTTTATTTCCCCGTCGTCTATTATGTCTCCCGCAAGGGTAGAAGCTTCGGTGAGTGTTTCAAGCCCTACCGCTGTTCTGAGTACCTTTCGAACATCGTAAAGCTTAATTAATCCGTCACCGTCAATGTCACCCGGTATAACAACCGTTAATCGGTCAACAGTTTCCTGCTCGTTTATGAGTCTGAGCTCACACCCCGTGCCTACAAAATCATCATTCTCAAGCTTTGCCCCGTTTCTGTAAACCTCTAATTTATCTGTGTCAAACTGACTAATCAGCTGCTGCACGGAAACATTATTTTTTCTGCACATCAAATATGCTCTGTTTGGTCCGTAAATCCCAATTGACCTTATATATTCGGCTGAAATTATACTTACAGCAGGTATATTTTCAGTTTCGGGTATCCCGCCGCAATGAATACATTCTTTATGCTTTGAGCCGCTTTCGCAGAATGTAGCATAGGTATCAATAATCCAATCACCGCTCACACAGTTTTCCGAATAGTTTTGACCGCAGGCACAGCTTACAGTATGCGTGCCGTTGCCGTTATAAGCAAACGACGAAAAGCTGTGCGGGGCAAAAGAAGCATGAATTACATGGTTACCGTTAATGTTTTCAAAGGTATAGGTGCTCACCGGACCGACACTTTCTCCTTCAACAAACACGTCAGATATATGATAACCGCTGTCCGGAGTAACGGTAAACGTCTTGCTGCTCCCCTGTATCGCCTTTACTGTCCCTTTCGGGGATATGCTGCCGCCTTCCGTGCTCCCTGAGGTAATATCAAACTCACGGAAAGGATAATTGTACACCATCACATTGTCAAAGTATCCTTCACAGCCGCTCTGGGTGTTTCCTGCTAAAATGCTGAAGAATTTAAGAGCGGAGGCATCTGCATCAATGGGTTGTTCATTAATCTTCACATTATCTGCATAATAATCAATTTCACGGTTAGTCAAATCAAGAACAATTTTAATAGTGTACCATTGATTAAAATTGAAAGTGTCAACAAAAAACATTTCACTGTTCCCGATACCGTAGCCGAAGAAGCCTGATTTCAAAGACATTCTTGCAATCCTTGTTCCCCAAGTTCCCGTATTGCTTGCAAACTCCATAGAGAGCGGCCATGTGCCGCCGATTGCTTTAACGTCTGCCTGCATAACCATGAAGCCGCTAAGCCCGTCGGGCAGGTCTACCTTCTGCTCCGATGCCCAGTTGTATGCGCCTAAAAGGCGAAAGCACTTATTATTGGGATTGTTCTCTCTCTCGTCAACTGTAATTTTTTGCTGAGCATCACCGGCTCCCCCGTAGCCCCTTGTAAAAGAGGACGGGTAAGAATCCTGAGGGAAGCCTTCAAAATCATCAAAGAAATAAAGGTCATAGGGCATCTCAATGTTCAAGAGATCGCTACATATTCCGTTTTCGTCCACAAGTGCTATATGCACATATTTAACGCCCGAATCAAGACCGTCAAGCTCGGTTAAATTTAGCACACATAAGCTGTCCGCTGATGCCGGCATATTGGTTGTATCATCAGACACAAATTCTTCAGGTGCCTGAGGGGTGTCTGTTACCTTATAATAAACCGTGCCTGCCGAATCAGAAAAAAATCTTATGGTAGCTTTTTGAGCATTTTCACGCCAGACTGAAACTCCCTTAATAACGGGAAATACTGTTTCCGCAGAATATACCGTTGCTGAAAAAACGGCAACCACAAGAACAACGCTGAGAAATACCGCCAAGAATCTTTTTTTCATGCTTACACTCCCTATTTATACTTATATGTATTATCTTATCATTTTCTTGAAGTATTGTCAATATATTTTTTTACCTATAAGTAAGGTCGAATTTGCTTGTCCTTCCCGTCTTGAAGATGTATAATAAGTACTAAATAAAACACAATTATGTAAAAGGAAAAAATAGCTTGAGGGGAAAAACAACGCTTTGTATTTATTGTCAAAAAGCCTGACATACAGAATGGTTTTCCCTGAGTTAAAAAGTATAAAATAAGTAGGCGATATGTATGGACGACCCGGTAAGGGCACATAGACACTCTCACGCACATGACATGTCCGATTTATCCGGCAAGAAAATCTTTTCTGTTACCGTGCTCAATGCTGTGATTACCCTTGCGGAAATTATCGGCGGAATTGTGTCGGGCAGTTTGGCGTTGCTGTCTGACGCCCTACACAATTTAAGCGACACTGCCGCAATAGCCTTGTCTTTTTTTGCTTATAAAATCGCTCAAAGACCTGCCGACATCAAGAGAACCTTCGGATATAAAAGAGCGGAGATACTGACAGCTTTTATCAACTCCGCAATTCTCTTTGCCATTTCGCTTGTTTTAATCTTTGAGGCAATAAGGAGATGGATGTCTCCCGAGCTTATCAACGGAACCTTAATGATTACGGTAGCCCTTATTGGTCTTATTGCCAATATTGTTTCCGTCCTTCTTCTGAAAAAAAACTCGCAAGACAGCCTGAACATAAAGTCAAGTTATCTTCATCTGCTCAGCGACACGATTTCCTCGATAGGTGTTTTTATAGGCGGTGTGGCAATAAAGCTATGGGGAATTGTTTGGATAGATCCGCTTATTACCGTTCTAATTTCAATCTATATACTGCGAGAAACCGGTCTGGTTATAAAAAAAGCCGTCGACATTCTTATGCAATCGTCCCCTGTTTTGGACTATGAGGCAATTAAGAGGGACATTGAAAAGTCGGAAAAAATAAAAAACATCCATCATGTTCATTCTTGGATGAGTGATGAGAAAACGATATACTTTGAAGCTCATATAGAAATGGAGGACATTCTTCTGTCTGATGCGGAAAAGGTTTGTGATGAAATCGAACAGCTCTTAAAAGAACGTTGGGGAATAAGCCATATCACTCTTCAAGCTGAGGTTAATAAGTGCTGCGATAAAAACCTTTTCCAATCCGGGAACATTTAGCATACTGACCCTATTGAAAGACGAGGCGGCACTCTCCAACAAGGCAAATATTAATGGCGCTGTGCAAAAACACAGTGCCATTTTTCGTTGCACGACATTATACCGATTATTTCTGAGCTGTCATTTTATTTATCATTTTAGCCATCATATTAATTGATTTTACGGGCATTAAACGATACATTCTATCCATCATTACAGCGTCTTTTCCGACAAAAATCTTAACCTTGCCCGCTTCTATGCCGTTTATTATAATTTCTGCGGCGACATCGGCACTTGTTGTTTTATAACTTGCTTCGGAATTTTGCTGTGCAGACTTTTTGTTTTCCGAATTAGCGGCAGCGTTGTTACCCATGGAATTTTCAGAGATATTTGTGGCTACGGCTCCCGGGAAAACCACTGATACATGAACCCTCGTCCCCTGCATTTCTGCGTAAAGAGCCTCGGTAAAGAGCTTAACGGCCGCCTTGCTTGCCCCATAGATACCTTGACCGGGAACGGGAAGAAAGCCCCCCATCGAGGATACGTTTACAATGAATGTGTCCGTATCTGTGTTCAGCTCGTTTATTACGGCGCGCGTCAAATTCATCAGACCGAAAAAGTTAATATTCATAACACGTTCAATAGAAGCTTCAGGCAACTCCATGAATTTTACAAACGGCTGAATAATACCCGCATTATTAATTACACCGTGCAAAGCCCCGAAGTCTTCCTTTACTGTCTTTGGGAATGAGAGGACGCTCTCCTTGTCGGCAACGTTCAAGACATAGGTTTTTATTAATTTAGGATTCGATACGAGAGTCTTGGTCTCCTCAAGGGTTTTTTCGTTAATATCACAAGCGGCGACCTTGACGCCTTTATTAATGAGCTGAAGAGTCATCTCTCTTCCCATACCGCTTCCGGCACCGGTAACAATTAAAACTTTTCTTTCCAAGCTATACATTTTATCCGCCTCCTATTTTATATATTCGCATTTTTTTACAAATTACGCAATAGTAATTTGATAATTTATTATCAAATTATAAAATTTTTCTTTTTACGGAGACAGCTTGTTTTTAGTTCCCGCATTCTATGCTTATATCTGTAAATATTTTAAGAACGTCCTCCACGCAAAGCGCCTCTTTTTCTGCACCCGCCTTCTCAAAAACTATGTTGCCGTTGTCCATCATAATAATCCTGTTTCCATATTCCACGGCATAACGAAGATTATGTGTAACCATCATAGCAGTTAATTTTTTAGCCTTGATAAGCTCATCTGTAAGCTGCATAATCAGCTCTGCTGTTTTGGGGTCAAGAGCGGCTGTGTGTTCATCCAATATCAGAAAATCTATAGGCGTCAGCGTCGACATTATAAGCGCTGCCGCTTGCCTTTGACCTCCCGAGAGCGAACCCACCTTATCATACAGCTTGTTTTCAAGCCCCAGACCGAGCACCGAAAGCTGCTCGCGGTAATAATTGCTTCTGCTCTTGTTGATTGCACGGCCAAGACCGAAAGGGCGCCCCTTGTTTTCGGCAAGAGACATATTTTCCAATAGAGTAAGGTTAGGGCATGTTCCCATGGCGGGGTTCTGATAAACCCTTCCTATCTTGCGGTATCTCTTAAACTCCTTCATTTTATCAATGCTTCTCTTCCCGATTCGCACCTCTCCGCCCTCTATGGGAATGCTGCCGCAAATAATGTTAAGCAGCGAGGTTTTTCCGCTTCCGTTGCTGCCGACGATAGAAAGGAATTCCCCTTTCTCTATACTAAGGTTGAATTTTTCAAAAAGGCACATTTCAGTCACTGAGCCGGGATTGTAAATCTTTGTGACATCTTTAAGCTCAAGCATTTTTCTTAACACCGCCTTTTTGAAGTTTCCCAAGAACAAGAATTGCCAAAAACAAAGCTGCAGTGATAAACTTCAGCAGATTTGCGGGCAGTCCTAAGCTGATTGCAATTTGAATGCTCACCTTGTATAGGATACTTCCTATCATAACGGCTGTCGTACCTTTTACAAAGTTAAGCTTTTTGAAGAGTGTCGTCCCTATTATGACGGTTGCCAGCCCGAAAACAACCTGACCCGTACCCATAGTACTTGAAAACGCTCTTTGCTCGTGACAGACAATACAGCCGGAAAGTGCTACAAGAGCGTTTGATATTACAAGCCCTATTATTTTCACCTTTCCCTTATCCTTTGCCAGAGAAGTAACAAGAGTGTTGTTATCGCCTACGGCACGAAGCAACAACCCGCTTTTAGTCTTGAAGTATAAGTCCAAAATAATCTTAAATAAAATAGTTAAAAATAATGATACAATCAGCTTCCTGTAAATGAGCGACAGGTTGCCGAAAAGAGCCATTGCAGGCTCTGCCGAAAAAATAGTATTGACGGTTCTTTCTATAATCAGATTTGAACCGGCTATCTGGAGATTTATGGAAAAAAGCGCGGTCATTGTAATGATTCCCGCCAGCAAATCGCGAACGCCTAGTTTCACATGAATTAACCCCGTTATCAAACCTGTTAAAGCGCCTACCAAAAGAGCAACCGCTAATGTCAGATACGGATTAAACCCTTTCGTCAGCAAAACGGCAGTGACAGCAGCGCCCAATGGGAAGCTGCCGTCCACCGTAAGATCGGGAAAGTCTAGAATTTTATAAGTGATAAATACCCCGTATGACAGCAGCGCATAAATAAGCCCCTGCGTAACGGTGCTGACAACCAAATCTAAGAAAACGCCCAAAAAAACATCCTCTTTCGCTGAAAAATAACCTTATGAGTTTGTTGCCTCAATAGCCTTTTGTGAGACTTCAAGGGGAACGCTTATTCCCATTTTGGCAAGCGCGGCGGAATTGATATAAATGCTGTATTCGCTTATGACCTCATATGGAATTTCGGATGCCTTAGCCTCGCCCTTTAATATCTTTGCAGCTATTGCTCCGGTCTGCTTGCCTAATTTAATATAATCAATTCCCGCTCCCGCTACACAGCCGATTTTCATTTGTTCAACCTCGCTGCCGTAAACCGGAATTTTTGCTTCATTTGTTTTTTCAAGAACCGATGCCAAAACCCCAACAACATTATTATCGGTCAGGTTGGACAAGCAGTCCACTTTCTTTGAAATAAGAGTATCGACCGCAAGAGTAACTTCCGACTGCTGCACAACTCCGATTGCCTCAATGGTGAAGCCGTAATTTGCCGCTTTTTCATTATATTCTTCAATGGCGGAAACCGAATTAGGTTCACTGGTGGTATAAAGAATTCCAATTGTTTTGGCATCAGGTTGTAATTTACGAATCAATTCAAGCTGTTCATCCACCGCAAGCTTATCACTCGTTCCGGTAATGTTTCCGCTGTCTAATTTCGCTCTGACAGGGTCTGTAATTGCGGTAAAAACAACCGGGATATCCTTATCTTCCGCGGCGGCAAAGCACGCTGTGGCAGAGGGTGTTGCAATAGCGCACATCAAGGTGACATTTGCAGAGGAAAAGTTTTGAGCTATCTGGGATGCTATTGCGGGATCAAATCCGGCGTTTTGATAGTCTGTCGAAAAGTCCTTGTCCTCTTTAAGTCCTGCCTCGGCAAGACCCTGCAAAAACCCTTCCCTGCAGTTGTCAAGCGAGGGATGCTCTCCGAACTGGGAAATTCCGATTACGGGAATCTGTTTGCTGCCGCAACCCGCAATTACAGCGAGAGTGATAATAAGTATCAGTATGGTAAAAATATGCTTTTTCATCTTTTAATCCCCTTATCATAATTAATTTTGATTATTAGGCTTTGTAATACTTACCTTTGCCATCGCCCTGCTAAAATGAACATTCGGATTACTCCTTTCAATAAAAAAGCCTTGCCCCAAAAGGGACAAGACAATAATCCTGCGGTACCACCCAAATTGACGACAAAGCGCCCACTCTTTACGCACTATCATGCGCTTCACCCTGTAACGATGGTGTGCCGTCTCGCCTACTCCTGTTTCAGCTCGCCCTCATAAGCCCATTCACCCCGCGTCCGACTTCCGCAATCCCACCGCCTGCGGCTCTCTTGAAATCGACCTTCAAGGATACTACTCTTAATCATAGGTTTACATATTTAATTGTGTCAATTATATATATGCAATATCAGTTTGTCAAGCTATTTAAGGCATAATATTTATTCTCTGATTTTCAGAAGAATTTTTACAACCTCATCAGTTTTCAGCACCTTGCCGTAGGAAACCACTTTTCTATCGATAACAAGGGCGGGGGTTGTCATCACGCCGTAGGCTGCTATTTGGGAGAAGTCTGTCACATGGTCAATTGCCGTATCCATCCCGAGTTGCTCCAATGCGGCTTTTGTTGCCGCCTCAAGCTGATTACATTTAGCACAGCCGCTGCCCAAAACTTTTACGCTTGCGCCCTCCGTTTTTGCGCTTTCAGCTTTTGTCATAGTCTCTGTATCACAATTACCGCCGCAGCAGCAAGAGGTTGCTTTTTCCTCTTTGTTTTTCTTTCCAAACAGTGACATAATCAATACTCTCCTTAATAAGTCGGTTTATTGTTTAGTCGTATTTTAACAACAGGGGAAGGTACTTTGGTCGTGTCATATACACTATGGTGCATTTCACGGTGCAGGCGCCGAACTCTGCACAAGCAAGATAATCGATTGCGGGATACCATGTCTTTGCCATAATTTGCTTTCTCCTAAACTATCAACGACTGAAACGCGTTGAATAAATAACCGACAATAATAATTCCAATTGTACATATAGCAATAAATACAGCCAGCAGTTTAGGTTTTATAGCCTTTCGCAGCATAATCATGGAAGGCAATGAAAGTGTGGTTACTCCCATCATAAAGGACAGGATAACTCCAAGCTGAGCGCCTTTAGCAAACAAAGCTTCCGCAATGGGAATGGTCCCGAAAACATCAGCATACATCGGAACACCGATTACTGTCGCCAATATTACTCCAAAGGGGTTGTTGATACCGAGTACCGCAGTTATCCATTCTTCGGGAATCCAATTGTGAATAATTGCCCCGATGCCAACGCCGATCAAAACATAAGGGAATACCTTCTTAAAGGTTGAAAGCATTTGCTCTTTTGCATAAACAAGACGATCTTTTCTTGTCAAATCGGGAGTTTCTATATCTACGCTGCCTGCTGTTAGTATGAAGCTCTCAACATGCTTCTCCATGTGCAGTCTCTCAATAAGCGTACCGCCGACAACAGCTATTATCAGACCAACAATAACGTATATGACAGCAACCTTTGCACCGAAAATGCTTATGAGCAGAACAAGCGAGCCGAGATCTACCATTGGTGAAGATATCAAAAACGAAAAGGTCACTCCCAAAGGCAGTCCCGCAGATGTAAATCCTATAAAAAGCGGTATTGAAGAGCATGAACAGAAAGGCGTTACCGTTCCGAGCAGAGCGGCAACAGAGTTTGCTCCTATACCGTGAAAACGCCCTAATATCTTCTTGCTTCGCTCAGGCGGAAAATAGCTCTGAATGTAACTGATAATAAAAATCAGGAAGCATAATAGAACTACAATTTTTGTAACGTCATAAACAAAAAACTGAATGCATCCAATCCAGCGGTTAGTGATGTCAAGACCTAATGCACCAAGCCCGCCGCCGATTAATTCGTTTAGCCATTTCATTCCAAGTATTTGATTTTGAAAAAAATTCCAAATTACTTTCAATATTTGCATAGGCTCTATGCTTCTCCTTCAATAATAGAATTAGACTTGCTTTTTGCAGCAGTCTTTTCTTCTGTAACCGCGTTCGGTTTTGTCAGCTCCTTGAGCAAATTACCGGCATAAGCACTGCCCTTTTCACTTATTTTATAGTGTGTCCATTTGCCTTCCTGCCGACTCTCCACAATACCCGACTCAACCAAAATCTTCATGTGGTAAGATAGTCCCGGCTGACCTAATTCCAACTGTTCCAGCAAAACGCAGGCACATTTTTCTCCGCCGCGCAGTAGTTCAAGTATTCTCAAGCGTTTTTCATCGCAAAACGCCTTAAATATCCTTGCATGCTTCTCATAAACGGTTGACAAATTATCACCTCATATCAAAATTATTCAATGTGATATCAGTATATGTGTCAAATCAAATTTTGTCAATATGTTTTTTAACGCTTGCCGGCAGGACTTGCTTCGTCGGCAGGGAAAGGCTATAATAGATTAAATTTTTAGGGGGAGCCATATGAAGAGTATCCTGTTTGATTTAGATGATACCATTCTTGATTTTTGTTCGGCGGAAAAAGAAGCGTTATCAAAAACACTATTACATTTGGGAATACAGCCTGAGAAGCGAATAATTAAAAGATACAGCGAAATAAATCTCGCTCAATGGAAACTCTTAGAACTGGGAAAGTTAACGCAAGAAGAGGTTAAGGTTCGCCGTTATCGGTTGCTTTTCGATGAAATAGGAGCAGTCTGCTGCCCGAATTACGCTACAGGGTACTATGAAAAGCTTTTGGCTCGGGGTCATTATTTTGTGGACGGCGCACAGCTGCTCTTAAAAACCTTATCATGTGACTATCCCTTGTATTTAGTTTCAAACGGCAGTTCCGATGTACAAAAAAGTCGTATAAAAAGTGCCGATATCTCCAAATATCTAAGCGGTATTTTTATTTCTGAGGAAATAGGATTTGAAAAGCCCGACATCAGATTTTTCGATTATTGCTTTTCAAAAATTCCGAATTTTATTAAAGGCGAAACGCTTATAGTCGGTGACAGTCTCTCGTCGGATATTAAGGGCGGTAAAAATGCGGGCATTACAACTGTATGGTTCAACCCCTCAGACCTCAGTAACCTCACCGACATTATTCCCGATTATGAGATTAAAAAGCTTTTAGATTTGCTTTCGCTATTGAAAACCATTTAATGCTTAATTATCATAACATTTTAATTCATTCTTGACCTTGCATTAATAAAAGTCTCCGTTGTTTTTTTCCTATATTAATATGTTGTGTTTTTAACAATTTTTTGTTATTATTGTATCGAACGGAGGCTATCGAATGTATAGAAAGTTTTTTGCGGTTTGTCTTTCAATTGCATTGTTTTTTTGCTGTATGCCCTTTTCTGAAAACAGTATAATTGCTAACGCCTTGGGAGACGTGCTAAATGCCGACTTGTCTTTTGGAAGCATTTCAATAACGAGCACTAATATTACTTATTACGACAGCTCGTCTAATCAGCATACCGCCGATTGGGCGGATTATGAGAGCGTTCGCATAACCCAGTGTGACTACTCCGTTCAATCCACACAAAACAACATTACGGTAACGGGTAATCCCGAGGGCGGAGCGAAAATTACGCTCGCGGGTGTTAATATTGGTTCTTATTCAGCTGCGACCTCGGCGATTTCATTGGTCTGTGCCAATGTTGAAATAACTCTTGAATCCGGAACCGGAAACACTTTGTCCGGGAGCAACGGATACGCCGCATTGTCTGTTCCTTTTTCTTCCTCTCTGACAATTACGGGTGACGGGTCACTTACAGCTCAGTCACTTTTACCGTCGGGCGGCGGTGCGGCAATAGGCGGCAGTCAGAATAGAAACTGCGGAGACATTACAATTGACAGCGGGGTAATTTACGCATATGGCAGAGGCGGCGGTGCAGCTATCGGAGGCGGCTGGTACGATGATTCAGCTGCTGACGATCCTTCCGGCTCAATAACCATAAACGGCGGCTATTTAGTTCTCAGCATTTGCGACCCTGATACAAACGGGTTTTCCTGCCCTGCTCTGATTTCAAACGCACAAGGAAATGCTCAGCCCGCAATAACAATTAACGGGTCAACAATAATCGCAGACGAATCTTATAATATTTCTGATAAGCTTTGCGCACAGGGCTCTGTTTTAACAATAAACGGAGGAAATATCACAGTTACTCCGGACAGTCTTGTTGTTCCGCTTAATAACATGGGCTTTCCGGTTTATTTGAATTTGATTACTTTGCCGGGAGCCGGAAACGGTGCTTTAATAACCGGTCTTTACTGCGAAGCCTCCTATAATACCGCTGATATGAGGACCTTATCTGACGGAAGGGTCTTTATCTATCTTCCCGAATATATGAGCATTTCCGGTATAAGCACTGAAAACGGTTTTTATGCTGCCGACGACATTAATACAGACAGCAGCGGTACATCACAATTTACTCTGAATTTAGCCGCGGATTTTTATAAAGTTACAATTTACACAAAAGCCGATTCCCTTTTTACTGACGTTGCAATCAATCCTTATCTTTTTAAAGACTCCCCGCACTATTCGGTTCGCACCGATGAGGGAACTTATATATCATATGTTCCCGACGGAACTTATGCGGTAATGTTTACCGGTATTAATATGCCGCCGTATGAGGTAACTGTCGACGGTGCCGACAACACCATAACAATACAAATGAACATCAACGGTTTTTCGCTGACAATACTTAAGGATCAGCAATACTATCCCTATTCGGGACTTAAGGTGTTTTTTTCAACCTCCGAATTAACAAACACAAAATCACACATATTTACAGAATCGTATTACAATCAAGGCATGTACAGCGCATTATTGCCCGACGGTCAGTATTACCTTTGGGTAAGCTATGACAACGGGGATACTTATCAATATGCCCAGACGTCTTTTTTGATTTCGGATACCTCTGAAGAAACCATCTGCTTCCCCTATCAGATAATTTATGATTTGAATAGCGGCAGCGGCAGTATTCAGGAAAGATTCTATGCCGCGGGGATGGTTACTGAAATTTCTTCAGGCATTGACCTTGCGGGACCCGAGGAAAAGCCGTTTTTCCGCTGTTGGAAAGACTCTCCCGATTTGACGGGCAACAGCTACTCCGGTGGAGAAACCATAACAATAAACGGTGATTTTTATCTATATGCCGAATATTCCGATTTTATATTTTTGTTTATTGAGGATGGTCCGATATCTATAAATGCTTCGGGAGTTACTCAAGGCTCTTTGACAAAACAATCACTTGGAAAATTCTCAATATCTCAGAGAAATTCTTCGGTTGCTACGGGTAACAGTATTTCGGTATCATACGTAAATGCCGATGTACACATTTCTGACATAAACATATATGCAAGTACGGCATTTTCTATTTCCTCCGGTGGGAGCGTTAACTTAACTCTGATTGGTGCAAATCATATTAAAAGCACCTCGAATGCGGGAATAGCTATGTCCTCGGGCTGCTCGCTGAGTATTTTTGAGCAGGGTACGGGCTCGTTGACCGTGCAGGGGGCTTCAGGCAGCAGACCCGGTATAGGTGTGGGAGGAACGGTGTCTGTATACAGTGGTACAGTCTCCGTAACGGCAGGAAACGGTAATTTTAACAGTGCCTGGCTCGGAACGGGAGGCGCGGGAGGAGCAGGTATTAACGGAACACTGCGTGTATTTGGCGGAAGCGTTACCGTTAAAGGCGGTAACGGCGGAGGCGAGGAAAGCTATGGCACGGGCGGTAACGGCGGTGCGGGTGCCTCAGAGCTTTATATTTCCGGCGGCATCGCTTCAATTACAGCCGGAGCAGGAGGAGTCGCAGGCAGTTACGGTCAAAGCGGACACGGAGGAGCGGGCGTCTATTCACTTACGTCAGAGGGCGGTACTCTTTCGCTAAAAGGCGGTGCAGGCGGTAATGGTACGGAATACTTCGGCAATGGCGGAAGCGGAGGGCACGGCGTTTCGGGCGTATCTGTAATTTCAGGCGGCTCTTTATTGGTTTTAGGAGGAGCTGCGGGAAAAGGCACTTCATATGGAAATTGGGGAGCAACCGGAAAGTCTTTTTCTGTTCAACCCACGGACGGAACAAACCCGTTATGGCTTACAACAATCAGCGTTGACGGCATAAGCTCTGTTTCTGAAATGTCTTCGCTCGGAATAACCTCAAACTATGATATTAATGATGTCTTTACCGATTCAAACGGTAAAATCTACTTATATCTGCCTGCACAAACCGCTGTTTACAACGCGAATTTCGGAGAAACAGAATATTTCGGCTATATAAGGCAAGGCGGCGCCGCCGTCAGCGGAAGCTTAACTACCTCAAGGTTATATCGATTTACTATAAATACATATCATGACGGGGTTTTGTCCGATGTTTCGGAGGACTTCAGCTTGACTTGCGCAAATTCGCTGTCAACGCGCATAGCACAAGGTGTTTATATTATTTATGCGTTAGACGGCGATTATGATGTTCTCTATAACGGTGTTAATACAGGAGCGCACATCACAATTACCCGGAACGATTCGGCAAGCGTGGACACCGGTTTTTATTACGTTAATTTAAGCGGTCAAAATGTTACGTTCAATCAAAAAACATATCAGACTATTCCGTTTTCGTTGCCTATTGACATACTTGCCGCTGCCGACACCGGCTATACTTTTCACGGCTTGCCCCAAATCAGCGGGAGCGGAGTAGATATTCTTGTAAGCTCGGGAGGATATCGGATAAAGGGAACTCCCTCGACCGATATAACGGCAAGCTTCTCAACTGCCTCAAACTCTTACACAATTTTCCTTTCAACACAGGGAAAAGAGCTTGAAAATTCTCCTACAGAATATGTAACCGCAGTATATACATCTTCAACATTAGGACAAATCATAAATCCGTTGACTGAATATCTCGAATTTGCAGGCTGGTATACGGCTTTAGGGGGTACCGGAAAGCTTGTAATAGGAGCAGACGGAAAATTTTTACCCAATGTATCGGGCTTTACAGACTCTAACGGCTCCTACATTAAACCAGAGGATTCCACGCTTTATGCAGGATGGATTTCAAACGTAACGCTGTCTACCGAGGATTTAGTCTTAACAAACACGCCGTCAGCTTTGGCTAAAATCCATAATAACACGAACCTATTAGCGCAATCTGTTACAAATCCTGTCCGAGACGGCTATAATTTTACGGGATGGTACACAGGAGCAGGCGGAACAGGCGATTTAGTGATTACCGTATCAGGTTCTCTAAGCTCCTCAACACCTGAAATCTATCTTGATGAAGACGGCAACTGGATATGTGAAACTCCCGTTACTCTTTATGCCGGTTGGTCTTTGAAAACATATAGTCTTACAATAAGCTCAAACGGCGGATACAGGGACGGGGAGGCGACGGTAGAATATATCGGCAGTACCGTAACTATAGCCTCACTTCCCTTAAAATTCGCCTATAAAGCAACAGGATATTACGCCGATTCAGCCTGTACCGAGCTTGTTTGCACGATTGAGGGGGAGCTTTTACCCAATACCGTCTATACAAACTCAGAGGGTTTATGGATATATCTCTCATCTGTTACTCTTTATACGAAATGGGATGTATTAACCTGGGACGACGGAAGCGTCGGTATAGCAACAGGGCTTTATACTGTCTCGGGCGGTTCCTATAATAAAACAAATAACCCCTATAAAATAAGCACTGCCGCCGAGCTTGCTTATCTTTCGCAACAGGTAAGCGCATATGGTAATATAAACGATTTATCAAACAACACAAACTCGGTTTACTCGAATTATGCGGGATATAAGGTCATTTCAGATATCTCTCTGGGCGGTGAAAACTGGATGCCGATTACTAACTTCAGGGGAGTTTTCGATGCTGACGGGCATAAAATCAGTAATCTTAAAATTACCTCGAGCAGTTTATATACGGGACTATTCGGAAATACGGACAGGGCTGCAATTAATAATCTCTTCTTAGAAAACGTTGATATTTCGATAAACTCTTCGTCCGCTTTATACATTGGCTCCCTAATAGGCTTTTGCAGCAATTCCGATGTTTTGAATTGCTCCTCAAGCGGCGTTATTATTCTTTACGGTAACTCTGAGAGTAATATATATGCCGGTGGGGTAATCGGACGTTCTTCGTATTCGAAATTAACCGGTCTCTCTTCGTCCGTTTTTCTCTCGGTCAATTCATTTAACTATTCTTATGTCGGAGGAATAACGGGAACGGACAGTGACACAGAATGGATTAACTGCTTCAGTTCAAGTGATATCAGCTCAAACAGCACATACCTCTCATTAGGCGGTTTAAGCGGCACATCAAGCCTTGGTGTGGTTAAGAATTGTTACGCAGGTAAAGGAAGCATTTCCGGGACAGCTGTTTCACATATTTCGGCAGGCGGTATTTGCGGTTCATCTTATCGGGGCACCTATGCAAATTGTTATTCTTCAACCTTTTTTAATTCCCTTTTGTCTCCCATTGTTTGCAAGGGTCAACTTATAGGTAACTCGGATACCTCTACCGTAAATGCGTGCTATATATCGGGAATTTCCTCAACGCTCGCATACGGTTATGATAATTACGGTACAACCTCCTCATGCGGCTATTTTACCAAAGCCGGCGACTCCCTTACTGTTTCAGCCGGTACGCTCGAGGGCTTCGGCTCAAGCCAAAGTCTTTCTTACGGTACAGACCTGCTGCCTGCCCTCAACTCTTGGGTAACGGCAAGCGCCGACACAAAATATGCCGTTTGGTACCCCGACTGCAGGTATTTCCCGGAAAACGACGGGCTTCCGCAATTTAAGGAATTGCCGTTATACAATGAATACAGACTGCTGCCGACAGATAAAATGAAAACCGCCGATTATTTCACCTCTTTTTTTGATTTTCAAGGCTTCTCTCAAATTGAAATAATGCCGTTTAGCGGCAGCCTTTGCGGCACAGGTACGCGTATTATTTGTACGGCACAAGACGGCACAAAAATTTATTATGTCTTAATACTTCCCGGCGACTTGAACGGCGACAGTATAACGGACGCCTCCGACGCTTTTATTCTTGAGCTTGCTGTTAACGGGCAAAAAACTCTGTCCGCATTGTCCCGTGCCGCCGCCGATATTGTTAAAGACGAAGTTTTAGACGAAAAAGACCGTGCACAAATGTTTAAGATAACACAGTTTGTCGATTTGATTTATGAGCTGCCGCAGACAGATAAAATGAAAACGGTCGAATATTTCACCTCTAATGCCGATTTTTCAGGCTACTCTCAAATAGAGGTAACTCCCTCATACGGGAATTTATGCGGAACAGGCACGCATATTGTTTGCACCGGGGAAGGAGGCAAAAAAACTTCTTATATAGTTGTGCTCCCCGGTGACTTAAACGGAGACAGCGTAACTGATTCCCTTGATGCATTTATGCTTAATCTCACTCTTAACGGGCACAGCGTTCTTTCGGAACCCGCCTTGGCCGCCTCTAATGTGTTTAAGGACGGCAGCTTAAACCTTGATGATTATCAGCGACTAATTGGGATGTCGTTAGGAATTTACGGCTAATCGGAGGTCTGAGAGATGTACATCAGAAAATACAACAAAGAATCAGACGAAGACAAGCTAATGAGTCTAATCAAAAACGAGGGAAAAGAAAGGGGGTGCTATTGTTTTTGAGGTACCTAAGGCGGTTGAATTCTAATAAGGAAAAGGAGATTAGCTTATGTGTGATACTTTATTAGCTCTCCCGGGCGCAACAAGGGACAGCAGCGTAATATTCGGTAAAAACAGTGACAGAGAGCCTAATGAACCTATGATAATGATTAGAATTCCCGCGGGGAAAAGGGAAAACGGGCAATCTGTCAAATGCACGTATATTGAGCTTTTGGCAAAAGAAAAAATAAACGAAGTCGTCCTTATGAAGCCAAGCTGGATGTGGGGCGCAGAAATGGGTATTAACAGCAAGGGCTTGGTTATAGGCAACGAGGCGGTTTTTACAAAGGAAAAGCAATCTAAGGAAGCCGCGTTGTTAGGGATGGATATGCTAAGACTTGCGCTTGAAGGCTGTGATACTGCTGAGGAAGCGGTTGATTATATCGTATTTCTGCTCGAGCAATACGGTCAGGGGGGAAAAGCAGGCTTCACGGCAAATCTTCGTTACCATAACTCTTTCATCATATCGGATAGCAAAGAGGGTTATGTGTTGGAAACCGCCGGGAAGCTCTGGGCAGTTAAGAGGATTAATGACTTCTACAGTATTTCCAACTCGTTAACATTGCAGGCGGATTACGACAAATGTAATTTTGAAAAAGGCGTCCGCTTTAAGGACCGTTATGATGACAAGGTATTTTCGTTCGGGTCAAAGGGCAATGAAAGACAGCGCTTCACCACTTCCTTCCTGAAGGAAAATAAGGGGAGCATTGATGTTGTCTCGGTCATGGGCGCTTTGAGAAGTCATTGCGGTAATGAAAAAGTGGCAAGCTTTTGTGCGGGAAGCATGAACAGCGTCTGTATGCATGCGGGCGGAGTTATCTCCAGCCAGACTACCGGCAGTTTGATTGTTCGGGAAAAAGACGACGATATAACGCTTTGGATTGCCGACACCTCCCTGCCGTGCGTTTCTCTTTATAAGCCCTTCTGGTTTATAGATGATTACAGTATGTTTTTCACCGAGGACAGGCAGGTTCAGGCGGTTGAAAAATGGAAGCGCGCGGAAAAAACGCGAAGAGCTTTTATCCGCGGCAACACAGCCGGTTTAGAGGAGTTTCTTAAGGAAAGGGACATAATAGAAAATGAGCTCCTGAGTATGGCGAATAAAGCATCCGATAACCTTGATAAGCTAGAGCTTATGCGATACGCAAAGGAGCGGGAGCAAAAGCTATACAAGAACCTGGAGAATTGCCTTGCGAAAAACGAGTCGGGTAAGAAGCAATATACAAGCCCTTTTTATTCGCACTATTGGAAAAATCAGAACAAACAGCTGATAAAACAATAATATTTGAGGTAGAAAAATGTCTTTATTAATTGACGGAAAAGCATACGCAGCCGAGGTTGAAGGCGAGCTTACAAAACGAGTGGAGGTTATTCGCGAAAAAAGCGGGAAGGCGCCCGTGCTTGCCACTATCATAGTAGGAGATAATCCCGCCAGCGTCACCTATGTGAGAATGAAGGGCAACGCATGCGCAAGAATCGGTATGGCGTCGCTAAAGGTTGAGATGGGTAAAAATACTACTACAGACGAGCTTCTCGCGAAAATAAACGAGCTTAATAACAATCCCGAGGTATGCGGTATTTTGCTGCAGCACCCTGTTCCCGAGCAGATTGACGAGAGAGCCTGCTTTGATGCAATATCTCTTGAAAAGGATGTTGACGGTGTAAATTCAGCAGGCTTCGGTCTTATGTCAATGGGTTTTCCCGCATATGTAAGCGCAACACCTCTTGCAATTCTTTCTCTGCTTTTGCATTACGGCATCGAGATTGAAGGCAGGGAGGTTGTCGTCATAGGACGCAGTGCTATTTTGGGAAAGCCCGTAGCCGCGTTGATGCTCAATCAAAACGCCACCGTAACCATAGCCCATTCCAGAACAACAAATCTGCCGCAGGTTGTTCGCCGTGCAGATATTGTTATTGCGGCAGTCGGTAAGCCTTCTTTTGTAAAGGCCGACTGGATTAAGAAGGGTGCCGTGCTTATTGACGCCGGTTACAACAAGGGAAACAAGGGAGATATTGATATGGAGAACTGCGCCGCTAAAAGCTCTGCTTATACTCCTGTTCCCGGAGGCGTAGGACCCGTGACAATAGCAATGCTCATGAAGCAGACTGTCAGCGCGGCTGAAAAACTGTTCGGGATTCAGTAAACAAAAATCGTGCCGCTGATTAGCGGCACGATTTTTTATCGGATTATCCCTCTCCTAAAATCCTCCTGAGATTATCACCGAGTATTCCTCGTTTTGCCGTCTCGGAAATCGGGAGATTTTTAATCCTTTCAATTGATTTTTTAGTCTTTTCGGCATTGTTATAAGGAAAATCGAGTCCGAAAATACTTCTGTTCTCCCCTGTCTGAAATATTATGTCACAAAGCTGTTCGTCAGTAAGTGACCACGCTCCCGCTCGGATGTTCCCGAACTCGTCCTCGCTCATATCTATGGATGTCCAGCCCGCGAAAACTCTGTCAAACTCGCCGCGCTTATTGTTATTCATAACCGCAAGCGCTTCCTTGAAAAAGCTGTAGCCTCCCATATGCTCCATGCTGAATCTAAGAAGCGGGAAGTTGTATGCGACTTCATCCCATAAAAGCATATGATAATCTGAAAGACGGTGCCAATGCAGCCCCGTATGGAAGGATATAAATAAATTTCTTTCGGAAGCTGCGCCGTAGACCTCAAAAAGCTCCTCCCCGTCAACCCTTACCTCCTGGTAAGCGGGATGTACCTTTATGCCCTTTAAGCCTAAATCGGCAATTTCCTCCACCTGTTTTGTTAAGTTTCCCTTATCAAAATCTAATGTTCCGAAGCCGACAAGGTTCGGCTCGCTCTTAATTTCGCTTGCAAGCCATCTGTTAGTGTTGGCATCTGCCCCCACTCTTGTGTTTTGCTCCGTGAAGGTTGCAAAGCAGACGGCTTTTTCTATCTCGCACTGCTCCATCAGTTTTTTTAAGTCCTCGACCGTCGCGCCCGATTTTGAGCCCTCGGGAAACACATGTGCATGGTTTGCAAATATTCTGTAATCACTCATTTCAAAGTTTCTCCTGTTTTTCCTTGCCTTGACGGAATTTCTGCTATTACCTCAAATTTATTAATTCTTGACCAAATAGACGGCGTTATACGCACGGTATAACCACATCCGAAGGGAGTCAGCCATTCATGCATCGGCAGCTCGGGAATACCGAAATATGACAGGAGCATCATTATAACTCCGCCATGCGTTATAACCACACAAGAATCGGTACCTGTTTTAAGCAGTCCCTGTATCAGTCGTAAAAAGTCGGTAATTACGCGATTTTTAAATTCACGGTTGCTTTCTCCGTGGGGCGGCGCGGCGCCCTCTCCCCCCTTAAGCCATTCTCCGAATTCGGGATAAGGCTTCAGTTCATCCGCCGTCAACCCTTCAAACTCTCCAAAATCGCATTCCGCAAAGCCTCTTATAATTGCCGGCTCATTTTCGGGATAAAGAATGCGCGCCGTCTCTAAGCAGCGCTTGAGAGGACTCGAAACAACAACCGCACCTTGAGGATAAGCAAGCTCCTTTTTTAGCTTAATAAGCTCGGCTTTTCCTTCTTTTGAAAGAGCTTCGTCTTGATTACCGATATATCTGCCCTCGTCGGCGCCGCTATGCCTGCCATGCCTTATAAAGTATATGCGATAAGTTTTCATTGAAACCTCCGAAAGTTTGTGGTAATATACGGATAGTATAATATATTGAAAGGTTGAGGCTTATGTCCTCCTTCCCCGAGCGCCTTACTCAGTTAAGATACGAAAAAAAACTCAGTCAAAAGGAAGCTGCGTTTCATTTGAATATCTCCCAAGCTCTTTTATCCCATTATGAAAAAGGAATAAGAGAGTGCGGACTCGATTTTTTATGCCGTGCCGCTGATTATTACAATGTTACGACAGACTACCTTTTAGGCAGGAAAGTCAGCCGCTACGGGCTGTCGGGCAGTGAGCTTGAGGACTGTGAGGAGGACAATTCCTTTTCCCCCGCCACCGTTTACCGAGCCTGTTTAGTCAGCTCCGAGAGAATTCATGCAGGCGGTGCCGTTGCGGGTGAGCATTTGGATTTGCTTTATGCCCTTTTCATTTATCGTGCTCTTATCGCCACGGCAAACAGCGGTTATATCCCGAAACGATGGTTCTCTCTTTCCACCAAACATACCGATGTGCTTGCTCTTGCCTCAATTGAGCGCATGCTTCACGATTTTCCGGATAGAGCAGTCGACGTAAAGAGAAAAGGAGGCTCTCAGCCGCTTTGCATTCAAACCCTGATAGCTAAAACGGAAGATTATATTAAAAAGAACTGTGCCGTATTATAGGCATTACTGCTTTACCGTTTCCCTGTAAAGCCTCATATATTCCTTTGCCGATTTCCCCCAGCTGTTATCACACTGCATAGCTCTTTTAACAAGAATTTCCCAGCCCGCCTTATTTTTATACCCTTCGCAAGCGCGCTTTAGAGCGGCAAGCATATCATGGGCGTTGTAGTTTGAAAACACAAAGCCGTTTCCCTTATTGTCCGCACTGTCGCTAACCGTATCCCTAAGACCGCCCGTTTCGCGTACTATCGGAATCGCTCCGTAGCGCAGGGCTACCATTTGGGAAAGTCCGCACGGCTCGCTTTTTGAGGGCATAAGGAAAAGATCGCTTCCGGCATATATTTTTCGTGCAAGCTCCGGGAAAAAGCCCAGAGTGATTACAAATTTATCAGGATATTTTTCAGCCATATCCTTGAAAAAACTCTCATACTGCCATTCACCGGATCCGAGCACGATGAACTGAACGTCCGTTGTGATGAGAAACTCCTCAAGGACGCTTTTAATAAGGTCAAGACCCTTGTGGGAGACAAGCCTTGTTACCATCCCCACAACCGGTATGGCTTTATTTTGTGAAAGCCCGAACCTTTGCTGAAGCTTCTTTTTGTTTAGGGCTTTATTACTTATAACGTCAGCACTGTAGTTGGCGTAAATTTCCGAATCGGTTTCGGGATTATAGCTGTCTGTATCTATTCCGTTTAAGATTCCGTGTATTTTCCATGAACGAGCCTTCAAAATCGTGTCAAGCCCGTGCGAATGCCATGGGTCTAAAATTTCTTTTGCATATGAAGGGCTTACTGTCGTCACCACGTTGGAGCACTCTATACCTGCTTTCATTAGATTTACACTATTGTCGTACCGCAGAAAATTATAATGCGTCATGTCCGCGCCTATAACGTTTTCTATCAGCTCATTTCCGTAAACGCCCTGATACTGTATGTTGTGAATTGTAAAAATCGTTTTAATTCCCTCGTATCCGGGCTGTTGGGCAAAAATTGTTGAATAATAAAAAGGAGTCAGCGCGGTTTCCCAGTCATTGCAGTGTATTATGTCGGGCTTAAAATCAATGCTCGGTATTATCTCAAGTACGGCACGCGAGAAAAAGGCAAACCTCTCCGCATCGTCATAATGACCGTACATGGTATCTCTTTTGAAATAATACTGATTGTCAATAAGATAATATATCACTCCGCCCGCCTTTGCCTCAAATATCCCGCAATACTGCCTTCGCCATGCGACGGGCACACATATATGCGTAATAAATCTCATTGATTCCTTGAGCTTCGGGTCAATAGTACCGTAAAGGGGCATTACCACACGGCAACCTACAAGCCTTTTTCTCAACGCCTGCGGAAGCGATCCCGCCACTTCACCGAGACCCCCGCTCGCCGCGAAAGGAAGCGCCTCGCTTGTCGCAAATAAGACCTTCATTTCTTTCATCCTTTCTAAAGCTTTTAAAACATTGTATATCCGCCCGTTGCGGAATAGATAAGTCTTGACAGGTTAACCCACAGGTCGGATTTGAAGAATATCATGGCAAGAATCATCATCAATATTGCGGGTATAACGATTTCCGCAATACTCGTAAAGAGAATCCGCCTTTTAAGCCTTGAAAAGCTGTTTTCGAGTTTTTCAAGGCGTTTTTCAAGCTCCTGAAGCTTCTTGCTTGCCTGTGCGTCCGTCTCGCCCTGTTCCCGGGAAACTCCCGCACCCACACCGTAGCCCCTGCTTTTCTGCAGGACCGGGGATGCACTGCTTTGTGAGGGCATTGACGGGAAACGCTCTCGAAGCTTTATAAGAGCTTTTTCATATTCCCCGCTTCTGTCCTCAACCTCTTTTTCGATTACCGCGTCGAGCCATCTTACCTTGGACTGAATTTTCGAAAGCTGCTCGGAATCGTTTTCGTCTGCCGCTTTAAGCGCCTGGAGCTGTCTGCCGCAATAGCCGCAGACCGACAGAGTGCCGCCAAAACCCGATTCAAACTCTACAAAGTCAATTTCTTCTGTTTTGCATCCGCAAACGAGGCAAATGCCATCCATAAATATCGCTCCTTTAGCACAATTGTGTGCCGACAACCATTAACGACTAAGCAATCCTACCGTTTCAAGCTTTTAGATTATTATACTCTTGCCTATATATATCGGATATGTTTTTACGCCTCTCAAAGCTTTTTGCGGCGTGATTACCACACTCTTATCCGTTATCACATAGCTTAGCTCACAGTTGTCCCCGACGTATGTATCCTGCATCAATATGCAGTTTTTAACAACAGCTCCTTTACCTATTCGTACACCTCTTGACAGTACGCATCTTTCCACCGTTCCCTCTATAATACACCCGTCGGAAATCAGTGAATCCGAAACCTTGCAGCCCAAGCCGTATATTACAGGCATATCATTTCTGATTTTCGTGAAAATCGGTCTGTCCTCATTAAACAGGTTCCTTTTAACCTTAAGACTTAAAAGCTCCATGTTTATGTTGAAATACGAAACAAGACTGTCAACAGTACCGCAAAATCCCGAAAGCTTAAAGCAGCAGATGTTAAACCTTGATAAGTTCTTTTGTATAATGCTTTTTTCAAAGCTCTCATAGCTGAAGCTTTCGGCGTCGCCTATCAGACGCTCCAGCAGAGATTTTCTCATCAAAATTGTATTAATGGAATACAAGACCTCATTATCTGTTTTAGGACTTATCGCAACACTCTTGACTAATCCGTTTTCATCGCAGTCAAAAACCATTGTGTTCTTAAGCCCGGGAAGCTTTCCGTATTTAGTCACAACAGTTATATCGGCGCCGCGTTGTGTATGAAAATCAAACAGCTCGCTGAAATCCATATTATAAATTGTATTTGTGTCACATATTAAAATATATTCCTGGCTTGAGCCGGATATAAAGTCCATTATTCTGTTAAGACTTCCTATTCTGTCCCCGTTGCCGTCCGCCTCTCCCAAATTAAACGGAGGGAGCATAAAAAGTCCGTCTCTTTTTCTTGACAAATCCCACGGTCTGCCGCTCCCCAAATGGTCCATAAGAGAGCGAAAATTTCTGTTTGTGATTACGCCGACCTTTGACATTCCGCAGTTTACAAAGCCCGATAAAACAAAATCAATCAGACGGTATCTGCCGCCGAACGGCACCGAGCCCATAGTTCGCCGCGCAGTCAATTCGCTTATACAAGCATCATGTGAATTAGAGTAGATTAACCCGAGTACATCATTAGCTCTCATACCGCATCACCCTCTTTTACATCATCGCTTATCATAGACTTTGCCTTTACTCTTGCCTTGTCTCCAACCTTTACTCCGTTCCCGACTACCGTAACTCCCCACTCTTTAATATCTCCTGTTTTCTGGGGATTTTCTCCGATTAAGGCATCCCTCCCTATAACGGCGTTTTCGGCAACAATGGCGTACTGAACTACAGCGCCCGACTTGATTGTTGTTCCGGGCATAACGATTGAATATTCCACAACCGCTCCTTTTTCGACATTGACATTTGAAAACAGTATTGAGTATTCGATGCTGCCCTCAATAGTACAGCCCTCTGCAACAATTGAATTTTGAAGCACAGCATCGTTTGACACGTACTGGGGCGAGGTAACCGGGCTTCTGCCGTAGATTTTCCACGAACTGTCGCTCAGGTCTATGTTTGCCTTTGGGTTAAGCAGGTCAAGATTTGCCTCCCAAAGACTGTCTATTGTCCCTACGTCCTTCCAATATCCCGAAAACGGAAAGGCGTACATTTTTTCACCCGCTTTATGCATATATGGTATTACGTCTTTCCCGAAATCATTGGACGAGTCCTCTCTCTTTTCATCTTCAATTAGATAGCGGCGAAGCTTTTCCCAGGTGAACATATACACTCCCATTGAGGCTTTGTTGCTCCTTGGGTTTTTCGGCTTTTCCTCAAAATCGGTAATAGCGCCGTCCTCGTCAACAAACATAAGACCAAAGCGCGAGGCCTCCTCCCACGGCACCTCAAGCATTGCTATAGTACACGCTGCGTCCTTGTCCTTATGATACTGAAGCATTTTGGAATAATCCATTTTGTAGATGTGGTCGCCCGAAAGAATGGCGACATATTCAGGAGAATAGCGCTCTATAAAATTTATATTCTGATATATTGCATTTGCAGTCCCCTTATACCACTGGGTGCCTTTTATCTGCTGATACGGGGATAGAATATGGACGCCGCCCTGTGCGCGGTCAAGGTCCCACGGATGGCCGTTTCCGATATAATCGTTTAATTCAAGAGGCTGATATTGAGTAAGTATCCCGACGGTATATATTCCGGAGTTTACGCAGTTTGACAGGGGAAAATCGATAATTCTGTATTTACCCCCGTAAGGCACGGCAGGCTTTGCAATATTATTTGTCAAAACGCCTAAACGGCTGCCCTGTCCGCCCGCTAAGAGCATTGCTATGCATTCGTTTTTTTTCGGCATTTACGTCATCCCTTCAAAATATCTTTTTTAATTTTTTTCAGATAGATTGATGATAAGGGAGGAAGCATAAGCTCAATACTGCATGGCTTCCCGTGCATCGGCTTTTTAATGGCGGTATATGTTTTTTTAAGCCTTTCTCCGCTTCCCCCGAATATTTTTTCATCTGAATTGAATACAAGCTTGAATTCAAAGCCTAAGGGCACCCCTATCAAATAAGAATCGCGTCTTACATTCGTAAAATTACATACCGTAATTAAGGACTCGTTTTGCTCATCTGTTCGCTCAAACGCTATTACGGAGTTGTCACAGTCGTCGCTTACGAGCCATGAAAACCCCTCCCAGCTGTAATCTATCTGCCACAAAGCGGGAGTCTTTTTATAAAACTCGTTTAGCTTTTTCATGTAATGCTGAAGCTCCCTGTGTTTTTCGTAATCCAAAAGCAACCAGTCAAGCCCCTGCTCATAATTCCACTCGATAAATTGACCGAATTCCTGTCCCATAAAAAGCAGTTTTTTGCCGGGGTGTGCGTACATATATCCTAAAAACGACCTTACTCCCGCAAACTTTTCCTCATACGTACCCGGCATTTTCTCGATCAAGGATTTTTTTCCGTGTACCACCTCGTCATGGGATATAGGTAAAATAAAATTCTCCGAAAAGGCATAAAAGAACGAAAAGGTAATAAGGTCCTGGTTGTACTTGCGAAAATAACCGTCAAGCGAGAAATATTTCAGAATATCGTTCATCCAGCCCATGTTCCACTTAAAGTTAAAGCCCAGACCCCCAAGATAAACGGGCTTGGAAACCAATGGCCAGGACGTGCTTTCCTCGGCTATAATAAGGACATCCCCGAAGCTCTCAAAAATCGCTTCGTTGAGCTTCTGAAGAAACGCCACTGCCTCTAAATTCTCATTTTTTCCGTTAATGTTTGCAGCCCATTCGCCGTTTTCCCTGCCGTAATCAAGGTAAAGCATGGAAGCGACGGCATCTACCCTGAGTCCGTCTATATGATATGTGTCAAGCCAAAAATACGCGTTGGAGATAAGAAAGCTTTGAACCTCTTTTTTACCGTAATCAAAAACCCTTGTGCCCCACTGTATATGCTCGCCCTTACGCATATCCGAATACTCGTAAAGCGGCTCGCCGTCAAACTCATATAACCCGTGCTCATCCTTGGGAAAATGAGCCGGAACCCAGTCCATTATGACTCCTATGTTCGCCTTATGGCATTCGTCTACAAAATACTTAAAGTCATCGGGAGTTCCGTATCTGGAGGTTACGGCAAAATAGCCTGTTATCTGGTATCCCCATGAGCCGTCATAGGGATGCTCCGCAAGGGGCATAAGCTCAATGTGCGTAAACCCCATGTCTTTTACATAAGGAATAATTTCTTCGGCAAGGCGGCGGTAAGAAAAAAAGTTACCGTCAGTGTGCTTCCTCCAGGAACCTGCGTGAAGCTCATAAATACTAACGGGTGAGGAGTATATCGAGTTCTTTTTACGCTGTAAAAGCCACTTTTCGTCATTCCACTTGAATTTTTGCGGGATATAAATTTTCGAGGCGGTGTTGGGTCTGGTTTCCATATGTAAGGCATACGGGTCGCTTTTTAACAAGACCCTGCCGTTAGAAGAGGTAATGGCATACTTATACGCATCAAAATTCTTAACGCCCTTAACAATGCACTCCCATACCCCACAGTTGTTTATCCGTTTCATCATAGATGCAGAAGAGTTCCAACCGTTAAAATCTCCTACCACGGAAACCGCCCGGGCATGAGGCGCCCAAACGCGGAACACGAATTCATTGCCATCCTCACTGTGAGCGCCGAAAAAATCATAAGCACGACGATTGTTTCCCTGGTGAAATACAAATAGCGGAAAATCGTTTTTGCTTTCTGCTTTTTCCCTCATTCCTCCACCTCCTGACTTAAGAAAAACATGATTTCCTTTATAATACCAAATTTCAGGGGGTTTATCAATATGTTTTTTAAGTATTTTGTTACAAGGACATAAATGTTAAGGCAATATTTTTGTGCAAACCGCATAATTACCGCATTATTTTTTTGTTGTACAGCCGCTTTGTATGTGCTATAATTACATAAGTTTCGGTCTCAAAGGAGATGACTATATGATAAGAAAGATATTACCTCTTGCAAAAAAATATTCGTTCTTCGGAATATTATCCGCACTTTCTATAGCTATCGAGGTGGCTATTGAGGTGCGTATTCCGTTTTTGCTTTCAAAAATCATCAATAACGGTATAATGGGCAACGATTTTGAGCTTGTAAAAACCTTAGGTCTTAAAATGATTCTGATGGCAATCATTTCACTTTTTTTCGGAATGCTTGCGTCAAGGTTTTCGGCCCTGTTCGGAACGGGCTTCGGCTTTGAATGCAGAAAAGCTCTTTTTGCCCGAATTCAGGACTTCGCTTTTTCTAATATTGATAAATTCGGAACGCCTTCCCTTATAACAAGGCTTACATCCGATACAAACATGCTTCAAATAGTGTTTATGATGGTTGTCAGAATATGCGTCCGCGCGCCGCTTATGTTCGTTATGGCAATTATTTATGCAGTTAAAATCAATACGAGGCTTTCAGCTGTGTTTCTGCTTGTTGCCCCGGTTATGGCAATATCCATAATACTGATAGGCAGGGCCGCGCATCCCCGCTTTAGGCGGATGTTTGAAAAGTATGACGGGTTTAACCTGTCCATTCAGGAAAACCTTGCGGCTGTAAGAGTTGTAAAAGCCTTTGTCAGGGCAAGGCATGAAAAAGAGAAATTTGAAGCGAGCAACAACGAGCTGCGCGAGGCATCGATTTTTGCTGAAAAGCTCATTATTCTAAACGGTCCTATTATGTCTGTTTCAATGTATTCCTCGATAGTTGTCATAATACTTTTGGGCAGTCGCTTAATTGTGCGCGGTTTGCTTGCCGTTGGCGATCTTTCTGCAATAATCTCATACGTGTCTCAAATATTGATGTCTTTGATGATGATTTCCATGATACTTGTAATGTCCGTAATGGCGAAGGCCTCCCTTAACCGTATCGGCGAAGTTTTGGACGAAATCCCGGCGATAAGCGACGATGCTGCGGATAAGTCTCTACGGGTTGAAAACGGCAGCATAGAGATGAAAAATGTCTGCTTTAAATACTCTCTTGAAGCTGAAAGAAATGTACTGCACAACATCAATGTTAAAATCAATTCCGGAGAAACCATAGGCATCATAGGCGGTACGGGAAGCGCAAAAACAACTCTCGTACAGCTAATACCAAGGCTATATGATGTCACAAGCGGGGAAATATTTGTAGGCGGGCATCCCATTAAAGAGTACACTCTCGAAAACCTCAGAAACAGCGTGTCAATGGTCCTGCAGAACAATGTTCTCTTTAGCGGGACTATAGGGGATAATCTCTTGTGGGGCGATGAAAATGCCTCTGACGAGGAAATTGAAAAAGCGTGTGAAACCGCTCAGGCCCTGAGCTTTATCAGGTCCTTTCCGGATGGCTTCGACACAGACCTCGGACAAGGCGGAGTAAACCTTTCCGGCGGTCAGAAGCAGCGGCTTACGATAGCGCGAGCCCTGTTGAAAAAACCTAAAATTCTTATCCTTGACGACAGTACAAGTGCGATTGATACTGTGACCGACAAGGCATTAAGAGACGCCTTAAATAAGCAAAAAGACATTACCCGAATAATAATAGCTCAAAGGATTGCCTCCGTAACGGATGCGGACAGGATAATCGTTCTTGATGACGGAAAAATAAACGGAATCGGCACTCATTCACAGCTTTTGAAAGAAAATGAAATTTATAAAGAGGTCTATCTGTCACAGCAGGAAGGAGCAAACAAAAATGGCGCAGCATAATTCTACCGCACCAAAAGCAGCTCCTCCAAAGGGTAAGCCGGGTATGAATATGAGGTTTGAAAGACCCAAGGATGCCCGTAAAACCTTCGGCAGATTAATAGGATACATATTCAAGCAAAAATATTCGCTTTTCCTTGTGGTACTGCTTGTCATTATAAGCTCACTCTCCGGCGTTACGGGAACATATATGTTAAAGCCGATTGTAAAACAGCTTGAAATCGCACTGAAAAACGGGGATGTCGGTTCCTGCCTTTCAAAAATTTCTTTCTATCTTATATTGCTGGCGGTCGTTTATCTTATCGGAGCGGCATCTCAATATATCTACTCAAGGATAATGATAAATGTATCCCATAAAACGCTGTATATTATCAGAAAGGACTTGTTTGAGCACCTACAGTCTCTCCCCTTGGAGTTTTTTGATAAGCGAACTCATGGCGAGCTTATGAGCCGATTTACAAACGATGTCGACACCATAAGAGAGGCTGTGAGTCAGGGTATGGTGCAGGCGGTCTCATCGCTTGTAACTGTTGCGGGGACTTTTATCATGATGGCGGTGCTCAGTCCCGTTTTGCTGTGTCTTGTTCTTGTAATGCTTGCCGTAATGCTGTTTTCGGTTAAAATAATAGGCAAAAAAAGCTCAAGCTTTTTTAAGAAGCAACAGCAGGCAGTCGGCGCCGTTAACGGGTATATAGAAGAACATATCGAGGGGCAAAAGGTCGTTAAGGTTTTCTGTCGCGAAGAGATGGTAAAGGAAGGCTTTACAAAAATAAACGAGGAATTGAGAAAGGCTTCCGCGGGCGCCCAAACATATGCGGGCGTGCTTATGCCTGTTATGGGAAACCTTTCATATTTAAACTATGCGGCAACGGCAACCCTCGGGGCGGCTTTGATAATAAAAGGAGTAACCTTTCTTGATATTGCGACCTTAGTTTCGTTTTTGCAGTATACGCGCCAGTTTTCTCAACCGATAACCCAGGCTTCGCAGCAATTTAACAATATGCTCGCCGCCCTTGCGGGAGCGGAGCGCATATTTTCGATTTTAGATGAAAAGCCCGAAAACGATGACGGCGGCGTAACATTGGTAAACGCCGTCGTAGAAGATGACGGAACTATCACGGAATGCCCCGATTATACGGGAACATGGGCGTGGAAGCGCCCCGGTTTGGATAATGGGGCATCTTATACGCTCCTTAAGGGTGATGTAAGGTTTTATAATGTTACCTTTTCTTATGACGGCAAAAAAGATGTTCTGTCCGATGTTTCGTTATACGCAAAGCCGGGTGAAAAAATCGCGCTGGTAGGCTCAACGGGAGCGGGTAAAACGACCGTGACAAACCTGTTGAACCGCTTTTATGACATAAGCGAGGGTACTATAACATACGACGGAATAGATATTAAGCAAATTAAAAAGGATGACCTTCGTTTTTCTCTTGCCATGGTGCTTCAGGATACACATCTGTTTACCGGCACTGTAGAGGAGAACATCAGGTACGGCAAGCTCAACGCCTCTTTTGAGGAGGTTAAGTCCGCCGCATGTCTTGCAAACGCAGATTCCTTCATAACACGACTGCCCGAAGGCTACAACACGGTGCTCACGGGGGACGGGGATAACCTAAGTCAGGGACAGCGTCAGCTGCTGTCAATAGCCAGAGCCGCTATTGCAAACCCTCCCGTCCTCATTCTTGACGAAGCGACGAGCTCAATAGATACCCGTACGGAGAAGCTTATAGAAAAAGGTATGGATAAGCTCATGGAGGGCAAAACCGTGTTTGTAATTGCCCACAGATTATCAACCGTCCGCAGCTCTAAAGCGATACTTGTGCTGGAAAACGGTAAAATAACAGAGCGAGGCAGTCACGAGGAGCTGCTCGCCTTAAAGGGAAAATATTATCAGTTTTATACGGGCAGCTTGGAGCTTTCCTGAGGCAAAAATCAGTTATCGGAAATAAAAATTTCGTCATAGCGTTTAGCCCACTTTTGAACTGCGCTTCGTGAATACTCTTTTGGCATAAGAATATTTGTGACAACCGTTGTCTTGACGATGTCACCGACAACTCTTAACAATTTCTTTGTAAGAGGACCGTTTTTAAAAAGCTTCGCACCGCGACGTATAAGCTCCATATCAAAGTTAATAAAACTGCCAAGGCTCGTATCATTTGCCGTTATAGTCATTTCCTCTGCAGTCAGTATTCCGTTGTCTATCAGATAATCAAGCTCCTGTGGTGTAATTCTCGTAAGAACGAGCTTTACGCAGGCAAGAGGGGCAAGACCTGCGCCGAGTAGCTTATAGTAATCCCTTTGATATTTCCAAAGCGTTTGCGCTTTATATGTTCCTGTTTCATCATTTATTATTGTTTCGGCAAGAATTTTAGAGGCCTTAAGGGAATTGCCTATACCCGAGCCGATTACCGGAACAGTCATAAACGCCGCGTCGCCGATAGCAGCATAACCGTCTGCAACCATGACCGAAAGGGGCTGACGAACCGGAATTTCAACAAACTGCCCTCCGCGGCGAAGAGTTGTGCCTAACTGTGGGTTTGCTTTTCTGTAAGCAGCGGCCGTTCTTTCAACCTCCGTCATGTCAAACGGGTCAAATCTGCCTATAAGAAGATCGCAATAGTCCTCTTCGGCGGCTAACCACCCGATACCGAGCTTTCCCTTTGGTAAAAGCATTACCTTGTAGCGGTCCTTTATCGACTCGTAATCGGCTCCGAGGTCATAAAAGGCACGAAAAACATAGAACTTCTCAAAACGGCGCGGAGATTTTTGAATTCCGCATGAATCCGGAAGATTTGCACGCACGACTGATTCGCAGCCGCATGAGTCAATCACCATATCACCGAGAATATCGCCCTTGTCCGTCTTTATACCAACAACCCGGTTATTCTGCATTATCGGTCCTGAAATGTTTACACCGTATTCAAACTTCACGCCGCAATCCAAAGCGTGGTTTATTAGATGAGTGTAAATATCTGAACGCTCCATTTTGATTTCCATTACATCCGGGTCGTCGGGAACTTGTTGATGAATACCGACTTTTTCGGACGGTCCAAAAAAAGTCATATTCGTTTTGTATTCGTACTTATCCTTCGGCGGCATATCAATACCGGCGTATGAAAGCGCCTTCGGGTCAAAAATATCGGTCCAGTCGTAGCCGAGCTTGTCCCGTGAACCTCGCTCGTAGACCGTAACATCGAAGCCCACCTTTGCAAGTGCCGCCGCGGCGGGAATTCCGCCGTGACCGGCACCCGCAACTATTATTTTCTTCCTTATTTTCCACACCTCGTTAAATTATAATATTTTATTCCGGTTTAAATTTCAGCAGCTCTTGCGAATTAAAAATCAACCATGTTGCCCCCGCATTTTCAAGCTCCTCTTTCGTTCCGAAGCCAAAGACCGCTCCCGCGCTGTCTATCCCAACCTTTAAGGCTCCTTCAATATCAAGGTATCTGTCCCCTACCATTACCGCTTTTGATTTGTCTTTACACCCCAACATATCAAGCGCTTTTTCGATAAGAAGCTTTTTACCCGAATTAATCTCGTCGAAGCTTTCTGCACAAACGGCATCAAAGTATTCATATAATCCGAAATGCTTTGATATTTTTTCAACAAATCTTATTGGCTTTGACGAAGCAATTGCAATTTTTTTACCCCTATTCTTGAGTTCCCTTAAAACCTCCGGGATTCCGTCATAAACACTACAGTCTAAACACCCCTCCTGTGCGTAGCGCTCGCGGTATTTCAGGATAAGTGAATTTGCAAGCTCATCGGACACCCCATAATACCTCTTAAAGCTTTGAAAAAGAGGCGGTCCTATGAAACCGTCGAGATTGTCGGGATTGTCCTCATTAATTCCGAAAAAATTAAGGGCATAAATAACACAGCTTTTTATGCTCCTTTCAGTGTCCATAATTGTTCCGTCAAAATCAAACAAATAATAATCGTATTCCTTCAAAATTACCACCTATCAAATACTTATTATAAATGATTATAAACAAAACGGCGCAATTTGTAAATGATTAATAATATTAAAGGAGTAATTGACAATGCGAGTTTTTGAGGAATCAACCATTACGGCGCGGGGTAATATTCTTTCTTATGACGATTTTTTGCCCTTTTCGGATGTAGCTTCGTCAAAGCTTTCGGACGAAATTCGGGAAAGTCTGATAAATAATGCCCGTCAGGCTTTGCACACGCCGTTTGAAATGCTCAGCCCGATTGATTATTTGCGTTTTTATCGTGACGGAAACCGCTCCGTATATGAAAAGATATTTTTCGATAGGCGCAACGCGGTTTTTACCCTGCTTTTCGGCGAATATGCGGAGAATAAGGGGCATTTCAGCGATAAGCTCGCCGAAGGCGTCTGGCATATTTTAGAGGAAACGACATGGATTGTGCCTGCCCACATGAAGACCTTAAATAAGGAGAATTACGGTCTTTGCGATGAATACGAGGGAAAGGTTGAAAATCTTGACTTGTTTTCGGCCTCTACGGGAGCGCTGCTTGCGGTTGTTTATTATTTCGGAAAAGCCGCGCTTGACAGCGTAACTCCCGTTATTTCAAAAAGAATTATTTATGAGCTTCGAAAAAGAATTTTCACTCCGTTCTCTAAAAATCCCGATTTGTGGTGGAAGGGAGAAAAGCGTTTTCCCGTTAACAATTGGAATCCTTGGATTATATCAAATGTATTGACCGCGGCTGCTTTTTGCGTTACAGACCTAACCGAGCGCGAGGAAATAGCTGAAAAAGCAATGCGCTATCTCGATAATTTTACCGCAGGCTATGCGCCGGACGGCGGCTGCGATGAGGGACCGAACTATTGGAGTGTTGCGGGAGGCTCTCTTTTCGACTGTTTTGAAATACTGTACGATATGTCGGCAGGCAAGGTTGATGTCTTTTCCGTACCTCTCGTTAAAAAAATCTTCGAGTACATAATGAACGCCCATATTTCAGGCAATCATTTTCTTCCGTTTGCCGATACTCACCTGAGCCTCAGTGCAAGCTATCCGATGATAGCACGCTGCGGAAAAAGAATCGGCTCAAGGGAGCTTTATGCCTTTGGCTGCATGGGTTGTAAGAATACCGACCTTTCTGTTTTAGGAGGCTCTTGCCCTTACAGGAGTATTAAACAACTTTTTTTCATCAAGGACGAAACACAGGCATATAAGCCTCGAAAGAGCATATTCTTCAATGATTTATGCGTCTTTGCCTTCAGGGAGCATGAAATTGAGGGAAAGGGTCTTTATCTTGCGGGTAAAGGCGGGCATAATAATGAAAGCCATAACCATAACGATGTTGGAAATTTTGTCGTTTACTCGGACGCAGAGCCCTTAATTATTGATGTGGGAGTCGGTACATACAGCAAGGAGACCTTTTCCGAAAACCGCTATAAAATTTGGACCATGCAGTCCTCTTATCACAACCTTCCCGAAATAAACGGGATATCACAAAAAGAGGGGCGGCAGTTTTGCGCGACTAACACCTTTTATGATGAGGAAAAGCAAACAATACGTTTTGAGCTGACAAGGGCTTATCCCCGTCAGTCTATGCTCAAGAGCTTTGTCAGGACTGCTTCTCTTTCGGGAAAAACCGTTTTTGTTTGCGATGAAATCCTGTTAGAGGGAAAGGGCAAAATCTCATTTTGTTTAATGACTTGCGACAAGCCTCAGATTACAGACGCCTCTTCGCTGTCCCTGTGTTTGGGGCGCACCTTAAGCTTTCCTCCTGTTCTCCTTCCCGAAATAGAAGAAATCCCTCTTCTTGACGACGGCCTTAGGCGCGACTGGAAAAGGGATAAGCTGTTCAGAATAATCCTAACCGAGGAAAACACTCCGGGAGGAAAATACGTTTTTGTTATTAAATAAGGAGGTTCACTTAGCTTTTATAATGTCTTCCTCTCCCCGGGAGTACTTATCAAAAAAATCAAACATCCTTTGCGTAGTCCTTGCACTTTCCTCCATATAGGGATAGGTAACGGGGAAAACGTGTTCAAGCTTTTTCCCTTGAAATTTTGACCAATACATAAATTTATATGTCACCCCGTATTTTGCGAAAAGCTTTGCCGCTTTTTTAGAAGACCTTTTGGTAAGGATGTCCCCGGTACTGCTTACAATGAAGCACGGGGGCATTCCCCCTGTTTTGAGCAAAGCTTTAAGGGTCAGGTATTTGGCAAACTCTTTTTTTCTGAATCCGGGTCCGAGCATCGGTCTTGAATATATCCCCGTAATTCCCCTGTTAGCCATATCAAAGAAGGGACATATAAGAGCAACGGCATTAAACTTAAAGCCGGCACCGCTTACGCAGAACGCCTTTTCCAACACAGGATTGTTGTATATTACAGCAGTATATCCGGCAAGCTGTCCGCCCGCGGAATCTCCGGTTAAATACACATTGTTTCTGTCACACGGAAACTCATCCATATGCTCGTCAATCCATTTAAGGGCCGCGAATATATCCTTTATCTGATCAGGCATAAAGACCTCGGGCGCTAAACGGTAGCTTAAACTGAAAACCGTATATCCCGAACTTGAAAGGTAAAGGTTGTAATTTTTGTTCAGTTCCTTATAGCCATACATCCATCCGCCTCCGTGTATGTCGATTACAACCGGGAGCTTCTTGTCTTGAGCTTTTCGAGGAAAATAAACATCCAGCAAATGTCCGCGCAGCCCATCGTCAATATATGCAATATCCGTAACCTCTTCAATCCCCTGTACGGTCTCCTGTGAGGCTATGCGTTGTGCGTCTTTTTTTTCTGTTTTATTCCACTGTTTTTGAAATAATTTAAAAAGGATACTCATAAAATCAACTCCTTTTTATTATATCTTTAAATCCGATACCGTTATTTCCTCATATAGCCTGTTTAAAAGCGGTGTTACTGTCCTGTTTATAAAGGAAGTCACCTGGGAGGCGCTTCTGCCGGTATACAAGTACGGGTCAAGCGTTTCGCTTATTTCATCCTTTGAGAGCATAAAATCCTTGTCTTCGGCAATTTTGTCAAGTAAATCGTTATTTTTGCCCTGAAGCTTTGAGCCCAACGCAGCCTCGTGAGAGTATACGCGTATTTTCTCATGAATCTCCTGCCTGTTTGCACCTTTTTTCACGGCTCTCATAAGGATATTTTCGGTTGCCATAAACGGGAGCTTCTCCTTAACGCGTTTTTTTATTACCTCCTCATACACGACAAGCCCCTTTGAAACATTCATATATATCTCAAGTATTGAATCGATAGCAAGAAACGCCTCGGGCACGGATATTCTCTTGTTTGCGGAATCGTCAAGAGTGCGCTCAAACCATTGTGTGGCGGAGGTAAAAGCGGGATTCAGGGAATTAATTATGGTATGCCTTGCAAGAGCACACATCCTTTCACACCTCATCGGATTGCGCTTATAGGGCATAGCGGACGACCCTATCTGATTTTTCTCAAAAGGCTCCTCCATTTCTTCGAACGCCTGCAAAATCCTCAAATCTCCCGCGAACTTGTATGCACTTTGGGCTATGCCCGAAAGCATATTCAGAAAAAATGCGTCCGTTTTCCTTGAGTAGGTCTGACCTGAAACCTCAACGCACCCGGAAAAGCCCATATCGTTTGCGATAAGCTCTTCGAGTCTTTGAACCTTTTCCTCATCGCCTTCAAAAAGCTCCATAAAGCTTGCCTGAGTGCCTGTTGTACCCTTTGAGCCGAGCAGCTTCAGATTTGAGAGTAAATACTCCGCCTGCTCTATATCCGAGCAAAGCTCATATATCCAAAGCGTCGCCCGCTTGCCAACCGTTGTAAGCTGGGCAGGCTGAAGGTGCGTATACGCAAGGCAGGGAAGCTTCTTGTGTTTTTCCGCAAATTCGGTCAAATTCTTTATTACCTGTAAAAGCTTTTTTATAATTATCAAGGTTGCCTCGCGCAGGATAATAATATCTGTGTTATCGCCCACAAAGCAGGAAGTCGCCCCTAAGTGTATTATACCTGCGGCATCCGGACAGGTCTTTGCATATGCATAAATATGGGCCATAACATCGTGGCGGACCTGTGACTCTCGCTCTTTTACCGTTTCATAATCTATATCATATATATGCTCGCCGAGGGAGTTTATTTGCTGCTGTGTTATATCAAGCCCCATCTGCCTTTCAGCTTTCGCAAGAGAGACCCACAGCTTTCGCCATGTGGAAAACTTAAAATTATCGGAGAATATATACTGCATTTCGTCACTTGCATATCGTGCGGAAAAAGGCGATATATAGCGATTTCTTTCCTCATCCATAAAAACACCCCTGATTGAACTTTATATCGAAATTATATCACATTTTGAAGTGTATTTCCATAATATTTTTCTACGCTCACTCGTTGCTGTTTATTATCTTTTCAGAAATCTGCCGTGTAATATAATCGGCACAGATTATTCCGTACATCTCGCCTTTTTTAAGCTCGTATCGAAGAAATCTTTTATTTACATAGCGGGCTGTTATTTTTGGAGAGTTAAAGCCGTTGTTGGCGCTCAAGTGGTTTATTAATATCGATGTTTCGCTTGCCCTTTGCTCGTCAAGACACGGTAAAACAAAATCAAACCACTTTTTTTTGGGCGGTACGAAATAATCATCCTGTATAAATGCCTTAAAGAGAACATCTCCGCTCTCAAGAGAGCGAATAAGCCTTTGATTTTTTTCTTCACTGCGACTTTCAAAAAAATTAATTCCCGAAATCCTGTCTTCAAGCATAAGCTTCCCCGGGGGAGGAGTGCGCCTTGCAAAAATCAGCTTTCCCCTGCATTCATCAAGAAATGGAATCCTGTTTTCGGTAAACCATAAGCCCGGACCTTTAAGAATATACTTTTCGTATAAAACATCACTCGTGCCCGTTAAATCCTTGCCGTCATCCGTCTGAAAGTTCATAATAACCGTTTCAGACGGATTTTCGCGTACAAAGCAGGCGCATTCCTCAACTATGTCCTCAAGCCACAGTTTCTTAAAGGACAACGGCCCGGGTCTGCAGTCTATAACCGAATGCACAAGCTTAAGTCCACCCTTGTAAAGCTCGATTCTTAAATCAAGATATCTCACGCCCAACACAAGCTGCTCTGTGATGCTCTTGTCCTGGCATCTGCATAAATAGCGAAAAGGGATGTACCTTGTCGCGCTGTTATGAGTACCGGGTATGTTTATTAATGAAATGGGCTTTTGTCCGTCAATTGTCCTCATCCATCGCTTAGTCACATCAGTCTCCCCTGTCAAAAGCATATTTCAATCGTAGAAACCGCAAACGGAGCGATATCCCCCTTCACGCCCGTTTCTTCAACAGGCAGTTCTTCAAGGCGCTTCTCGTTTATGTCGCAAAGAAAAGCTCGTTTAGGAGGCTTCCTGAAAGAAATCCCGTATTCTCCGCCCTCTCCCTTTATGTCTGAGAGCCTGAAAATAAGCCCGTTCGTATTTTCGGCATTTTTTATACTCTCAAGCTTTGCTCCCGAAAGCTTCATAAAGCTGCCGCTTAGCGGAAGCACACCGGACTTGTTCTTTTTGACACAAAGAGCCTCGGGCGGGATACAAAACTCCTGTGAGGCTTTGAAGCACTCGTTATTTTCGGCGGATTTAATAATTCCGAAGCCTATTCTGATTTTATGAATGCCGTATTCCGGGTAAGGGTCAGGGTCATAGCTGCCCCTGATAAGGTTGACAGAAACAGCATTTCCGCAACCGCGATAGCCGTATTTTGTATCGGTTACGAGCAATGCCGCGCATCCTTGCTGCGGCAGAGCACACATAAACGAATTTGCGGGCACATCCATATCAAGACTTTTTCGGTCGACGGTTCCGAAAGGAATATCGTATCTGTATGATACCGCTTCATAAGCCAAAGGAGCGGTAAAGCAAAGCTGCGGCACACCTTTTTCTTTGCTTCCCGTCTCATGAAAGTCTGCCGAAACCTCGAATTCAATAAGACCGCTGCCATCCTTTAAGCTAACCCCGACGCTCAACGTCGAACGCTCGCCGAATGAAAGTTCGTATTTAAAACCTTTTACAATTCCGCCTCGGTCAACATTTGATATACGAACATTCCTTGTTTCATTCAGGTTTTGAACGCTCATATAAGGTCCTACCCTCCAAGAGGTCATTCCATAAACGGGGCTTTCTATAATAAATCTGAAAAAAGCCGAAGGAGCGTCAATAACGCGCCTTCCCTCCTCCTTATCAATAAGCTCGATAAGCTGTGCCGTTCTGCCGCAAAATCGGGCTATTATCTTGTCGTTTTCAAGAACCATCGGATCGTTCGTTATGTAATCCCGACGCGGTTCATTTTTGATTAATAATGGGCTGTATACGCTCGGCGCTTCGTTAAGAACGTAAGTTGAATAGCCAAAAGCAGGTACTTTTATCTTAACTGCCAGCTTGCTGTAATGATGCCCCCAATAGCTTTCCTTTTCCTTGAGCACCTTGCATTGCGTAGCGTTCCCATCCCACGCCTTAACAAGCGCTCGTTTTATATCGCAATCCCAATCCCAAACGACAATCTCCGCCACGCCGTCATAATCATATTGCGTCCTGTTAAAAAAGTTATAAATACGGTTTTTTGTGCCTGTGCGCTCGGCTTTCGGCAAGCCGTAGGAATCGTTATATCCAACATTATAGCCGACTCCCGCTCCAACCGAGATGCTTTCGGCTTCTTCGCTTCCCACCTCAATTTCGGATGTATCAATATTTGCCGCGATTGTGCGCATTGCCGACGAGGCATATGTATTCGCGGCGGCAAGAGCCTCTTGAAATCTGCCCATGGCGTATTCACGCGTTTCGATTACGCCCGAACCCGTCAAAATATCGTGGAATTGATTGAAAAGAGTTTTTACCCAGGCCTTTTCAAAATCCGCCTTACGGTCAGGCTCTCCAAACATCCTTGCGGCGGCGCAAAGCATCTCCGCATCCTTAAGTCTTAGCTCGGATAAGCGGTTAGCCGCCTTTATGCGGCTTTGTGAGGTATAGCACCCGGTAAATATAAAATTCTGTTCACCCTCAAGCTCGGGGAAATTATCGGAATACGCACGTAGCTCTGCAAAAAATTCGGCGTATGTGCTGAATTTAATTTCGGGAAATACCGGCCAGGAACAGTAGTCCCTAATACGCTCTATGTCCCGTCTTGTAGGCCCTCCTCCATGGTCGCCTACTCCGTACACATTCAGCATAACACCTGTTTTATATTTATCGCAAAACGCAGGCGCCTGTGTGAAATTCCCTTCTGTTATAGTATCGTTATACCATTTCGGGTCACAATAGACAAGCACCTTCCTTCCGCTTCTCGCCTTCCAGCGGTAGATACTTGTTCCGTCGTTGCCGCGGCAATGATAATAATAATCTACTGTGCCCTTTGATAGCACCTCCGGCACGCTTATATTGTGACCGAACGTGTCCGGCTCAAAATCTATTCTGATTGAATCCGGTGAAACATCGAAAAGCTTTGAAAGATATTTTTTTGTATACAGGATATGACGGCACATGGATTCACCGCAGGGCATATTTTTATCTGCCTCAACCCATGTCGAAGCGGCAATTTCCCAGCGGCCCTCGTGTACATATTTTCTTATTTCCCGAAGCATTTCGGGATAGTACTCCTCAATAATTTTATAAGTAGACGCCTGAGATTGAGAAAACTTGAATTCGGGATATTCCGCCAATAAATCAAGCATCGTTCGGAATGTATCGACAGTCACCGCCACAGTCTCATGAAAGCCCCACATCCAATTCATATCAATGTGAGCGTGGGAGACGCAGTGAACCCTGTACTTCTTCGCCGCCTCACCAAGGGGTAAAAGCACCGTTTCCGCATTTTTTGCCAGGGAGTTCGTAACGGCTCCTTCTGTTTCAATCTGCTCAAGAAGCATATCTGCCGCATTTTTAATCAGACCCTCGTTTAGTCCGCCGTTTATCTTTGAAAGGGAGTATGCATAGGCAAGCTCGGCACATACTCGCCTTTCCCAGTAAGTGGTTGCTTTTTTTGACAGAATTTGAACTTTGTCTTGTAAATTCATAGACCTTGTTCTCCCTTTTTTGTTGTTGAAAAAATTATCATATTTCCCCTTTTACACTTTACTATAAGTATTGTTTTTTGTAAATAGCATACTCCCTAAACAAAGAACTTCTCCTTATACGATTATAGAATTTATTTGAGTAAAAAAGTTGGTAATGCTATAATAAATCCATCAAGGGGTTGCTTATGTGAAAGACATTGACAAAGCGGTCTTAAATGATGAGAAATTGTTTCGTGAATTTTTCTTTCTAACAAGCAGTTTATTATTAATTCAGCTAATAAAGTATCCTCAAAATACATTACCGAAAGTGATAACGGAATGGTCTATGTTTCCTCTGCTGTTTCACCGTCTGTTGATATTGTGACTACATGCCAGGGAATGAATTTACCGCTGTTTTGAAGCGCCTTAACAGCCGCGCTTTACCATACCGCCGCAACAAGGCGCCTTCATTCTTACAATCGTAACGCTCTTTATGCTGTTGTTATTTTTCACTCTTTTATCTGTCCGAAATTCTTGATAAGTTTCTTGAAAAATACAAAACAAAAGCCCTGCCGATAGCTCGACAGGATTTTTGTTTATTGCTGACCTCGTTTTATATTTTATAGGTCTTATATGGGTTCTTACCTTGGATTTCTTAACTTCATACCCTAATGTGGTGTTTACTTGAGTCAAAAGTACATTTACACTTTTGAGGTTTACATATACATAGGAAATTTAATCTACCAGATAAGCTTTCCGCACATCGTCGCTTTGCGCCAATTCTTCGCCTGTGCCTGTTAATGTAATTTTACCCGTTTCCAAGACATACGCGCGGTCGGTTATGGATAAAGCCATCCGGGCATTTTGCTCAACTAACAGGATGGTCGTGCCGCTTTCGTGCAGCTCTTTTATAATATCAAATACCTGTTGCACCAATATGGGCGACAGTCCCATGGAAGGCTCATCGAGCATCATCAGCTTCGGGTTGCTCATAAGCCCGCGGCTCATCGCAAGCATTTGCTGCTCCCCGCCTGAGAGAGTGCCTGCTATCTGCTTGCGGCGTTCCTTAAGACGCGGAAACTGCAGGTATACCTTTTCCAGTGAGTTGGCTATCGATGAGGTGGGCTGAGTGAAAGCACCCATTTCGAGATTTTCCTCAACGGTCATCCGAAGAAAAATCCGCCGTCCCTCCGGGATATGGGCGATACCCAAACGTACGATAGCATGTGGCGCCGTCGTATTGATTTTTTGACCCATAAAGCTGACGTCGCCGGTTTTAGGTCTCAAAAGACCTGATATGGTTCGCAGAACGGTGGACTTGCCTGCGCCGTTAGCGCCTATCAGGGAAACGATTTCGCCTTCATTTACCTCAAAGGAAATTCCCTGTATCGCGTGAATAGGACCGTAATATACGTTGATATCGTTTACCTTCAGCAAAATATTACGCCTCCTTTTTGCCCAAATACGCTTCGATGACCACCGGATTTTGAGATATCTCCTCCGGTGTGCCTTTAGCGATTATTCTTCCGTAATTGAGTACGGCAATCCCTTCGCAGATACTCATTACAAGCTTCATATCGTGTTCGATAAGCAGGATAGCTATTTGGTAGGTGTCCCTGATTTTCACTATGTTTTCCATAAGCTCCGCCGTTTCAGAAGGGTTCATACCCGCCGCCGGCTCGTCTAACAGCAGAATAATCGGGTCGGTCGCTAAGGCGCGGACAATCTCAAGACGCCTTTGGGCGCCGTAGGGCAGTGCTCCCGCTTTGATGTCCGAAATATCCGCCATATTAAAAATAGATAGCATGTTGAGCGCTTTTTCGCGCGCTATTCTTTCTCCTCGCCAATAACCGGGCAACCTCATTACCGTGCCGGGGATATGATACTTCATTTTATAATGCAGACCTACCAAAACATTCTCAATTACCGTCATATCCTTAAAAAGCCGTATATTCTGAAAAGTCCGTGCCATTCCGGCTCTGCACACCTGGCTTGTAGTCATGCCCGAAGTGTCTTTTTTCCCAAGCATTATTGTCCCGCGGGTAGGCTGATATACATTAGTTAAAAGATTAAACACAGTGGTTTTCCCCGCTCCGTTGGGACCTATTAAACCTGAGATTTCGGTTTTTCCGATAATCAGGTTGAACTCATCCAGGGCGACAAGACCTCCGAAATCGATTCCCAAATGATGCGTTTCGAGAACCGGGTGTTCTCCGATGTCTCTTTCGGGTATCATACCCCTGCTGGGCACCGGCACAAGCTTACTCATTGTTCTTGTCCCCCTTCTTTTCGCGTGTTTTCGCGCCTATTCTCCCAATCAACGAGCTTGCGGAAAACTCATAGTTACCCATAAGACCTGTCGGCTTGAAAATCATCACAACTACTAATAGCAGCGAATAAGCGACCATTCGGTATTGTGCGAATGCCCGCAGCAATTCAGGCACCGCGGTGAGCACAGTGGCGGATATTACGGACCCAACCATTGAACCCATGCCCCCGAGTACGACCATCACAAGAATTTCAATCGACTTCATAAAACCGAACGCAGACGGACTCAATATTCCCAAATACCCTGCGTACAGTGCGCCTGCGACACCGGCGAAAAACGCAGACAAGACAAAACCGAAGGTTTTGTAATAAGTGGTGTTGATGCCGCACGCTTCGGCAGCAATCTCATTATCCCTTATTGATAGCATTGCCCTGCCGTGGCGTGATTTAATAATGGTATATATAACAAAACAGGTGATGCCGACGCACAGGAAGGTGTTTAAAAAATTAGTTGTTTTAGGGATGTTTTTAAGCGATGCCGCGCCATAGGTTAACTTAAACCCAAGCACGTCATCAATATTCAGCAGCACCACGCGGATAATCTCTCCGAAGCCTAAAGTAATAATCGCTAAATAGTCGCCTTTGAGCCGTAAAGCCGGAATACCGATTAAAAAACTAAAAAATGCAGCAGTCAGCCCGCCCAGCAGAATGCCCAACGGAAAAGCAATAAAGTGCGAAAGCTCAACGCCTCTCATGAATATTGCAGACGAATACGCGCCTAATGCCATAAACCCCGCATGACCTAAGGGCAGTTGACCGAGAAAACCCGTAGCAATATTCAGTGAAAGCGCTAAAATCATGTTGATTCCGCACAGCAGGATGACTTTAGATTCGTAATTGGAAATAGTTCCGGATTTTATCATCACCGTGCCTGCGATAAGTAGGGAAGCAAACAAAAACGTATTAATCAGATAACGCAGCCACATGGGCATTTTTTTGAGTAATTGTTTCATATTCGACGCTCCCTTAAACCTTTTCCTGAAGGTTTTTACCGAGGATTCCCGTCGGCTTTACCAGCAGAACAACGATTAAAATGGCAAACACAACCGCATCTTTCCATACGGAAAGGCCAACCGCAGATGCCGCTGCCTCCGCAATACCGATGGCGAAGCCGCCTATCATAGCGCCTTGCACCGAACCGATACCGCCCAATACAGCTGCGACAAACGCCTTCAAGCCGAGCATCGCGCCCATAGTAGGCGACGCTTGCGGGTAAGCCGCGCAATAGAGCACAGAGCCGATTCCCGCCAAAGCGGAGCCAACCGCAAAGGTGAATGTAATTGTTTTATTGACGCTTATGCCCATAAGCTGCGCCGTACCGGTATCCTCGGATACAGCGCGCATGGCTTTGCCCATTTTTGACTTCTTAATCAGGAGATTTAGTAAAATCATTGAAACAATTGAGACAACTATGGTAACCATCGCCGTACCGCTAAGGCTTACTGAACCTAAAACAATGGCAGGTACCTTGACAATCTCCGGAACAGGCCTTGCTCCGGCACCGAAAATCAGCTGTGCTAAATTCTCTAACAAAAATGATATGCCGATAGCGGTAATCAGCAAAGAGAGCCGCGGTGCTTTGCGTAGCGGCGTGTACGCGACCTTTTCGATAACTACGCCCAATATGGTACATGTGATTACGGCGAAAATAACTGCGATAACCGGCGATTGCCCGAAATTGACCATTAAAAACCATGCCGTGTAAGCGCCAACCATTATAATATCGCCGTGTGCGAAGTTTAAAAGTAAAATAATCCCGTAGACCATGCTGTAGCCGAGCGCTACAAGCGCGTAAACCGAACCGCTTTGCAACCCGTTCATGAGTTGGTTGATCAGGGTTGAAAAAACGGACATAAAAATCATCCTTCCCAAAGGCTCTTGAGACATCTTTGCACATGCATATATTTAATTGCCTTGTGCGGTTATATGCCGCACAAGGCATATTAAACATAGCCGGTGCGTTAATCAAAAATATTTCTTAATAGATACGGTCAAAAGTTTCCTCGCCGCCCGCAAGCTTTATTACCACTACCGGTTTTACCGGGTTGTTTTTAGCATCGAAGGTATATCCTTCGGGGCTTGTTATGCCTTTAACGCCGTCGCTATTATCCCGGATGGCATTGATGACAGCCTGCTTATACTCATCGGAGCCGGCGGTCATACCGCCTTTATCTTCAACAACCTTCAGGGCATTGCACAGAACCATCGCCGCATCGTAAGAGGTGGCGGCGAACATATTCAGGGTATCCTTACCGTATTTCGCGGTGTATTCCGTTTCAAAGTCCTTAACCTCTTTGGTAGAGCCCGACGCATAGCCGGAAGTAAAGACGCAGCCTTCAAGGTCGTCTGCAGAAGCGAATTTCTTGACGCCTGCCCAGCCGTCGCCTCCGAGGAATGTACCTTTAATTCCCGCCTCGCGGCCTTGTGTGACGATCATGCCAACATCCTCATAATAGTTTGGGCAGAAAACGACATCGGGGTTTTTCGCATTAATGTTGGTCATCTGGCTCTTAAAGTCTTTGTCGCCCTTGGCATAGCCTTCCTCCTGAACGATGGTTATGCCCACTTGTGCTGCTTTTGTCTTAAAGGCTTCTTTTAATCCGATTGCGTAGTCGTTGCCGGTTTCAAAAATGATGGCAGCAGTCTTCGCGCTCAAAATTTCCTTCGCGTATCCCGCCATCTTTTGCCCTTGGAACGGGTCAATAAAGCATGTGCGAAATACATTTTTGTAGACCTTGTTGCTGTCGGCGTCAAAGGTGACGGAGTCAGCTGTGGCGGAGGCTGTAATCATTGGCATGTTAATAGGGTTCGCCTCGGCAACGACTGCGAGGGTGTTGCCTGTAAGTACATCTCCAATGAGTGCGGTAATTCCTTCTTCTACCATTCGGTTGAAGGCGTTCACTGCCTCGGCATTGTCCGCTTTGTTGTCATAGACCACAATTTTGACCTGCTTGCCGTTGATTCCTCCCGCGGCATTGATCTTATCGATGTAAAGTGTGGCGCCGTTTTTAACTGCGAGACCGTAAACCGCATATTCTCCGGTGTGGCAACCGAGAATGCCGATTTTAATCGGCGTGGTGTCAGCGGTGCCTTTTGTCGTTGCTGTCGTGTCATCATCTGTTTTGTTGCAAGCGGCAAAAAGACCAAGCATGAGAACGAGTGCTAGTGTGATGCAAACAAACTTTTTCATTTTCGAACTCCTTTCAAATATGGTTGTTTTTATACCACAAGCGGCTTCACCTGTAACGACGGACCGCTTGAGCATACTTAAAAAGACCAACCGACATTGCTCGACTATAAGCAGTCACTCCAATAATCCTTAACAATTTTTCTCATATTCTATCATTGACAAGTGCTGTTGTCAATTGTATTAATAGTTTTTGGCTTGAATAAATACGCTTGTTGCGCTGTTTTGTTTTCAAACATTAATAATATTATCTCAGTTTAGTTTTTATTACTATACAAAACAAAAACCCTTGCCGATTTATTCGACAGGTTTTTTGTTTTGGTTGCGGATAACAGGACCAACTATAAAGCTCTTAATAAGCGCTTGACACAAGCGTTTCGCTGATTGTCTGACTTGCATTTGACTTGCATTTTTATATATTTATATAGGATTTATGCGCTTTTTTATGTGCGTGATAAAAAAGCAAAAGCCCCCGAAACGCTTTACAATACGCATTATCGAGGGTTTTAGCTTGCAAAAAAATAGTTAATTTTGGTGCCCCAAGCGCACCTGTATCCGAACCGGATGTAGTCTTATCAACTGCACCCATTATATCGCCTAACGACACGGTTTTGCAACCCTCTTTATAATTGAATGTGATTACGAAATGGTCATCAAAGAGGTAGATGGCATTGATAAAGCTGTCAATAAGCCGCTGGCGGTGTTCCGGATCTTGCAAATCGCCACCGCGGAATTTATAAAGCCAAAAGCGGATTTTATCCTCTGGAACATACGGAGCAAACAGTTCTTCTTGCAAGATTTCCATTTCTAAGTCTTTTTGGTTTTCTTCCAAGACTTCAAGCCGTTCTTTTGTAAAAGTCGTAACGGTTCCGGGCAAAACGGTCAAGTTTCCACACGATAATGACATCAAAAAGATGTTTGGCACTGTCTTTTATCATCTTCTGAAATTCGGGGCGATTATCCGTCTTTGCCGAAAATGCGCGATTAATATATGTGTTGAGGACGGTCAAACCCTGCTTTTCGGCATAGGCTTTGCACTCGCGAATTTGCCCTTCGATACTTTCTTCGCGCTGATTATCAGAACTATACCGACAATATAGAACGGTCTTCATGTGGTTCACCTCAATTTTACTTGAATGTTGTTTTGCTAATATACTCCATCAGATATTTTTGTGCTTCTTCTTCGTTAGAAAAGCCCTTTGATTCGGCATGAACAGTTCTGTTATTAATTTTCAAAATAAATTTACATCCTTTTAGCTTCTTTTCCAGAAGCAACGTGTATTTCTTTGTATCTTGAAAACCGATACCTTTCCAATGTCCTTCGTCGTTCTTTTCCCAATCTATATGTGGATTCAATTTTTCTAACGCATTTCTAAATTCAACGGATGTATTGTATCGTTTAGAGGAATCTTTATCACAGGCTTTTTTAATAATTCGTTTAACCGCTCTTGGAATATGCGGCATAAACGGGAGCTTGTCAATGAGAGTGCCCTTTTCAATATGTACCGAATAATTCTGAATATTGTTGCGAATTTTCGTCCAATCTCTAACATTGTTAACAATTCTATACAATGTCATTCCCATCGCAAAAATATCAGTTTGGATATCAACTTTTCCTGTATCAAAAACCTCGCAAGGTGTATGAGGAATATATAAAGCATCGTTTTTTAATACCGTTTTAGTCGGAACACTTAAACCAAAATCAGATATTTTAGGCACATCATTCATAAGCATAATGTTTGCGGGTTTAATATCTCTATGGATTATTCCGTTATTGTGGGCAAACTCTAAACCAAATAAAGACTCTGAAACATACTTAATTGCTTTTTGCACGCTAACAAATGATGTGTTAATTAGATCTTGAATAGAACCGCCATTTATATATTCCATATCAATTATGACATTGACATCGCCTGCTAAATTTTTGATATCTGCTGATTTGACCAAAACAATATTTTTATGTCCACATTTATAAGGAATTTCTGCTTCCTTAAAATGCTTGGCAATATCTTCTTTATCATCACAATGCAGAACCTTAATAGCTCTCTCTGCTTTTAAAGTCATATCAAAAACTTTGTAAACTGTACCAAATTGCCCACTACCTAACTCTTTGATAACATGGTATTTGTCAATGCTTCCTATCATTTCTTGCCCTCACAGGCTCTATATGCCGCTTCCATTGCATATTTTTGATAGTTAGATGATTTTACCGCTTCTGGAAAACGGACTGCGTTAACTTTCGTCGCGCTTCCAGTGATTTTCGATGATGAATATCCTATACAAGGAAGAGAGTGTTTAAAACAAACTAAATTTAAAACACCTAGCGGAAATTCCCACGCAGGAATCTGGTCTTTATTAGGATTTAAAATCATTCGATAAGCAACAGAATCAGGTTTGTGTTGAGTAATTAATTCTATAAAGACACTTTCAAACCAATCCATAAGCTTTGCATTGTCGTTATGTTTTTTAACAGGGGTTTTGCTTGTATGAATAAGGATTGGTTTTGCTGTGCTGATTTTTTCCAGAATAGCAATAGCTATTTCATTCGTGGTTATACTTATTCCGAGAGCTTTCAATATACCATCCCCCAAGTTGAATCTTCTGTACTATTTTTTCAAATTTAAATGATATTCGTTGGATATGAACGGCAATTTCTAGAATTACGCTAATGCAGCCGCCCAATCATTAATCGTATTTCCAATATGCTCTTTCCATCTTGTTGAATCATTCACGGTAGATATATCAACGCATCGATCATATAAGCGTTGTATATCTTCTTTGTGAAAGGCTCTCTGTGCTGCTTTGACGTTACGCACTGCGCTAAGAATATCAATCAGTTCAGTAATCGTAATCGGAATAATCTTTTGTCTCTGCCCCTCATATTCATATTTAACCGCCGTCCAAAATGTATTGACTGTGTCGGCGTGAAGTCGTGGTGCAACAAACAGACAGTAATTCTCGTGCGTATCGTTTGCTTGTTCAAAGGAACGTAGGTGTCGCATTACTGGTTGCCCTTCGTTGTACCACTGGTCACGCCCTGTTAGCATGGTTACTTCACAGATTGCACCGAAGCCCTCATAATAACACTCGATATCTGGAACCCCTGCAGGCGCAGTAAACGTTGGTTCGTTATCATCGCCAAGAGGAGCATTTGGTTTTATTAATGTTGCGTCATTGAGAATGCTCAACGCTATGTTTGCCCACTTTTCCAATTCAACTGATGGACGATTTGCGCCACGGACATTGCGGTTTAATGTATTCGATAACGCTGTAATTGCTTCATCGATCCGTTGTGCATCTTGATATTCCCTTCGGATTTGCAGATTTTGAAGTTCTGTGCGTTGCTCACGAAGTTCGGCAATAATCCGCCTCAACTCGTCCGTCATAGCAGGGATTTCAATCGCCCTTGTTTCAATTCCAAGACTTGCAGCAATTGCATTATTTTCATCAATAATACGACGAGCAATTTCCGTCAGAGCGTCAGTGGTTTCGAACGGCAAAGTATAGGCGTTATAATCTCCAATGTATTGCTTGTATTCGATTTTGGTAAATGCAGATGCAGCACCTAAATCTATGCTAAGAATTGCGTTTATTTCAATCATCCGACGAGGCTCTAAATCAATATAATACCCACCCCCACGTACATAGATATATTTTGTGAGTCGCAAATAACGTATGATGTTATCTGTGTATTCCTTAATATTTTTATGAGGATTATGGAAATTCCGCAGATAATCAGATATGTAATTGTGGACAAAATCAGTTTTTTCTTCCTCGGTCAGCAAACTGCGTTTTGTAAGGCGAAAAGCAATAATACGACTGGCAACATGGTCAATATCAAGATATGACTTTAACGATAAGACGAAGATGCCGAACTCCTCTCGCGAAACCCCAACAGCGTTTATTTCCTGTATGGCACATAATTCATTCACACGTTTGATAAGACGCAATGTGCCGATAAATGGCTTGATGTTATAATCTTTCCGTCCGTCCTCAAGTGGATTCGGAAATTGCGTTTTGAGCAAACTGGTGAAAACAACATCCCCGAGGGAAATTTCTCCATTTAAGAACATTCTCCCGAAACCGGTAATCCGAACGTGCTTGACTCCATCTTCATTTTCGTCAAGACTGACAAGTCCGAGCTTTTCAAGTGGGTCAAAAGATGTGCGTCCACGCATATCGGGGTCAACATATTGCTTTTGCCAAAATATTTGATCTGCTTCTGTAAAAGTCATTTCATGGGCGTAATTTGTAACAAGCGCATAAAGCTCATCCGTCAGATTTTTGTGCGTGGGTGTATAATAACGATTCTTAATAAGAAGCGTTTGATACTTACATTGGGTATCATCATTCCAGACTTCCCCCTCAATTTCGGCCGCTGTTTTGAGGAAATTCAGCGTCCGTTCCGGGTTGCGCATAGTGGTGGAAGCACTCCAAAACACATCCATATTCTGCACCTTCTATTAATAATTAACAATCAAGACTTCCTCCGCAGAAGCAGTTTTGTCTTTGGTTTGATAGTTAGAATTGGCATAGCTATAGTCCAAATTGACAGCTTTATACTTATCCTTATTGTGGTCTAACCATCCCAATAGGATATGGTTTTCTTTTCCCTTGCTACGCAGAACATTAGACAACGCAAAACGAATGCCTTTTTCATTCGCCTTATCTAAAAATGAAAGTAAATCTTTTTCAGCTTGTTCGTTCCAACCGTTTTGTTCGTTGTATGTAGCGCAAGTAATGAGGTAAGGCGGGTCGGCGTAAATAAAGCTATTCTCATCTAAACTGTCAAGGTCAAATTCTTTAAAATCTTTGCTTGTAAATGTAAAATCACCGCTTTTAAGACGGTCAATAAATTTTGAAAGCTTTTGTTCCATTTTTGAATTAAAATCGCGCTTGCCGACAGGGAGATTAAATTCCCCCGCGCGATTAAAACGAATTTGATTATTGAACGAATAAACTATCAAAACATACAGCATTATATAATAATAATAATCTTCATTTTTCTTGTCATTAAAATCTTGTCGCAATTTTAAAAATCCACTTTTATTATAATCGCCAAGTCCGTTTGAACTTTGGCAGTTATAATATTCATATCCGTTTTTATTGGATCGAGAAAGCCCGTATTTATCAATGGTGTGTTCAATCAACTCAAATGTGGTTTCTTTATCAAGATTCTTAAATGTGTTATAAAGATAAAGCAGTTTTACGTTATAATCATTAAAGATTACTTTTTGAGCTTCGGCGTTAATCCCGACATTGCAACCGCCGCAAAACAAATCAACGAACAAGTTAATATTTTTAGGGAACAACGGTAGAATCTGAGGCAATAGTTTAAATTTGCCCCCAACATAGTTAAGCGGTGAAGGAATGATCTCTTTTTCGTCATCAAAGCACTTGCACAAAAAAAGCCGTTCTTCGTTGCCTGCAATATTTGACTTGCCAGTTGTAAAGGCTTTGTAGCTTTTGGAAAATACTTGCACTTCGCCTTTTTCGCCAAGTATGCGGAATATCTCGTCATCAGATATTTTGGCGTTTGAACGGTCGTTTCCCTTTTCTTTCATGTTATTATAAGAAAAAAGGATATATTTAGCCTTAATATTTTTAATTAAATCCTCAAATGCCGAAACAGCTTTGGTGGTGCAATAGTCGCTTTTAAGGGCGGTTCTATCCATCTTGCGAGCAACACCAAACACTTCGGGTTTTTCCCACCGAGCCACATTTTCAAGCAAATGATATGCATCGCAGTATTGGCGAGAGTTATACGGCGGGTCAATGTAGACTAAGTCTGCTTCGATATTGCGAACCAAGTCATTGGCATCCATATTTAAACAAAGATTGTTTTCATTATTGTGTTCCTCGGGCGTAGGCACATACAGTTCGAGCGAACGCTCAAACACCCCTCCTTGACGAAAGGCATCGTAATGTCCGCAGGTATTCGCTATTTTATCCATAGCATAAAGAAGAGAAGTGAGCAATATTGCTCTTTCTCTTTCATTAATATTTTTATGAATATACTTTTCTTCTATATCTTCACGAATAAACCCAATTTTCGCACAGTCGGCTTTACTGAAATATGTATCCGCAAAGTTTTCGGAAAAATAATTTTCTTCTTTTATGTCTAATGCGTTGTACTCTACAATAATATTTGCAACTTTTTCAAACGAATAGCTTTCAGCACCGAACCAAGCTAAATTGCAGATATAATTGCTATACATTATATCGTTTGTGATTACTTTTTGCTCGGTAAAAATAGAAGCTACCGCACCTGTCCCTGTGAAAACATCAGCGACCGTACCAATGCCAGTGCAATTCTCAGACACTATTTTTTCTATGAACGGCAAAAGTTTATATTTGTTGCCCAAATAGCGGCGGTTATTGATTTTTGAAGTTTTATATTTCGGTTGCACTGTTTCGGTTTCGGTAGGTTTATTTTTTTCTAAATAGGATTGAATATCCGGAATTAAATTTTCGCTCCAAACAATCTGCCCGTTTTCGTTGGTATCATACGAAAAAGCTCCGCTATCTTTAAGGTAGTAAAGATAGGAGCGAGAAATGTCTAATTTATCTGCTATTTTTGTTGCCGAAGTTCTTGACATGTCTAAGCCTCCGTTCATGCAACTTGATTTGGTTTTATATTGGACATTATAATATATTTTAAGCTAAAATCAAGTCGTTAACGCAACTTATTTAGCTTTTCAAGAAAATATTCGGATGCTAATTTTTCATAAAAACAATAGAGTATTTTGTGATTAGCATCCGAACATCCTTTTACTCATGCCGTTTTCTACCCTATCAGCAGTAAATCAAAGCTCTTGTTGTCCTCATAGTCAAAAAGAAATGCCTCTGCGCTCGGAAAGCAGGATGTGACCGCCTTAACGCCCTTGCTGTCAGCCCAGCGCTGCACAAGCTTTGTCAGATATTCAGTTTCAGCCTTCTCATCATCGCATATAACAACTCTGAGCATTTTCTCACTCCTCGCACCGATTCCGTCAATTATGTAAGCATATTTTTCACAAGAATTGTAGCATAACTTATCTGTAAATACAATTCTTAACACCATAGAGATTGGCATAAAAGCAAAAATCCCTTGGCAGACGCATGGCCTTCAACAACATTTTGTTGTTCAACATCGACAATACCAAGTAACGATATTTGTGAAGAATAACAATAAAAACGCAAGCCAATGTTATGCGTCTGCCAACCGATTTTCAGACATAAAAAATCGGGAAAGCCTTGTATTGGGGCTTTCCCGATGGTGCGGATAACAGGAATTGAACCTGCATGAGGGAATCCTCACTAGAACCTGAATCTAGCGCGTCTGCCAGTTCCGCCATATCCGCAAATTTATAATAATGCAGAAGCATAATGCAGAATTATTATAATGTTAGCTAAATTAAAAGTCAATAGAGAGATTTTTACTTTGTTGCTTTTAATTTTAACATTTTTATGTTATACTTTTTGCTGTTAACTTAGGTACTTTCAAAACAAGGAGTTGCCATGCCGATATTAAAGGGATAAAGAAACAAGAAAAAGCGTTCGGTTTCCTTGCCGGTTTTTTTACTATTATAAACCTTATAAACTTATTTAACCGCGGACTTAGCCATAAGGGCCTGCAAAACGCTATTGTTATTTTTGTCCTCCTTGTGCTATACTTTTGAGGGTGGTATTATGCTGCGCAACATTGTATTAATCGGAATGCCCGGGTCGGGTAAAAGCACCGCCGGTGTCGTTTTGGCAAAAAGGCTTGGCTGGGATTTTTTAGATACGGATATCTTGCTTGCGAAAAAAGAGAGGAAAACTCTTGTTGCCATTATCGGTAAGCTCGGATATGAGGGCTTCTTGCAGCGTGAGAACGAGCTGGGCAGCAGCATAAGCTGCGAAAAAACCGTTATTGCCACGGGAGGCAGCATGCCGCTTTGCCCCGATGCCATGCGAAATTTGAAAGCTTTAGGCACAACAGTATTTCTTCGCGTCCCTGTCTGCAGGTTAAAGGAAAGACTGCCCGAAAACCTTATTGATAGAGGCATAGCCGCTCTACCCTCAATGAGTCTTGGGGAAATCGAAGAAATGAGACGCCCGTTTTATGAGAATTATGCCGACGTTATAATCAATTGTCCGGACGGAGTGGATAATACTGCGCGGTTGATAGAAGAGACCTTGTTTTAATAATTTTATCTGTCTTTCGAGATATTACATGCTGCAATGGCAAAGCTTATATGAAGAGGTGTTTTTATGGTTAAAATTGAAAACCATCTTGGAATAGTTGAGATAAGCAAGGAATACTTTTCCTCGCTTATTGGTAACGCCGCCTCCTCCTGCTTCGGAGTCGCGGGAATGGCTAACAGTAACGCAAAACAGAATATCCGTTCCTTTTTCTTCAGAACGCGCCAATATATCGACCAGGGCGTAAATGTCCTTAAAGACGCAGACGGACTAATCATCGAGCTTCACATAATTATTTCGTTTGGACTGAATATATCCGCAATCGTTAAAAGCATTGTGAATAAGGTTCGCTATACCGTGGAGGAAGCGACAGGGCTTGAGGTTAAAAAGGTCAACGTGTTTGTCGATTCTATGATCTGAACGGATTTTTCATGATGCTTTATGGAGTGTTTGATTTGATAAACGGAAAGGCTTTAAGGGACGGTATAATATCCGCCTCAAACAACATAACCAATCACAAAAAAAGTGTGGATGCCTTAAATGTATTCCCCGTACCCGATGGGGATACGGGAACGAATATGTCCCTTACCATGGCAGCCGCCGCACGGGAGCTTGAGCGCCTTAGTGACGACGCCCCCCTGTCCCTTGTGGCTCACAGTGCCGCATCAGCTCTCTTAAGGGGGGCAAGAGGCAATTCCGGAGTCATCCTCTCTTTGCTCTTCAGAGGAATTGAGTCCGGACTTAAAGGTTTTAAGGAAGCTGACGCAAAAACCTTTGCACTTGCCTTAAATATGGGTGTGGACAATGCTTATAAGGCAGTTATGAAGCCTACGGAAGGGACAATTCTTACAGTTGCGAGGCTGTTTACCAAAAAGGCTCTTCTTGATTCTGAAATAAAAGACATCTCGTTTGACCGAGTGTGGTCCCGAGCAGTAATATCGGGTCAAGCGGCTCTTGAAGACACTCCAAACATACTGCCCGTCTTAAAAAAAGCAGGGGTTGTGGATGCCGGCGGACAGGGACTCATGTATATTTTTAAGGGGATGGAAAGCGTATTTTCAGGCAAGGGTATAATTGAAACGCTCGATAAAGCCGCAAAGGAAGACGCCGAAAAGCCCAAAGCCGCTGCAGAACGCCTCACCGAAGAAATACGCTATGCCTATTGTGTTGAGTTCTTGATATCAAAGGAAGAGGAAAGCAAGAAGTCTCCCGCTCTGCTTCGTGCTTATCTTGAATCTATAGGGGACTGTGTCGTGGTAGTAGAGGATTCTTCCCTTATTAAGGTTCATTGTCATTCCAATGAGCCCGGCAATATTATAACAAAAGCCCTTCTTTTCGGTCAGCTTATAAATATAAAAATTGACAATATGCGCAAACAGCATGAAAATGCTTTATGGGGTGCCGCCCCTCCAAATGAGTTTTGGGATTCCGGGGGAAAAAACTCTGACGAGCTCTCTCGGGAGAAGCCCTTCGGTATTGTTGCGGTTGCCTGCGGCAACGGAATCGAGCAGATTTTGGCGGATATAGGAGTAGACGGTATAGTCAGCGGCGGTCAAACCATGAACCCGAGTACCGATGATATTTTAAGAGCAATCGAAAAAATTCCCGCAAAAGAAATTTTTGTCCTCCCAAATAATAAAAATATAATTATGGCGGCCGAACAGACCGTCCCTCTTTCCGATAAAACTATACGGGTACTTCATACCCGTACACTGCCCGAGGGAATTGCTGCCGCCATTAGCTTTGATGAAAGCTTGACGGGTGAGGAAAATCATCTGAATATGTCGAAGGCCGCCGAAAAAATTTCCACCGCTTTGATAACCTATGCGGCAAGAGACAGTAAAATGGGCTCCCAGACAATAAAACAAGGCAGCATATTGGGAATAGAAAACGGTAAAATCGTGGTAGTTGAGGACGGTGTCCTTTTTGCCGCGTTTAAAACGGTTAAGCATCTTGTAGGCAAAAACACTTCTCTTATCACGGTATATTACGGCAAAGATATAAAACAAGAGGAGGCAAACGAGCTTATCAATATGCTTAACCAGAAGTTCGGTAAGGAATGCGAAATAGTATGCGTAGACGGCGGACAGCCTGTATACTATTATATTATTTCGGCACAATAGGCCGAAGATTGCCTAAAAAAGCTATGTTTAATTTTGATACAAGACTTCAATACCTAAAGGGTGTGGGCGAGACGCGCGCCAAGCAATTTGCAAAGCTTGGGCTGTACTCGGTCGGCTCCCTTTTGAGGTATTATCCTCTAAGATACGAGGATTGGAGTCTTGTCGTACCTATCTATGACGCACCACTTAACGAAATGTGCTGTATTAAGGCAAATGTTTTATCTGCTCCCGTTGAAGGCAGGACAAAAAATAATACGCTCTTATGTAAAACAAGTGTTTCGGACGGCTCGGATATTCTTAACATGGTTTTTTTTAATAATAAATATATCTCAAGCTCTCTTAAAGAAGGACAGGAGTATCTTTTTTTCGGTAAGCTTACAAAAAACCGTCACGGCGTTGTCGAAATGCTTTCTCCCGCCTTTGCCCCGGCTCGGGATGCAGAAAAAATACGCCCTATATACCGCCAAAGCGGGACGCTCAATTCAAAATTCATAGAACGCTGTGTTTTACTGGCTCTTAGTGGGTTAAAGGGTAATATTCCCGAAACTTTGCCTTACGATATTATAAAAAAATATCGCCTGCCCTCTCTCGAAGCCGCACTAAACAACATACATTTCCCGCAGGACCATGCCGCTTTGGATGCGGCAAAAAGAAGGTTGGTCTTTGAGGAATTGCTCCTGCTGCAGCTTGGACTGCTCCGGATGAAAAACGACAATATGTCCTTAGACTCCCCCTCAATCCAAAATGACTTTACAGGCGAATTTTTAGACCTTCTTCCCTTTAAGCCTACACGAGCGCAAATCAGATGTGTAGCTGAAGCGGTGTCGGATATGAAGAAGGGGCGGTCTATGAGCAGACTCCTCTCCGGAGATGTCGGCTCAGGCAAAACAGCCGTAGCGGCGGCAATCATGTATAGTGTTTGTAAAAACGGCTTTCAGTGTGCAATGATGGTTCCCACAGAGGTGCTTGCCGCACAGCACTTTGCCACTCTTACAAAAATGTATGACACCACGGGTATTTGCGTTGAGCCGCTTACAGGGAGCACCCCGGCTAAAGAAAAAAGGCGTATAAAGGATGCCCTGATTAATGGCAATTGTCATATAGTTGTCGGCACGCACGCTATAATTCAAAGCGATGTCTCATTCTCAAATCTCGGTCTTGTTATTACGGATGAACAACATCGCTTCGGAGTGGCTCAAAGGGCGGCTTTGGGCGTAAAGGGCAAGAGCCCGCATATGCTTGTCATGTCTGCAACGCCTATCCCGCGAACATTAGCTATGGTAGTTTATGGCGATCTTGACGTATCCTTGCTTGATGAAATGCCGGTCGGCAGAGTGCCCGTCAAAACTTATCAGGTAACTACAGCATACAGAAACAGAATTTACGCTTTTATTAAAAAACATATTGACAAGGGAAGGCAGGCATTTGTAATCTGCCCCCTTGTTGAGGAGAGCAAGAGCGGCCTTGTTCCCGCAGTTCAATATTTTGAATTCTTAAGGGATACACACTTCAAAAAATACAAAATAGGGCTTCTTCACGGGCAAATGAAATCAGGGGAAAAGTATGCCGTAATGTCGGATTTTTCCTCCGGAAAAATCTCCCTGCTCGTTTCTACCATCGTAATTGAAGTCGGCATAGACCTCCCGAATGCGAATGTTATGCTCATAGAAAATGCTGAACGCTTCGGTTTATCCCAGCTTCACCAGCTTCGCGGAAGAATAGGCAGAGGCAGCGAGCAGTCATTTTGTATTCTCGTGTCTGATGCGCAAAGCAGCGACGCTCTCGAGAGATTTGATATTCTTTGTAAAAACACAGACGGATTTGCAATTGCAGATAAGGACTTGCAAATGCGAGGTCCGGGTGATTTCTTCGGCAACAGACAGCACGGTCTGCCCGAAATGCAAATAGCAAGCCTTATGACCGATTCAAAAGCACTGCTTGAAGCAGGTAAAGTGGCGAAGGAAATAATTAAAGCCGACCCATTATTGAAAGAGAATGAACACAAAAATCTCTTACTTGAAATTGAGCGGCTTTTTTCGGCAATATAAAGGAGACTGTTATGGAAAAAATAGAAAGCTTTAAGATTAATCACACTTCGCTTAAAAGGGGTATGTATATTTCAAGACTTGACGGGGATATCGTCACATACGATCTGCGTATGCGTCTTCCCAATATTGAGCCTGTTATGGATAACGCAGCTATTCATACAATAGAGCACCTGTTTGCAACATTTGTCAGAAACAGCGAACACAAAGATAACATTATTTATTTCGGACCTATGGGATGCAGAACCGGCTTTTACTTTTTAACGCGCGGCATTTCGCACAAAGCCGCGCTGGAGCTGTCCGTAAAAGCCCTCAAATTCATTTCGGAGTACGGGGACGACATTCCGGGCGTCTCCGCCGCCGAATGCGGAAACTACAGGGAACACGATTTAGCGGGCGCGAAAGCCGAAGCGAAGGCGCAGTATGAGCTGCTGAAGGGCTGGACTGCGGAGAAGATGGAGTATAACGGGTAGGAAATGGCAAGTGGTAAATGGCAAATGGCAAGTGGCAAATTTAAGGCGGGCTTCGCCCGCACCCCAATTTAAATGGCAAGTGGTAAATGGCAGGTGAATGGCGGGGTAACCCCCGTTTTTTTTTTTCGCTTTTTCAGAAAACCCAAGTATTCTTGTACTTGAAAGGCGGATTGATATGATGGGAACTTACGGTTATGCTCGTGTATCCGGCGCAGACCAGAACGAGGACAGGCAGCTGACAGCCATTAGGGAATTGAATATTCCGGAGAAGCAAATATTTGTTGATAAGCAGTCGGGAAAAGACTTTGAGCGCGTAATGTATAAAAAGCTGGTGAAGAAGCTGAAAGCGGGCGATCTGCTCTATGTGCAGAGCATAGACCGCTTGGGGCGAAATTATGAAGAGATTCAGAACCAGTGGCGGTTACTTACAAAAGAAAAGAAAGCGGATATCGCCGTAATAGATATGCCGCTTTTAGACACGCGCAGGGAAAAGGACCTGCTCGGAACCTTTATCGCCGACCTCGTGTTACAGGTACTGTCCTTTGTCGCGCAAAGCGAGCGGGAGAACATAAAAGAGCGGCAGGCACAGGGAATTGTCGCCGCGAAGGCCCGGGGTGTGAATTTCGGGCGTCCGGCAAAGAAAATGCTGCGGGACTTTGAAGCGATTGTGCAGCGGTGGGAGCAAAAACAAATCCCGTTATCCGAGGTTTTGAAGCAGTGCGGCGGGGTCAGCGAAGCCACCTTTTACCGCCGGCTGAAGGAAATGAAAAAATAACAGGCTTCCAAAAGGTACACCTTTTGAAAGCGGTCGAAAAACGCGGTAATATACAAGAAAACTGTCAGAATGTTTCCATTAATTATAAAAAAGAGTTGCTTTTCAGTTTAAATATGGTATAATTTTACATGTCAGAAAGACTTTCAAAAGGTGTACTTTTTGAAAATGAATTAAAAAACTTAAAAGGTAGTTTAAAAATGAATATGGAAATATCTCCAGAGGCGTTAGAATTTTTATGGTTTCTGTTATTTGGAATGAGATATGAATATGCCAAAAACAATATCGAGAAAACATTGTTAAAGTGCGCGAGGCTTGCGTACCGTGACTTCTGTAGGACATTAAAATATAAAACGGACAGTATAGCGGAGAGAAAAGAATTTGTTGGCGAGATATGCGCTTCCCTGGTTTCAAAAATAACCGACGAATTATTTAAATGCAGTTCAGAAGAAGAATTCGATAAAAAACATAAAGAAATCTGTGAATGGGTTATAACGGAATTTAATGAAAAAGATATTCTCAGAGAACCGTTTTGTTACGGTCAAGCACAGAAATGGCTGAATATGACGTTAAAAAATATGATCGTTACGGGATTTTGGGATAAAGATGAAAATTTCAAAAGAATAAAAAATTGGATGCACGTTCCTGTGGACAGTAACATCATTACTAAGGCTAAAATAGATTTTCAAATTACTCCAGAAAATAAAACCTGGAGCCGATGGGAATACGATCTTTATATTGACTTTCAAAATAGAATAAGAGATGGAATTAAAAAGAATAAAAAATATAAAAACCCTATAGATTGGGAATTTGATAAATGGTATAAGTAAGCAAAAAATAATTAAAGTTCTTAAATATCCGAACAACCTCTAGAGCATGAATGATTACGGGGGTGCATTGTAATGAAAGCAAACAAGCTTTTATCCGTTCTTTTATCTTTACTAATTGTTTTAAGTGTTTTTTACGGGCTGCCCATAAAGGCCTTGGCGGCAAATTGGGAAGATGTGCTGACATATTCTAAATATAGCAGCTATATTGTAATAACCGGCTGCAAGCAAACGGCAAGCGGCAGCCTTGAAATACCTGAAATAATCGAGGGTCTTCCTGTAACGAGTATCGGATATCAGGCGTTTTACAACTGTTCTTCGCTTACAAGTGTGACTATCCCCGACAGCGTGACGAGCATAGGAGGCTGGGCGTTTTACAACTGTTCTTCGCTTACAAGTGTGACTATCCCTAACAGCGTGACGAGCATCGGAGGTAATGCATTTCACGGTTGCGATTTACTGACAAGCGTTATAATCGGAAGCGGCGTCACGAGTATCGGGATTGCTGCGTTTTCCAATACCGCCTACTATAACAACAGCGCTAACTGGCAAGACGGGGTTTTATATATCGGCAAACACCTGATTAAAGCGAAATACGAAATAAGCAACGCTTACTTGGTCAAAGCGGGAACGCTGTGTATAGCGGACTCTGCGTTTTCCGGCTGCAGTTCGCTGACAAGCATCAATATTCCGGACAGCGTTACAAGCATCGGATATTCTGCGTTTTACGGTTGCTCGTCGCTTACGGCAATCAATGTGAGCGCGGGTAATGAGAACTACAGCAGCATTGACGGTGTATTGTTCGATAAGGACGTGACATGGCTGATACAGTGTCCGGGAGGAAAAACCGGTTCACATACAATCCCAAACAGCGTGACGAGCATCGGAGACTATGCGTTTAAAGACAGTTCCTCGCTTACAGGCGTCACGATTCCCGACAGCGTTACGAACATTGGAAGTTCTGTGTTTTCCGGCTGCACATCGCTTACGGCAATCAATGTGAGCGCGGGCAATAAGAACTACAGCAGCATTGACGGTGTATTGTTCGATAAGGACGCGACAGAGCTGAAGCTTTGTCCGCAAGGTAAATCCGGGGTATACATTATCCCAAACAGCATCACGAGCATTGGAGGCAGTGCGTTTTCCTACTGCACGTCGCTTACAAGCGTCACGATCGGGAACAGCGTCACAAGCATCGGAGACTATGCGTTTTCCGGCTGCTCGTCGCTTACGGCAATCAATGTGAGCGCAGGCAATAAGAACTACAGCAGTATTGACGGCGTATTATTCGATAAGGACGCGACAGAGCTGAAGCTTTGTCCGCAAGGTAAACCTGGGGTATACATTATCCCAAACAGCATCACGAGCATTGGAGGCAGTGCGTTTTCCGGCTGCTCGTCGCTTACAAGCGTCACGATCGGGAACAGCGTCACAAGCATCGGAGACTATGCGTTTTCCGGATGCTCGTCGCTTACAAGCATCAATATTCCGGACGGCGTCATAAGCATCGGAGACAGAGCGTTTTTCTACTGCACATCGCTTGCGGGCGTCATAATTCCAGATAGCGTCAAGAGCATCGGAGGCGGTGCGTTTTATGGCTGCAGGTCGATTATGGACGTCACGATTGGGAACAGCGTCAAGAGCATCGGAAGCGATGCGTTTAGAGACTGCTTCTCGCTTGCAAATATAAAAATACCGAATAGCGTCAAGAGTATCGGAGGCGGTGTGTTTTACGGCTGCTCGTCGCTTACAGGCATTGAGCTGCCTTATAATCTCTCGAGCATCGGACGCGAGGCTTTTCTCGGCTGTTCATCGCTTCAAAATCTTGTGATGCCGAGCGGCGTTACGAATGTCGGATTTGATATCTTTAGTCGCTGTACGTCTCTTACAGAGCTTACGATGCCCTCTGACACAAAGCGGTATAACGCCGATTCCTTCTATAACGCCGTAAATGTGACGACCCTTAAATTCGGAAACTTCGCGTGGAACGATGACGGAGCGCTTAAAGAGAATACCGCGGACTATAGCAATTCCGATAAGGTCGAGCTGAATAAGTTTCCGACAGCAAATACCGACGACATTTACTTCTACAATCCCGAGGTTCAGATTATCGGTAAAGTCAGCGGTTCCACGGTCAACGTTCACGGTTATAAAAATTCGACTGCTGAACGGTTCGCCGCCGATAACGGATATCCCTTCTTTAGTTTTTCAAGATTTAGTTTGACAGACGGTTCCGTCCTCTCGATTGATCACGTCTTAGACATGCTTACCGGCGTAAACGAGGAAACAACAGCCGCCGGCTTGCTTTCGCAGTTTTGCGGCGGGAATATCGGCATATACAAAAACGGCGTACCGCTCGAAGACAATGATTTTGTCGGCACAGGCTGCATAATTAGGCTTATGGACGGCGAAGAAATCCTCGATTCTCTTACCGTTATTATCAAAGGCGACGTTGACGGCGACGGAAAGGTAAATATTTCTGACGCGCGAAAGGTTCTGCGCGTAGCCGTAAACCTCGAAAACTTTGACGGCAATCCCGCCGCGGCGTATGCCGCCGACATAGACGGCAGCGGCAAGTCGGAGATCTCCGACGCGCGTAAGATACTGCGCGTCGCAGTCGGGCTACAGAGTTTTTAAATGGCAAGTTGCAAATGGCAAGTGGCAAGTGTCGGGAGGGCTGCGCCCTCGGATTGTAATGGACAATTGACGATGGAGAATGGACAATTAACGGCGGGGCAAAAGCCCCGCACCCAAATTTAAATGGCAAATTGTAAATGGCAAGTTTATGGCGGGGCAAAAAACGCTTTAGCGTTTTTAAAGAGAACCGCTTGCGGTTCTTTGCGAAGCCTCGCGCTCCAATAATATCGGGTTAAGCGATATATAATCTAAAAACGTAAGATGTTTTTCCTTTGGGTCTAACGTCTAATATCTAATTTTGCGAAAAGGAGTCCGGCGATGAGCAAAAAGAAAAAAAGGCGTATAAGCGGCAAAGGCTTTTTTAAGCCCTATAAAAACCCTGTGTTCATAGCTTTACTGCTTTTGACGCTTTTTTCAGGCGGGTTTCAGATTTATGCCTGTACGGCGGTCTCAAGCTTTTTTCTTATATATTTAGCCGTTATATCCTCAAAGAACAGCGGTCTGAAAATCTATTTCTCGCTTGCTTCGATAACCGTCGCGGTTTTCGCTTTATCGTATCTGATTACGTCCTTCTGGGCGGTAAACGGCTTCGGAGCCGTCATGGGCTTTTTCAAATTCCTGCCTGTTTTACTTTTTACGCTTATCCTATTCCAAAAGAGCGATGAGGAAAAACGCGGCATTTTTATGTACGTCCCGTTTTCGGGCGTTATTCTTACCGTCATAACGGCTCCGCTTTATTTTTTGTCTTTATTAAAGGACAGGTTCTACGAATATGGCAGGCTTCACGGCGGATTTGGATACGCCAACGCCTTCGCGCTGTTTTTACTCGCTGGCATCGTTATACTCTTTTACCGATCGGATATTTTTCCGAAAAAATGGCAGCCTTATGTGCTGACCATTCTATTGTCAGGCGGCATTTTCCTTTCGGGCAGCCGGACGGTTTTCGTTCTTCTCGCGCTGACGCTCGCGTATTTCAGCGTCAAGATAAAAAATGTGCGAAAATATGTTCTTCCGGCTTTTATTATATTTATCGGAGCCGCCGCCGCATACGCGCTCATAACCGACAACACCGAAAACATATCAAGATTTTTAACGAGCTTTACCAAAACGGATACGATCAGAATAAGACCCGTTTACTGGAAAGACGCCCTGCCCGTTATTTTTAAGCATCCTTTCGGAACCGGATATGAGGGATACAGCTATATGCAGCTTTCCTTCCAGAGCGCGTCCTACAGCAACACTTATCTTCATAACGATTACTTACAGATACTCTTCGACATAGGCTTTATCCCCGCCGCGCTTTTTATAGCAACCGTTCTTTTCAGTTTTTTCTCAAAGCGTACGGGCGGCATGGAAAAAACGCTGATTTTTATAATCTGCGCTCACTTATTCTTTGATTTTGACCTTCAATTTTTATCCGTTTTCCTTATCCTGATACTTTGCTTTGATTACGGCAATAAAAATAAAACGGTTTTAAAAAAGAAGACTGTCCAAAACGCTGTAAGCGCGTTTTGCGTTCTTCTTTCGTCTGTAAATATATGGTTTTTTATGGCGGCATGGAGCGAATACCGCGGCAATTATGAAACCGCTCTTAAACTCAACCCCGCTCTTACATACTCGCAAATAATGGTTTTGCGTGAGACGACCTCAAAGGAAAAAGCCAAAGAAACCGCCGAACATATCCTCTCTCAAAACGGGTATGTCACGGTGGCTTATGACGCGCTCTCGCTCCTCGCGGCCTCGGAAAAGGATTTTTCGTCCGCCGTACAGTACAGCCGAAAAGCGATAAGCACGGCTAAATATATCATAGAGGAGTACGAAAACTATTTTTCCATATTGCAAAAAGCGTATGTATACTGCGGCGAGACCGGCGATACAAAGAACACGGAACGTTACAGAAACTTGATTTTGGAAATTCCGGATATGATAGACGACGCCAAAGCGACGCTTAACCCGAAAGCGTACGAAATCGGAAGCGCAGAGCCTGATCTCGAGCTTTCCGCGGACACCCTCTCATACATTTTTAATTTACGGCAGGCAAGTTAAAAAATGGCAAATGGCAAATTTAAGGCGGGGCAAAAGCCCCGCACCCCAATTTAAATGGCAAATTGTAAATGGCAAGTGGCAAATTTAAGGCGGGAAACCCGCACCCCAATTAAAATGGCAAGTGGTAAATGGCAAATGGCAAATTAGAGCGGAACAAGCGCAATCGCGCCTGTTCCCCATCTTTAAATAATGTTAAGTTTAGAAATATAATATAATCGGGTGAGGACACAGTCCTCCTGAAATTGTCCATTTTCCATTGTCAATTGTCCATTATAATCCGAGGGCGCAGCCCTCCCGCAATTTGCCATTTGCCACTTGCCATTTGCAATTTATATCACTTGCCATTTACCACTTGCAATTTAAAACGCGCAGCGTTTTCCCTACTCCGTCGCAAAGTTTGAAAAATATCCCTGTATAAGCACAATAGGAGTGCCCCTGTCGCCGCTTCCGCTTGTCAGGTCGCAAAGGCTCCCGAGTAAGTCCGTTATTCTTCTGGGAGTTGTCCCCTGTGAGCTTATGTCACCGATGAGATTCGTGCCTTTTTCCCTAATCTTTCTTTTCATTTGCATCGCAAGCTCTTCCCCCTGAAGAGCAGAAAATTCATTATCTGCAAAATACTTCATTTTCAGCTCATTCGGCGTGCCCTCAAGACGCGCTGTGTACGACGGCGATACAACCGGATCTGCAAACTCCCAAATTCCGCCTACAGGGTCTTTAAATCCCCCGTCGCCATATACCATAACTTCGATTTTCTTTCCCGTCACCTTGTTAAGGGCATTGTAAAGGTCGTTTACAAAGGAATCGGTGTCCCTGGGGAAAAGTTTAACCTTATCCTCGGTTGCCTTGTTCGAGCCCAACAGCCCGTATTTCGGGTTGAATCCGCTGTTATCAACAGGTAAATTAAGTATTTCATCAAGCCGAAATGAGCGATTCGCCCCTGCTTGCCTGAGTATTCTTTGAGTCCTGTGGCGCATATGAATGTCACAATTAAGTACGTTTTTTGTATATTTCAGAATGTGCTTCGGGTCATTTGAAAAAATAATTTCGATATTGTCCGAAAAGCTTTTATAATACTTTATATAATCCACGCCCGTAAACCGATGTACCGTATTTTTACCGAATATCTCTCTGAATTCCTTTTCGGTAAAGCTGTCCGCATAAGGATTTATCCGGTTATTATCCATATCATCAATTTCTATCAGCTGATTACCGACCTCGTCCGAGGGATATGAGAGCTGAATATACAGCTTTTTACACGAATTCGCTATTGCCTTAAGAATTACAGAAAAACGGTTTCTGCTGAGAATCGGGAACACTATTCCCACATCCTTGCCGCCAAGCTTTTTACGAACATCCTTCTCTATTTGCGCGCATGTTGCGTAGTTCCCCTGAGTTCTGGCAACAACCGCCTCTGTTACGGCTACTATATCCCCGTCATTAAGCGAAAATTTCTCGTGTTTTGCGGCATCGGTAACGCTTTTGCATACCGCTGAAACCAGGTCATCCCCCTGCTGAAAAACCGGGGCAATAATTCCCCTTGCCGTTACACCTGTGTACCTCATATAATCATCCCTCCGAAAACATATTATATAACAACGCCCTTTCAAAGTAAAGCATTTTTACCGCAGACACATTGCATATAATGTAGTGTTACAATTGATGTGAGACCAAAAGTATAGAAAAAGTGATTGAGTTCTGTTAGAATAAGTTTTGACAAC
>MWBL01000003.1 GCA_002069015.1 Firmicutes bacterium ADurb.Bin300 | reverse complement strand
CTCCTGCCGATATGGTTTTTGCCGAAAGCTACCTGAAGGGAATAACCGATTTTGCTGTCAACGAAGCGTATGAGTTTATGAAGCTGACTTCCGAACAGGAGATAGAAGGAGTCGACAGCAGAAAAGCAATACAGGAATACAACACCTTAGGCTATGTCCCCGCCGATGCTGCGAAAATATCGGTAAGTCTTACGCTTGAATATGCCTGGGCGGACGGCAGCATAGCGCTTTTGGCTGACGCCTTGGGCAAAACCGAGGAGGCGCAGTATTACAGGGAGAAATCCTTGAATTACAGGAATTTGTTTGATTCCCGCACGAAGTATTTCCGCGGCAAAAACTCTGACGGCTCATGGGTCTCTCCTTTCAGCCCCGATGCCTCCTCCTTCTATGACGACATATTGGGAACAGAGCTTGCAAGACCTTATTGCGAGGGCAGTGCGCGCCATTGGAGGTGGACTGCAATTCAGGACACTCAAGGACTTTTAGGTCTTTTCGGCAGCAGAGAGTATTTTGTCAGCGAGCTTAACGAGTTTATGGAGAATTCGAGCAATGACCCCATGGCATTGGATTCGGCGGGAGGCTTTTGGATAGGTAATGAGCACAATCTGCATGCTCCTTATCTGTTCAATGACGCAAAAAGACCTGACCTTACTCAAAAGTGGGTACGCAAAACTCTCCGGGACTCCTTTGGAACCGATTCGGGAGGGCTTGCGGGAAACGATGACGGCGGTGCCTTAAGCTCATGGTGTGTTTGGTCTGCTTTAGGTCTTTATCCCGCCGCGGGGACAGACCACTACCGGATAGGTTCCCCGAATATAGACGAGGCTTGCATCTCGCTGGGAAACGGTAAAACGCTTCGTGTAATCGCGGAAAATCAGGCTGAAGAAAATGTTTATGTGGAAAAGGTTACGCTTAACGGAGAAAGGCTCAGCTCTTCGATAATCGAGCACTCCCTTATAGCAAACGGCGGCACATTGATTTTCACAATGACCGATACTCCCGCCAAAAACGGCGGATTTCAGTAAAGCATGAATTCCTACATTTTTTCGCAAAATATATTGACACTTTGTTCTTATTATGAATATAATTAAGTTACACAGACAATGTGAAAAATTATATGGAGGAAGCATTATGAACGAACAGGGAACAACAACTTATCAAGCATCCTCGGCACCGGTAGGGCAGCTTAAAACAAACCGCAGTATGGTAAAATACTTTCTATTGGGTCTTATCACATTCGGTATTTATCCTCTTGTAGTTATGTGTGGCATCGCCAACGATATTAATGCACTAGCCTCTCGCTATGACGGAAAAAAGACAATGCATTTCTTACTTATGGCCTTTATTATTACACCGATAACTTTCGGTATCGGCACCTTTGTTTGGTTTCACAAAATTTCCAAGCGTATAGGCTCTGAGCTTCAAAGACGCGGCATTGATTATGATTTCGATGCTAAGGACTATTGGATTTGGAATGTATTAGGCTCCTTTATAGTTGTAGGTCCGTTTATTTATTTCCACAAACTCTTCAATGCGACAAATAAGATTGCCGAGCATTATAACATTAACGGTTGATTTTATAATAAAACCTTTACTAAGCAAAAAAAGGCCGCACCGAACAGTGCAGCCTTTTTTACTTAGCAGTTTGCAATTACTTATCTTAGCATAAAGTCAATAACATCCTTACATGCTTATTCAAATACTCCCATTCGTGCGTTCCGTCCTCAAATATATAATGTGCTTTTATTCCAAGCGCATCCAGCGCGCTCCTTGAACGCGTAATTCGATTAGAGCCATTAAAGTGATACAATTAAGATTTATTAAGCTCATCTTGAAATTTCGGTATTATTAAACTTTTTACAGACCAAACAATTTTAGTCCTTTCAACAAAACTATAATCATCCTCCCCGGAACCGTCAGCAGATACCTTTGTCAGAACATTATCCGAATCGATAAAGTAAATGGTTTTAAGCGTATCCTTTGTGCGAATAAGCTTGCCCTTTGAATTTTTGCTTCCGTCAAACTCTAAAACCATATTCCCGTCCGCTTCCTCTTCCATACCTTCATAGGGAAGCGTATAAATTGCCGCTAAACGAAGAGGAGAAACGCCGTATTTCTCGGAAACGAGTTTAATATACTTATTGTCCGGACTGTCGGAAAAAGCTATTATGCCCGTGCGTGTATAATCTGTATTTTGATTTGTGTCCACCGGCGCTGCTGTTACGGGAGAAGTTTCCTTTTTTGTTTGAGGTTGTTGTGCGGTTTGTGTCACTTGTGAGACTTCCCCCGATTGAAGAGACGAAGGCACATAAGTTTCAGCCCTGCTGCTGACAGGGCTTGTTTCAGTCTCAGACTCTGAAAAAAGCACAGTTTTGGAAGCGCTTTCAAACTGTGTTTCGGGCAGGGATGTGCCACCCTTGCAAGAAGCAAAGGAAAATACAAGAGTTATAGCTATTAAAACCGCCCACAAACACTTCACAATAAATTCACCCGCAAAAAAAGCTATGCACGACGCAAATCAGCGCCGTGCATAGCTTTTACAAATTAAAACAAGCCACCGATAACGTCCGTAATAGCACTGAAATCAAAATTGCTTAGCATTTCTATTATTGCGTTTACGTCAAAATCCGAAAAAAGACTCATAATAATATCAAGAACCGCATCCATTAACTCTTCACCTCCCGAAAATTATTAAATATATTCGCTTAAAAAGCGTATATGTTGTCATAAAGCGCCATAAAGACTTCCATTACAGATGAACCCGCCTTGTCGCTGGAAGAATTTATTTCTTCATTTTCCGTAAACAAGGAGCGGTAATCATTATCGGTCAGGATATAACCTACCTCATCATTCATAAGACCGTAGACTATAAGCTTCCTGCCCGAATCGGCAATATAGTCCTGCATAGAGGGGTAATTCCAGCTCTTGCCGTTCCAGCTGTCCTGGGCTGAGATGGCACCGCCATAAGCGATTTCAGGCGCCATTTCCCCGGGTGCAAGGAAGAATGCAAGGTCATCTCCAAGCTCCATATACCCGATTTCCGATACCATTTCAAAAGAGCCGTCGCCATTGTCCACAACGGTTGTATTGAAAATCCCCAAATGAGCGCAAAGCGTAAGAACCTGATTTTCAACAGGCAGATAAACCTGTTTAAGCCTAATGTTAATAAGAGGCTCAACAAGTTCGTCATTATTAATACCAATGAGTCTACGCGCAAGCTCTGCCGCATATGCCTGAACATTTTGAAGCCTCGTGTTGCCCTCCAAGGAGGTGGTGGTCCCGTCGGTTGTTATTGCAAGCTGGGCGCCTTGTATAAATACAAGATTTGCCCCTGTTTGCTCCTTGAGCTGCTGTTCAAGATAATAAGGATAATCTGCGGAAACCTCGGTAGTGCCGGCACCCAAGCCAACACAATGAATACCCGAGGAAACAACCCATGTCTCCTCCTCATTTTCGTCCTTGGGAACAAAGCGCAGACGGTTGAGATTGGGGTCAATGACAGACGGATAACGCTTATCCTTTATAAGCTCGGTGGCATCTGCCGTGCCGTAGTAAAGATCGCCCTCCTGCATATCCTCTACGGCGTTTTGGATTGTATCTGCAACTACATTATGAAGATTTTCCATAAACGCAGGATTTCTACCGTTATGCAAAGGGGCATCAAGCATACCCGAAAGTACTGCAGGGTTTTGAACAAGGGCTTTAATCAACTCGCCGTTCATACCGAGCGTGTCAATACAGCTGTGCTGGTGAAGCACTCCAACGTTTATGCTGACGATATTGTTTTCCGCCGCATAATCCTTAAGCAACTCCCGAATGGCAAGTACATCGCCGCTGCACAGCGCATAAGCGTCAAGCACGGCATAGCAAACAATTCCGTCAGAGCCGTCACTGATAGCAAACGTGCGGACTCTCTGGTCATCTATAACAGCCGTACATACCTTCGGCTCCAATAGCGATAAGCTTCCGCCCATATAATGTTTCCCGTCAAGAACATCCTGACCTTCAAGAAGAGATGCCGAAGAATACCCCAAATACCACTTCGCACCGTCTTCTGCCGTGCTGCTGAACGCCTCGGTACCCTCAAAGAAATTAACAGGCTGATAATCTTCTTTCATTACCCAGTCCTGCTTGGGCGTATAAAGGTTAAGATAAGACAACATCCAGTTAAGCAATCTGTCAAGAACATAATAAAGATATGATGAAAGCCGGTCCGAAAAAGACATTTCCGCAGACAAGGCTTTTACCTCGGCTGCCGCGGGAGCGAGAGCACTTGCCGCAACAGATAAGACAGAAACAAGCATAACAAATACAAGTATTGCCGCCAAAGCTTTTTTGAGCATATCAAATCCTCCGTCTTTTTATTTTATAGGTTAATCATAACAGTTTTTACGGTAAAAAGCAACAGTTTTATTTTGATAATTATATATTTTCATTAAAACACCGGAGTGATAAAAACAAACGTTTTGCGACAAATATCTCCCAAGGTTCCAAAAACATATTGAAAACAAGCAGCTTTATATGTATAATAATAGTAATTTTAATTATCGTAGTTATAAAAGAATGTTTGTCAGGAGGTTATGCGGTGCCTAAGAGAAACGACTATATTCCGTGGGACGAATATTTTATGGGAATATCTCTTCTTTCCGCCTGCCGAAGCAAGGACCCGAATACGCAAGTAGGGGCATGTATAGTAAATTCTGACAGGCGTATTATGTCTGTGGGTTACAACGGTTTCCCCGCCGGCTGCAGCGATGATGAATTCCCTTGGGAGCGTCAGGGTGACGAATTGAGTACGAAATATCCTTATGTCTGCCATGCCGAGCTTAACGCGATACTCAACTGCCGCGGTGCAAATCTTTCGGGTAGCAAAATATATGTCGCACTGTTCCCATGCAATGAATGCGCAAAGGCGATTATTCAAAGCGGAATACGCGAGGTTGTTTATTTAAGCGACAAGTATGCCGATACTCCCGCAACCAAAGCAAGCAAGCGCATGCTTAATGCGGCAGGAGTAAAGCTTACCCGCCTTCTTCCGACAAGAGATGAAATAGTTATAAGCTTCAAGGAAAACGACATTTAATCATAAATACCGAAAGGATTGAAAAATATGCCACTTGTAACAACAAAACAGATGTTTAAGAAAGCCTGGGAGGAGGGATATGCGGTTGGCGCCTTTAACGTTAATAATATGGAGATTATCCAGGGTATTACCCAGGCGGCAAAGCAGCTCAATGCCCCCCTTATTCTCCAGGTTTCCGCCGGGGCAAGAAAGTATGCCAACCATGTTTATCTTACAAAGCTTGTTGAGGCTGCCGTAATTGAAACAGGGTTGCCCATTGCCTTGCATCTTGATCACGGGGCAGATTTCGAGATTTGTAAATCATGTATTGACGGGGGATTCACATCCGTTATGATAGACGGTTCCCATTTCCCGTATGAGGAAAACATAGCCATTACAAAAAAGGTTGTGGAATACGCCCACGCTCACGGTGTAGTAGTTGAAGGAGAGCTTGGACGCCTTGCGGGCGTTGAGGACGACGTAAAGGTTTCACAAGAGGATTCCTCTTATACGAGGCCGGAGGAGGTCTATGATTTTGTTAATAAGACCGGCGTTGACTCCCTTGCGATAGCTATCGGCACAAGTCACGGTGCTTTTAAGTTTAAGCCCGGTCAGGAACCGAAAATTCGTCTTGATATTCTCGAGCAGGTTGAAAAACAGCTCCCCGGATTTCCTATTGTCCTTCACGGCGCGTCTTCAGTCGTCCCCGAATTCGTAGATGAAATAAACATGTTCGGAGGCGCAATGGACAACGCAATCGGAATTCCCGAAAGCGAGCTCAGGAAGGCTGCCGAAAGAGCGGTTTGCAAAATAAACATTGACTCTGACTTGCGCCTTGCAATGACTGCGGCAATTCGTAAATATATGGCACAAAACCCCTCGCACTTTGACCCGAGACAATACCTCTCCCCTGCACGCGAGGCGATAAGGGATATGGTAGCCCATAAAATCGAGCATGTTCTGGGCTGCAAAGGAAAGGCATAAATCTATAAAAGCGGCAGTCGCTTGTTGTTACATACAAGGAAAGGCGGGAAAATATGATAAGGAAAGGCTTTAAGATGAAGCTTTATGAGGGCTTTGAGGCGGAATATGAGAGACGACACAATGAGCTTTGGCCTGAGATGCGCCAAATGATAGCCGACCACGGCGGACATAACTATTCAATATTTCTCGATAAAGAAACTCTTGTCTTATACGGGTACATTGAGCTTGAGGATGAGGAGCTTTGGAAAAAGAGCGCTGAAGCCGCTATATGCCGCAAGTGGTGGGACTATATGGCCGATATAATGGAAACCAATCCCGACAACAGTCCTGTGTCGAAAGACCTTTTGCCCGTATTTCACCTTGACTGAAAGTGCAAAACGCTTGTGTTTTTTTACCGTTATGGTATCAGACCGCCTTCAAGCTGTTTTTTGCTTAGGACGGAAAGCTCCTCTTCACTTGCAGAGCTTACCCTTTTTGCAATCTCCATTCTGCGTTCGTTAAGCTGCAAATACATTGTATTGCGCATCTTGGCGTTAATCGGATAAAGGAACTTCGGGATTACCGAAAGTATCCCCGTCAGCTGGGGTACAATTGTACACATGCCAAAAAGCCAAAACTTTGTTTTTTCGGTCTGCGTTCCTATTGCCCTCATTTGTGTGTATCCGATATTATCGTAAATGAGACTCCTTACAGATCCCATAAAAACACCTTGCAGCTTTAGGATAAGGTTTTTTGCGGCCTCAGTCGTTGCCTCGACGCGGTAGCCGTTTTTCCATTCGCAATAATCCATAACTTCGTTTTGCATATCGGCTAAAATTACATTGTTCAGCCCAAAGGTCAGTTTCCCGAAAAAAGCCTCAATCCCTAAAACTATACCCATAAAAACACGATTTTTATAATTTTTCTTATAAAGTCCGAGAAGGAATACTATAGTCCAGCGAACCCTGCCGTAAAGATCGGAAAAAACCCACATGGATTTCGTCGAAAACCTTCTGCGCAGCCAGGGAACAAAGGCGTAGCTAATAGTACCCACCATACCCGAGGGCGCGTTAATTATAAGGTCAAGTGAAGCAGAACCCAAAACATCTATCATATATGTGCTTTTATCGGTACTGACGCTGAAACTTCCAAGCAAGGACGAAAGAGTCATAAGTAAAACGGGGTAGTTGTTTATTATTGCCTTTAAGCCCTGTTTAAGACTCGGCTTTTCGATAGACTGCATTACCCGCTCTCTCGAAACAAGGAAATACCAAAGGCTTAGTGCACAGGAAACTACGCCTGTGCCGACACCCATGAAAAGAAAAAGCTTGTCGAACCTCCACCTTAAGGTTCCGTTATTTATTAAATCGTAAAATACGCTCATTAGAATGCTCGGCAAATCCTCTCCTAAATAACCCGTTATCAAATTGGCGAGCATTAAGAGTCTCGCGCGTTCTCCCGGGCTTGGCGTGGATGTAGACATATAGCCTGTTTTTGCTATGCTTGTAAAGGTGCCCGCCGTCTCCCGAACTACTCCGAGGGTGAAATAATAAATCAGCTTAGGGAGATATGTCGGGTTTGTTGCGGGAAATAAAAAAGGCATCAGCCAGTATAGCGTAGCCAAAAGAGTCAAGGGTATTTGAAAAGAAATTATATAGGGTCTGAATTTACCCCAGCGAGTACGCGTTCTGTCAACAATAACGGCAAAAAACGAGTCGTTTATAACATCCCAGATTCCTGTAAATATACCGATAAACGCAGAAATTTTGAAGTCTATCCCCACAACATCCCAGATAAACCTGTTTGTGTACGCGTTTATATTGAACGCATTGGAAAAATCGTTCATTATGTAGGCTATTGTTTCATGTGTTCCGACGTATCTTCGTCCGGTAAATTGCTCCTCCTGTTTTGCCTTAGCCGACATCAAAGCCTTCCTATCGCTAAACAAGCTTCTAATAAAATCCCTGTTAAAATTAAAACGCGAGATAGAACAGATAAAACGCCAACGAGAGTATCAACATTCCCAAAATTATCTTTATAATATTCCCGGCTTTATCAAGCCTTTCATTGCCGGAGAGTTTTTTTACTAAGCCTATCGACGTTCCGCAAATCACCGCTAACGCGCCGTTGCCCACCGAATACAAAAGCAGCAAAAGCACACCCCAAAGGACATTTCCCTTCCCTGCAACAATCGCAAGCAAAGCGACGAGTACGGGGGTCGAGCACGGAGTCGAAAACACCCCTGCGAGTATGCCCGCGATAAATGCTCCCAAATACCCTGTGCGTTTACTTTTTGATTGCAAATAGGTTGACGGAATAAAATTAAATATTTCCCACATTTGGAGTGCCATTATCACCATAAGAACGCCCAGCGCAATATACCACCATTTGTTCCCGCGACCTATAAGACCGCCGAAAAATGAGGCAATAACGCCCAGTGTTGTGTAAGTAACGGCAGAACCAATGGCATATACAAGGGAAAACCTCAATGCCTTTTTAGGATTGTTTTCGGATGTTCCCGATACATAGGCGATAATTAAAGGAAGCGTTGAGAGACAGCAGGGCATAAGTGAGTTTACCACCCCGGCTAACAAAGCAAATAAGGGAGCAAACCAAAAATTATCCTTAATAAGTGAGGAAAGAGTTTGAAAAAATTCATCCATCGGCATTTACCATCTCGTCTAAAATGGCGCGAAGATCGGGCTCCATAAGCGCCCCTACATGCCCTGTAAACCTTTTGCCTGTTGATTTATCTTCATAAAACGAAAATCCTATCCCTTCTTGAAGCTCTTCACTCGGGGTAAAAGGTGTTCCGTCCGCATTAAAGAAAAACTGTGCGGGTATTGCGGTAACAGGATAATCCCCTGCCTCTTCGGGGTACTTTGAAATGTCAATATATCTGATTGTTGCCTTGCCGCTGTATTGCGTGTACATTTTTTCTAAATCGGGCAGCATTTTCACGCACCATACGCAAGAGGGAGAGCCAAAATCAATAATTATCGGAAAACCGTAAGAAGTCAGCTTTTCCATATTGATATTCAAGGCGTAAAACAAATCCTCATTTGGAGCATCCTCTAAAACTGTTGTCCCTTCGCCGTTTTGCGGTTCTTTTTTCTCCTCGTAATTCTTGATTATGAACAATCCTGGCACAACAAAACAGATAAGCAAGGGAATCAGTATTTGAAGTTTTCTCTTATTTTTCATATCTGTCTGCTTTCTCCATATTAAAATTCACCAATCATTTCCTCGGTAGAAAACTCTTCAAGCGGCAGCTTAACGGGCTGCCCGGTCTTTTGACTTTTATAAATCGCAAGCACCATTTCAAGTGCTCTCTTTCCCGCACAAGCATCTACATAAGGTTTCCTGTCCTCAACAATTGCATTAATCATATCATTGTAAAGGCTGATATGACCGTTACCGTATACATTTCGTGTATCTTCCTTTAATGATTTGTTCCTTATGTCCTCGGCGTTTTCATTTGCAAATTGCCAGATATTAATTTCATTAGCTGACGTACCGCCTAATTTTACATTTCCCTTTTCGCCAAACACATATATTGTTTCCTCCATATCATCGCAAAATGCGTTTACTGTTCCCTCGATAGTTGCCACAGCGCCGTTTTGGAACTTTACAACTGCCACTCCGATGTCCTCTGCCTCAATGTAATCATGAAAACGGCGCCGTGTCGCGCCGTATACCTCCAGCACCTCGTCTCCTAAAAGCCAGCGTAAAAGATCAATCCCGTGAATACACTGATTCATAAGCGTTCCGCCGTCCTGACTCCATGTGCCTCTCCACTCGTCCTGAGAGTAATAATTCTCTTCTCTGCTCCAGCGGACGGCAACGGCGCCATGCGAAATAGTGCCCATTCTTCCCTCTTCAATAGCGTTTTTAAGGTGCTGAACCGCTATATTAAAGCGGTTTTGATGATTTGCGCAGACCTTGACATTATTCTTTGTCGCTTCTTCGATTATCCTGTCGGCATCGGCGATGCTCATGGCTATGGGTTTTTCAATAATCACGTTGATTTTATTCTCGATGCAATATAAAGCGATTTCGGCATGCTTGCCGCTGTCGGTAGCTATCGCAATCAAATCAAAACGATTTTCTCTAATCATTTTTTTATAATCGCAATAGCTCTTTGTTCCCCATTCCTCATCAAGCGAAAACCTGTCAATCAAATCGAGAGACCTTTCCTCGATGATGTCGCATACAGCAACAATCTGCAGCTTATTTTCGAGAGCCGCCGTAATGTGATTTCCTGAAATTCTTCCGCATCCAATCAAAGCAAATCTCATATATTTATGCCTCTTTTTTCTTTCTCTTCATATTTTCTGCGATATGAACCGCCGTTGCCACAATTAATACTACAATTATGCTCCCGCACCAATCCTTAATCAAATCCACAAACTCAAAGTCCCTGCCGACGATAAAATAGCTTTGATACGCTTCGTCCAAAATTGCATACAAAACGCAAATCAGACCGGACAAGACAAATGAAAGCTTAACCTGCTGTTCCCTGAGCGATAGAGTTAAGAACAACGCAAGGAAAGAAAAGATAATAACATGTGCCGCCTCTCTGAAAAACTTGTTCGTGAAAATCTTCTTTGCAAGCGGCGTTTCAGACGCCGACGGCGCAATTTGTCGCGCCACCTCAGAGCTTTTATCTACTATCCCTTTGCTTAGTGAATTCGAGTTTTCCGCTGGCTGGCTCGACAGGATAAAAATAGTGATAAAACAAATAACCGTCATCATCCATAATACTATTTTTTTAAATCGCTTCTTTTTAGGTTGAAACCTCATTTTCTCCATACTGTTTTATTGACAATTGATGTGTAAGATTGAATAATCTTTACAACCTTGACGGAAACATTCTCATCCGTATAATCGGGCACCTCTGATGCGAAATCTCCGTTTATATTCATATTTACCGCAGTATCGACTGCCGAAAGCACTTCATTTTCGGTTATGCCCGCAATAATGAAATTCCCCTTATCAAGCGCTTCGGGGCGTTCGGTACTCGTTCTTATGCAAACTGCGGGGAAGGGTAAATGCCTTACGCTGAAGTAAGCCGCCTCCTCAGGAAGCGTCCCGCTGTCACTTACAACGCAAAAAGCGTTTATTTGAAGGTTGTTGTAATCGGAAAACCCAAACGGCTTAAGGCTTTTTACTCTGTCGTCAAAAACGAAGCTGCGCTCACTTATAATTTTTTTGGAGCGCGGGTGCATCGAATAAATAATCGGCATATCATATTTTTCCGCGAGCGCATTGACAGACTTCATAAGGCTCATAAAATTGTTCTGTGTATCAATATTCTCCTCTCTATGCGCCGAAAGCAGAATATATTCTCCCCTTTTAAGCCCCAGCGTTTGAAGGATATTGCTGTTTTTAATCTTCTCAAAATGCGCTGAGAGAACCTCCGCCATCGGCGAGCCGGTAACATATGTTCTTTCCTTTGCCGTCCCTTCGGAATTAAGGTATCTCCTTGCGTGTTCACTGTAACATAAATTTATGTCGGCTATATGGTCAACTATGCGGCGGTTCGTTTCCTCGGGAAGGCACTCGTCAAAGCATCTGTTTCCCGCTTCCATATGAAAAATCGGGATATGAAGCCGTTTTGCAGATATGGCGGACAAGCAGGAATTTGTATCTCCCAATACTAAAACGGCGTCGGGCATCAGCTTAACTAAGAGCTTATAGGATTTTGAAATAATCTCCCCTATGGTTTCTCCCAAATCCTCTCCGACGCAATCAAGATAATAATCAGGCGGGCGAAGCTGCAAATCCTCAAAGAAAATTTGATTCAGCTCATAATCATAGTTCTGACCGGTATGAACAAGAGTCTGGTCGAAATAAATATCACATTTTTTTATGACCTCGGACAGCCTTATAATTTCGGGTCTCGTTCCTACTATCGTAATTAGCTTTAGCTTTGCCATTTTTATACCTCCTCATAATATGTGTCGGGCTTGTCCGGGTTAAAAAGCTCACTTGCCCACATAATTGTCACAAGGTCTTTGTCTCCCTGATTTTTTATACTATGGGTATAGCCCACGGGAATATCAATCACTCTCATATCGTCTCCACCCGCATGGTATTCCACTACCGTGTCAGTCCCGATTTTTCTGAGCCTGATAATCGCTTTTCCGTTTACCACACAAAATTTTTCGTTCTTTGTATTATGCCAGTGGTTACCTTTCGTGACGCCGGGCTTCGTAATATTAATCGAAATTTGACCCCTGTCATCGGTTTTCAGAAATTCCGTAAAAGAGCCTCTGTGGTCTGCATTCATTTTAAGAGAATACGATAAATCTTTATCGGGAATATACGAGGTATAAGTAGCATAAAGCTTCAAAACAAAATCGTTTCCCAAGTCGGGGATACTTCTGTCCTCGCGGGTACGCTTAAACGAATAAAGTAAATCCGCAATTTCTCCCAAGGTTGCCTCATACTCGGGCGAAATCAAGCAAAACTTGCCGTTTTGGTCAAAATGAGCCTGCCCTTTTATTGCGTCAATTATCACCTTAACAACATCGTCAATATAGACGAGCTTAAGCACTGCGCTTGTGTCATTTATCGTAATAGGCCGTCCCGAAGCTATATTACTGCAAAAAGTCGCGATAACTGAGTTATAATTTGGTCTGCACCACTTTCCGAAAATATTCGGAAAACGGAAAACATAAACGGGGGCACCCGTTTCCCTGCCAAAAGAGAATATTATTTCCTCCCCTGCCCTTTTGCTTTCCCCGTAAGGGTTTTGAAGCTGTGCTTGAATGGAAGAAGTATGTAATATCGGGCAATAATTCTTATGCCTTTTGAGCATTTCCGTTAATAGAGCAACAAAATCAACATTCCCTCTTGAAAATTCATCCTGCTCCTTGGGGCGGTTGACTCCGGCAAGGTTAACGATGAAATCAGCCTCACCGCAGTACTGCTCAAAGAGCACCTCCTCGCAACCCAAATCATACTCTAAAACAGTAATATTACAATCAATATTAAAGGATTTATCCTTTTGTTCGGCAATATTTTTAAGAGCAAAGACAAGATTTCTTCCCACAAAGCCGCTTGAACCGGTCACAAGTATTTTCATTACAGTCTCTCCATAGCTTTAAGCTCATCCTGAATATAATTGAGCGACAACAGCTTTTTCTTCACCTGCTCAACAGTCAAAAGCTCGGTATTATTGGAGTTAAACTCTTTTATACTGCTTCTTGTTACATTTCCCTCTACATAATATCTGTCATAATTCAAATCACGCTTATCGCAGGGAACTCTATAATATCCTCCCATGTCAAGCGCATTTTCACATTCTTCATTTGTAAGCAGCGTCTCGTACATCTTCTCCCCATGGCGAATGCCTATAATCTTTACTTGGTTATTGCTGCCGAAAAGCTCTTTTACCGCCTGACAAAGAACACCTATAGTGCATGCGGGCGCCTTTTTAACAAGAATATCACCGCTAAAGGCATTTTGAAACGCAAATTCTACAAGCTCTACCGCTTCCTCCAGCGACATTATAAAGCGGGTCATTTCACTGTCCGTTACAGTCAAGGGCTTGCCTGCTTTGATTTGCTCAATAAACAAAGGTATAACGGATCCTCTTGAACACATAACATTTCCGTAGCGTGTACAGCATATCGTTGTTTTCTTCGCGTCAACCGTACGGCTTTTGGCTACCACAACCTTTTCCATCATTGCCTTTGAGGTGCCCATGGCATTAACGGGATACGCCGCCTTGTCGGTTGAAAGGCATATAATCTTTTTAACGCCTTCATCAATAGCTGCCGTAAGAAGATTATCCGTACCAAGCACATTAGTCCTGACGGCCTCCAAGGGAAAAAACTCACACGAAGGGACCTGCTTGAGAGCTGCCGCGTGAAAAATATAATCAACACCGTGTATTGCGTTTTTTATGCTTGAAGCATCACGCACGTCACCGATAAAATACTTAATTTTTTCGGACAGGTCCGGATAATTGTCCTGATAATGGTGGCGCATATCGTCCTGCTTCTTCTCGTCACGCGAAAATATTCTGATTTCACTGATATCGGTCTGTATAAAACGCTCGAGAACAGCGTTGCCGAATGAACCCGTTCCTCCCGTTATCATTAAAACCTTTGACTTAAATTCCGACATATCTTTCTCCTTTTCAGCTTGGCAAGGCTGCTTTAACCGCCCTAACTCCCTTTTCATATTCTTGCATTATTTCTAAAAGCCTTTTGTCACACGCCTTAATGAATACTTCCTTGTCTAAACTATTATAGTATTCCCAAAGCTTATTTGCAAACCCTTCCTCATAAGGGTTAAGTGATATTCCAATTCCGTATTTTTCGGCAAGAAAGCCCATATAAGAACCTTTGAAGCAAATTTGCGGCAAATAAAACAGGAGTCCGTCATAATGCTTGTTTCCCAAGGCGATTTCTTCGGTTGAGCCGTTATCATACATATTGTGGATTATATCGGTATTTTCGGCGATTTTATATTTATCCTCCCCGGAGTACTGACCGTGAAAAAAGACATTTTTAACTGAGTTTTCTCGACAAAAGACCTTCAGCTTTCGAGCGGTTTCCTGCTCCCTGCCGTAATAGTGAAGCTCAAAGCGGTCATCCGGGCTAAGCATCCTGATAATTCTAAGATTAATATGCTCATGCCGTATAAGTCCCCAAAAACATACCCTTATTTTTCCGTTTTCCGAGGGTTTGAATTTTAAGTCAGCTCTGTACTGTAAGTCCTCCGTTTTTATGTTGTGGGATGTCAGAATCTTTGGGATGTCCGGAAGATATTTTCTGAACCTGTCCGAGCTTACAAATGTAAGAGCAGAGGCCTCGGCGAGACTTTTGATTATTTTTGCAAAGGGTTTTATGTTTTCATATGTGAAATCTCTGTAATCTAAAATAAAACGGTTTTTATATTCGTTCTCAAGCCTTTTATAAATCAAAACCCCGGGAAGCGTGTGTAAGGAAATAAGAAAATCAAATTTTTCATCCTTTATCAACCCGATAAGATGCTTACGGTATGCCGCGAATGCGGGTATTTTCTTTATCTTCGGTATTTCATCCTCAAGGAGTCTTTGGAAATTGTGATGTACAACCCCCTCGGGGGCTTGCTCATCATCCTGCCCATCTCTGTTCCAGCTTAAGATATGCAGCTTGTGACCCTCGTTTTTTAAGCCGGTTAAATAAAAGCTCATATACGGCATATATCTTAGCTTCGTAAAACCGAAAATCAGTATTTTCACCTTTCCAACTCCCGCAAAAGCTTCACAAACTTTTTTGTGTTCTTTTCTCTTGTAAAATTGGCAAACGCATAATCACGCGCGTTGCTTCCTGTTTTCTCAACAATTTCCGGATTATTGTATAAATAAAGAATCTTATCACGGACAGTTTGGGGATTATAGTCCGTAACAGATATTCCGATATTTTCACTTTCGAACATCCTGCTGTAATTTGACTGCTCAACAACATTAAGCACCACGCGCGCGCATGCCATCAGTTGACACGCCTTGCTGGGTACCCCGTTTCCTATTACGCCTTTTTTAAGAGGTATTATCCCTACACTGCAAGCGCTGTATACATCGGCTATTATATCAAGGGGTTGCCAGGGATAATATCGGATGTTTGTTACGCCTCTTATTTCTATCTCCCTTAGCACGGTGTCCCTAAGGTTGCCGTCCCCTATAAGCAAAAATTCGATGTCCTTATAGGGCATTAAAAGCTGTGCTGCGGAAATGAACATATCATAATCGAAAACATACCCTAAAACTCCCGCAAACTGAACATAAAATTTCCCTATGGGGAGATTATATTTTTTTATAAATTTGTTTTTTTCATAGGGTTTAACTTCGAATAAATCCGTATCGAACCAATTGCTGATTACTGTAATTTTATCGGACTTAACTCCCTGTGCCGCAAGAGCCTCCTTCATATCCTCGGACATTGCCACAATCCTTGTGCAAAGGGAGTATAATACTTTTTGTATGTTCCTGAAAAGGTTGAAAAGAAGGGCGCTCTTTATAACGCCGATTTTATGAGCATGACCGGGAAAAATATCGTATACGTTGTAAACGATCGGCTTTCTTAAAAACAGCTTCAATAAAACGGCATTAAAAATCGAATTTGGATTAGACTGAATAAGAACGGCATCAATGTCTCTATGTCTAATCCATTTTTTCATAGCCCTATAAGCGTATTTAACCCCGTCCAAATATCTTCTTACAAAATGGTTTTTATTAATCCGGGGCATTTTTACCATATCGAAAGAAAATCCGTTATTGTCTTTAAGCTGCACGGGGATACATTCCGACCCGTCCGAATTTGTTTTCCCTCTGCAAATAAGATAAACATCCAATCCTGCAGAGAGCATATCTTCAATGAGAGTCAGGGAAAGATGGTTGTTTGAGTTTGGTGTATTAAAATCTTCAGATGTAAGCATCAGAATTCTCATCGTTTTTTACCTTGTCAGCGGTTGTTGGGAGGATTCAAAGCCTGATTGTTGCTGCTGCGAACCGTCAGTTGTTGCGGCAGCCTTCGCAAGCTCGACTTCGAACTGTGATTGCGCCTGAGAATCATCTGTTTTTCCCTCAACAACTCCCTTGCGCTTAAGAACGGCGAATATTGTGCCAAACAGGCACTGCACATCAATCAAAAACCCGAATTTTTCAACATATTCCCCGTCAAGATTTGCCTTTTCCTCTATCGGAAGCTCATCTCTGCCGCTTATCTGTGCTAAACCCGAAAGCCCGGGCAGAATATCGTTTGCCCCATACTTTTCTCTTGCTTCAACTAAATCATCCTGATTCCAAAGGGCGGGTCTTGGACCTATTATGCTCATTTCCCCTTTAATTATATTCAAAAGCTGGGGTAACTCGTCAAGGCTAGTCGCTCTCAAAAATCGCCCTACGCCGGTTATGTATTTTTCGGGCTCTTCAAGAAGATGGGTAGGAATATTCGCAGGAGTATCTATGCGCATAGTGCGAAATTTATACACCATAAAATGGTTTTTATGTATGCCTATTCGCTCCTGCTTGAAAAAAACCGGTCCTTCCGATGTGAGCCTAATTATAAGCATTAGAGTCAAAAACAGCGGGGACAAAATCATAAGACCGAAAAGCGATATAATCAGGTCAAATATTCTTTTAATTACCGGGTACATAAAACCACCTTAATTCATAACACCTATGCTCTGCTTGTGCTCGTTGTATTCCGAGTTGTTAGCGCGGTAAGTTGTAACGATTTCTCTTACTTTATCAATAATATCGAACCTCGTAAAATGTTCAATATTGTTTTCCAAGTCCGAAAGCTTTGTGAAAAGCTCCAAACTGTCAATCTCTGTAGGCTTCGCAATATAAATAAGATCGTCTGTCGTTTTCTGAATTCCTTCTTCCTTGATTAAAAGCTCCTCATAAAGCTTTTCTCCCTCACGAAGTCCCGTAAACTTGATTTCTATATCAATATTCGGCTTATAACCGGAAAGTCTTATCATATTTTCGGCAAGCTCGGCTATTTTAACGGGAGTTCCCATATCAAGCACAAATATCTCGCCTCCCTTGGCAAAGCAGCCGGCCTTAAGAACAAGAGCGACAGCTTCGGGAATGAGCATAAAATAACGAATAATATCGGGATGGGTAACGGTTACGGGTCCACCGTTTGCAATCTGTTCCTTAAAAAGCGGGATAACACTGCCGTTAGAGCCCAGAACATTTCCGAAGCGCACTGCTACAAAGTCAGTTTTGGAGGTTCTGTTAAATGCTTGAATTATCATCTCGCATACACGCTTTGTTGCCCCCATAACATTTGTGGGGTTGACCGCTTTATCGGTCGAAATCATAACAAACCGCTCCGCATCGTATCTGTCTGCCGCCTGCGCAAGATGCAGTGTGCCGAATATGTTGTTTTTTACCGCTTCCTTCGGGCTTGTTTCCATTAGCGGTACGTGCTTATGAGCGGCCGCGTGATAAATAATATCGGGTCTGTATTCCGAAAAAACTTCGTCAAGCCTGCCCTCATCCCTTACCGAGCCAATCAAAACAACAAGATCAAGCTCGGGGTAACGCCCTTTAAGCTCCTGCTGAACGTCATATGCACCGTTTTCCGCAATATCGAGAATAATAAGCCTTCGTACAACCTTACTTGCTGCTATCTGCCTGCAAAGCTCGCTGCCTATTGAACCTCCCCCGCCTGTTATAAGAACGGTTTTGTCCGTAAGTGACATAAAAACCGGATTTAAGTCAACATTTATAGGTTCTCTTCCCAAAAGGTCTATATATTCGACGTCTTTAAGCTGCGTTGCAGTTAGTTGACCGTTTATAAACTGGTACATTCCCGGCAGCCTTTTCAGCTTACAATCGGTTTGTTTACATATCTCAAGGATTTTTTTAATTGTTGCAGCGCTTGCAGAGGGCATTGTAAGATAAATCTCGTCAACCTCAAGCTCACGCGCCACTTTAATAATTTTGTCTCGGCCGCCGTAAATTTTTATACCGCTTAAGTATTTGCCGTGCATCTTTTTATCGTCGTCAATAATAGCTACTACTTTGTGTGTATAATGAAATCTGTTTCCGGCAAGCTCGGACATAATCATTCTTCCGGCTTCGCCCGCACCTATTATCATAACCTTTATTTTGCCCGCAGACTTTTCCTTTGATTGGCGGATTTTCTTTTCCTGCAGGAAATTATATACCCAGCGAAGAGTAAGACGAATTGTAATTATTGCTACTCCGCTTAATATAAAATAAGTTAAAAACCATGTTAAAAAAGCCTTATCCCAATGCTTATACAAAATTAGATTTGAAACGAGCTTTGAAACAAGAAAGCCTAAAAATAAATCGCTGTAGTCATTGAACACCGGATACTGCCACACCCGTTCATAAATGCGAAAGAGCAGAAAGCAGACAGTCGTCGTAACCAGGTCAACAAGGAGAAAGAAAATAAATTTTCCCCCGTACTCTCCAAGCAGACCCGAAAAGGACTCAAATTTTAAAAGATAGGCAACGGCAACGCATAAGACCATCGAAGCCGTATCGGCTATAACCAGAAAAAACATCAGCCGGCTTTTTAAAAAGCTTTTAAGCCGCATTCACTCACATACTTCCTTAGCTTTGAAATCCGTTTCTTCAATAATTAGTAATTAATAAACAATCCGAAATCCATTGTGCTTTTATTAGTGATTTAGCATTATACTATCATAATTACGTTGTGTTTTCAATAGATTAGCTAAAAAAAACGGGTAATTAGTTGGCAATATCGGGCATCTATGGCAGCCGCTGCCTTTGAGTATTCCCGTAAGATGCTCAGTTTCCGACGACCTCTAACCCGCGCTCCTGTTTAACCGTTATCTTCGAGTTGCTTAGGGTAAGAAACTTGTTCCCGTTTTCCTCATATACCTCAAGCGTTCCCACAACCTCTATCCAGTCATTTTCCTGCGGATATTCACCGCCTGAGGTAAACTCAAAACCACACATAGCCCCGTCGTTTCCGCAGCAACCGGGACCCACCCTGTAAACATAGTAGTATGTTTTTTGGGGTAGAACTTCCTTTGCAAACATCCCCTCGATTTTTATGGTCCTCCCTAGATATTGGTCGGTACTCGTATAAATCTCATTTATCCAAGAGACATAAAGCTTTTCGGTTATGTTTATTATTTCCTTGTCAGAGTCACCCGTTTCAAGCGGTTTTGAATGATTACCAGTCTTTGTCAGGGCGAAAACAACACCGACAGCAACCAAAAGAACAACACACAAAGACGCAAATACTATAACATTAATCTTTTCGCTTTGTTTCTTTTTTGCGTTTTGTACCTCATTTCCGCGTACATCAGAGTGCGATTTATTATTACTCATTAATCTCAATACTCCTTTTTCTGATTTTCTTTAACGCCGAAACGGCCGAGAATATTAAAAAGAACGCGATGTGAGCGATAACGACGCTTGCCCCTGCGGGCGCTTCAAATATCACGGTTAAAGCCATCCCGATAAAAAAGCAAAAAACAGATAAAAATCCCGAGCATACCACAACAATCTTAAAGCTCTTGAAAAGCCTCATGGAAGTCAAGGCAGGAAAAATAATAAGACTCGATATGAGCAGCGTTCCCATCATTTTCATTCCCACCACAATGGTTGATGCCGTAAGAAGCGCAATTACGGCGTTATATCTGCCTGCATTCGTTCCCGTCGCCCTCGCAAAGTTTTCGTCAAAGGTGACGGCAAAAATCCTGTTGTAAAAAATCACAAACATAATTATTACAACTACTGAAAGCGCCGCGCTGAATACCATGTCGCTTTGCGTAAGCGAAAAGACGCTCCCGAACATATAACCGCAAACATCATTAGTGACGCCGCTTGTCAAATAAACAGCCATTACGCCTATTGATATGGCACCGCTTGAAATCATGGCTATTGCAGAGTCCCCTTTTATCTTGCTGTTATCACTAATTCTTAAAAGAAGAAAAGAGGAGGCAACAACAACGGGGATTGATATGTAAAGAGGCGCAATATTCAGGGCAACGGCAACAGTTACGCAGCCGAAGCTGACATTTGAAAGTCCGGTGCCTATCATTGAATATCTTTTAAGCACAAGGCTTACCCCTAAAAGTGATGAGCACAGCGATACAAGAGTGCCGACTATCAATGCCCTGACAAAAAACGGCGCTGCGAAAAGTTCCGCTATATACATAAAAAATTCAGACATTTCCGTTCTCCCCGATAAATCGTTTTCCCAGCGGTGTTTCGACATATTCTGCCGTTTTCCCAAAGAAAAGCTGTGTATTCCCCAAATGCAGAATATGAGTCGAGTATTTTATGGCATTCAAATCGTGAGATACCATGATAACCGTAATGCCGTCCTTTTTATTTACTTCCTGTATCAGCGAATACATCTCACTTGTAACAACCGGGTCAAGTCCGGACACAGGCTCGTCCAATAAAATAAGCTTCTTCGTTGCACAAAGCGCACGAGCTAAAAGCACCCTTTGCTGCTGTCCGCCTGAAAGCTCCTGATAGCTGTGCTTTTTCAACCCCTCCATTCCCACATCGTAAAGCTTTTCAGAGACCTCCTGCCTATCGCTTTTCGAATAAAACGGCTTGCCTCTGCGACTGTTCAGTCTGCCCGACAAAACAACCTCGAAAACGGTAGCCGGAAAATCCCTTTGAGCCGCCGACTGCTGCGGCATATAACCTATATGTGAAGAATAAAGACCGTCAGAAAAAACAATCTCACCCGAAACAGGGCTTTTAAGCCTTAACAGTCCCTTTATAAGCGTGCTTTTGCCTGAGCCGTTTTCACCCACAACGCAAAGGTAATCCCCTGAATTTAGCTGAAAATTAACATCCGATAATACTATATTTCCGTCATAGGCAAGAGAAACATCCTTACAATTTATTAAAGACATAAGAATTGTCACCACTCTCAATAATCCAAAGCTGTTTTTAGGTTTTCAAGATTAGCTGTCATCAGGCTCAGATATGTTTCTCCCCGATCGAACTCCTGTGCCGTGAGGTTGTGGCAGGAATGAAGCCGCGCCTTTTGAGCACTTGTTGATTCCATAACAGTGTCCGCCATTCTTTGATTTGAAAATTCTATGTAAAAAACAGTGGGGATGTTTTTCTCATTTACCTTGTCTATAAGGAATTTAACCGTTGCCGCGCTGGGATCCGAGGCGTCCGAGGAACAGCCCTTGAAAGCTGCGAAATACTTAATATTATAGTCGTGCGCCAAATACCTGAACGGGAACCTGTCAGCTATTATGACAGTGTCGCCTGAAGCTTCCGAAACAGCCTGAGCATACGCCTCGTCAAGCTCACGAAGCTTTGCAAGATAAGAGGTCTTATTCTCCTCATATACGGCGGTGTTTTGGGCATCGAGTTTTATCAAGGTGTCGGCAATTTTCTCTACTATCTCAATAGCGCGTTTGGGAGAGGTCCACACATGAGCATCAAGCTCATGTTCGTGCTCATGTTCGTGCTCGTGGTTGTTTTCATTCCCCTGCGTTCCCTCAACTGTTTCTTCCTCCAAGGTCCGGCAGCAGCTCATAAGGGTAAGAAGCTCAACATTATTGGTTTCAAGCGAAGAGAGTATTTTTTCAACCCAAACATCACTTTCGCCTCCCGTATATATAAATAAGTCGCATTTTTGGATTTTAAGAAGCTCGGCTGCCGTCGGTTCATATGTATGGCTCTCGGAACCGAGAGGGATAAGCTGAGTGATTTTAACATTATCCCCGGCTATTTGCCGCACAAAATCGTATGGCGGAAAAATTGTGACAATAACTTCAAGTTTATCTTCGTCGCTGGAATCCGACGCAAAATCGCACGCGGAAAAACAGGAAAGCATACAACCGATTAGGAAAAGAGACATTGTTATGTAAAAATATTTTTTAACCATTATTATTTCCTTTCTTATTTTAGCTGTAAAAAAAGAGAGATTAACCGTCCTTTCGGGCGGTTTCTCCCCAAATAAAAAATCATATTAATTGCTTTGTTTTATAACTTACGGGCGATATTTTGAAAAGGAATCGTACTCGATTAAAAGAAGTTGGGGGCATTAGGACAAATATGGCAGAAATAAAAGCTATAATCAATACGTTTCTTTTGCATTTATCGAATATCCCGTCAACAGACTGAACCATGGAGCAAATTTTGCAGTCTGAATCGCGGCACATATGAGCATGGGTATAGAAAGAAACAAGCACAAGTGCCGACATAATAATCGATAACATATATAAAAACCATATAATTAGCACAAGATTCTTTTTTGCAGTATTCATATTACACACCCACGGTTCGAAAGCTTTTACCTTCTGTTGTCTCCCCTACCGCCTTGTCCCGAATAGCGCTTGTTGTTCCTGCCCCGATTGTCTCTTCCGGGAGATTGTGCTCCGGCTCCGCTGTCGTTTTCGGGAACGAGCCCTTCAATCTCAATCAGAGCGTCGCGGCGTGAGAGGTTAATTCTGCCTTGGTCATCAATTTCCGTGACCTTAACTATTACATGGTCGCCAACATTGACACAGTCCTCAACTCGTTCAACTCGTTTTACATCAAGCTTGCTGATGTGCACTAAGCCCTCTTTCCCGGGGGCTATCTCAACGAACGCCCCGAATTGCATAAGGCGAGTAACGATACCCTTGTAAACCGCCCCGATTTCCGGGTCCTTTGCAATTGTTTCAACTAGTTCGAGAGCCCTTTTTGCGTCGTTGATATCAAGAGCCGTAATAAATACCGTCCCGTCTTCCTCTACATCAATCTTACAGCTGCAATCCGCACAGATTTTTTGAATTACTTTACCCTGCTTCCCAATAACATCGCCGATTTTTTCAATGTCAATCTTGGTCATCAGCATCTTCGGAGCATATTTTGAAAGCTCCTTTCGAGGTTCGCTTATAACCGGAAGCATTACCTTGTCAAGAATATAAACTCTTGCGTCGTAAGTCTTCGTTAAAGCTTCCTTAATAATTTCGGGAGTAAGTCCGTGAATTTTTAAATCCATCTGTATTGCGGTTATACCCTTATGAGTGCCCGCAACCTTGAAATCCATATCCCCGAAAAAATCCTCAAGTCCCTGAATATCAACCATAGTCATAAAACGGTCTCCCTGTGTGACAAGACCGCATGAAATACCTGCTACGGGAGCCTTAATGGGAACACCCGCTGCCATAAGCGAAAGGGTTGAGCCGCATATCGCTCCTTGGGAGGTAGACCCGTTAGACGAAAGAACCTCGGAAACAAGTCTTATTGTGTACGGGAAGTCCTCAATCGGAGGAATTACGGGAATAAGAGCCTTTTCGGCGAGTGCGCCGTGACCGATTTCACGCCTTCCCGGACCTCTGGCGGGTTTTGTTTCTCCCACGGAATAAGACGGGAAATTATAATGGTGTATATATCTTTTTTCTTCTTCTTGGTCAATCCCGTCAAGAAGCTGGGCATCCCTTGCCGTACCGAGAGTTGTAACGGTTAAGACCTGAGTCTGACCTCTTGTGAACATGCCCGAACCGTGAACGCGCGATAAAAGGTCAATCTGCGCGTCAAGCGGGCGCAAGTCATTTATTCCCCTGCCGTCAACACGCTTGCCCTCGTCAAGAAGCCGGCGGCGCACGATATTTTTTTGAAGCTTATACAGACAGTCGTCGATTTTGCCGACTTCCTCGGGAAATTTCTCGTCAAACTCGTTGTGAACGGCCTCATAAATAGGCTTTAGCCTCTCATCTCTTATTCTCTTGTCATCAGTGTTCAAAGCCGCTTCAACACTTTCTTGTGCAAAGGCCTCAACAGCCTCATACAGCCGGCTTGAGGGGTCATTTGACGGAAAATCAATCTTTTCCTCTCCGATTTCTTGTCGAATGCCGTTTATAAATTCAACAATCTTTTTGTTTTCTTCGTGAGCAAACATAATTCCGTCAAACATAACATCATTCGAAATTTCGTTTGCCGATGCTTCAATCATAGCGACGAGATTTGCAGTGGAAGCCACTGTTACTGCCATTTCGGAGATTTCTCTTTGCTGCGCGGTCGGATTTATAATATACTGACCGTCTATAAGCCCTAACGATACGCTCGAAACAGGACCGTCCCACGGAATTGACGATATTGAAAGGGCAACCGAAACGCCCCACATAGCTGCGATTTCGGGCAGACAGTCAGGGTCTACCGACATTACAGTCGCAACAACGCCTACGTCATTTCTCATATCCTTGGGAAATAGCGGACGAATAGGTCTGTCAATAACGCGGGAGGCAAGAGTCGCCTTTTCACTTGCCCTGCCCTCGCGACGCTGGAATGAACCGGGGATTTTCCCGACAGAATAAAGTTTTTCCTCGAAGTCAACCGAAAGCGGGAAAAAATCCACTCCCTCACGCGGCTTATCGGACATAGTTGCCGTACACAGCACGTTTGTTTCACCATAGCGTACCATGCATGAACCACCCGCAAGCTGCGCCATTTTGCCTGTTTCTATCACAAGCGGTCTGCCCGCGACAGTAGTTTCAAATACCTTAAATTTTTCAAACATAGTTCTACCTCTTTTTTATTATTTCAACGGAGAACATGCTTAGCAACAAATAAAATCACTCGTTAGCACGAATGCTTTTGTTTATCGCTAAAAAATGTCCCCGATGATTTTAAGTTTAAATTCCGTAAAGGGGCAAGCACACAATGCGCCCGCCCCATGTTTTTTTACTTACGGATACCAAGCTTAGCAATGATTTCACGATATCTCTCAATGTCGTTATCTTGCAAATACTGGAGAAGATTTCTCCTGTGACCGACCATCTTAAGGAGACCTCTGCGAGAGTGATGATCCTTTTTATGGGATTTAAGATGCTCGGTTAAATCACTAATTCTCTTGGTGAGAACGGCAATTTGTACCTCAGGCGAACCTGTATCTCCTTCATGTGTTGCATATTGTGTAATGATAGCTGTTTTTTCTTCTCTTGTCATAATTTCACCTCATTATAATATTTCCGAGTATCCCAGAAAGAGGCAGGTGACCACATTTATAATGTTTACTCCACTTTCCGAGAAGCAGGGAAGCTTGTGTATTATATCACAGCGTTTTTAGTTTGTAAAGGATTAAGAGAATTATTCATCGTCCTCATCGTGGTCACACCCGCATTCACAACCTTCATTAAAGTCAAATTCAAGCTTTTTGCCGCAAGAAGGACATTCAATATAATCCTCATCAATTATTTCATTGTCTACGCAAAAATCCTCGCCACAAGACGGACATGTTAATTCAAACATTCCGTCATCGTCATATTCCTCGTCTAAACCCTCATAAACGAAGGATTCTAATTCGTCTAAATCCTCATCAACCGCATTGAGATGCTCTTCAAAAAGCTCCATGGTATCGTCGATATCGGTTACCGTAAGGGCGAGGTCATCAAGAATATCAAAAATCACCTTAAATATCTTTGCTTCTTTTGTCTGATCGTCGAGTTCAAGCCCTTCTGCAAGTCCTTTCAGATATGCAACCTTTTCTGTTAAAGTCATAATAATTGCCTTCCTTTCGCGGTGCGAGCACCAATTTTTTTATTTTTATGCGCGTGACATATATTCGCCTGTTCGTGTATCAACGTTTATCATTTCGTCCTCATCTATAAATAAGGGTACTCTGATTTCGGCTCCCGTCTCAAGCTTTGCGGGTTTTGTTGCATTAGTAGCCGTATCGCCCTTAAATCCGGGATCCGTCTTCGTTACCTGAAGGGTTACAAATGTAGGAGGCTCTACTCCGAAAACATTGCCTTTATATGAAAGAATTTTACAAATCATATTTTCTTTTACGAATTTGAAATTATCGTCAAGCTTTGCAGCATCAATCGGAATCATTTCATAGCTTTCGGTATCCATAAAGTAGTAAAGCTCCCCATCCTGATATGAGTACTGCATATCTTTTCTTTCAATATATGCAGACGGAAATTTATCGGTTGGATTGAATGTGCGCTCTGTTACGCTTCCCGCAATAACGTTTCGGATTTTAGTGCGTACAAAGGCAGCTCCCTTACCGGGCTTTACATGCTGAAATTCTATAACCGAATATACCTCTCCGTCCATTTCAAAGGTGATGCCGTTTCTGAAATCTCCTGCTGATATCATAAAATATGCTCCTTTAGTTTATGTTTACCTTTTAATTCTATACTATATCAGAATAATTTTCAACAGTTATTCTGCTATTGATTAAAACTATCAAATATTATCGTCTAAACTATTGGATCTTTATTTATTTAACATTGACCCTCTTTTTAATCAAGAATGTTGCCGCCGCGCAAAGGCATAGAGAGAAAACAATCAGAAAAAAGTACCGGGAAAGCTCAAAGGACATAGCTCCCAATTCATTTTGCCGAGCAACGAAAGAATTCGAAAAGGTAAAGACCACGGATTTGCCGTAAATGACCATATTGAGATTTATCATCTTCCCGATTTTGTTTGCCAAAGAAGTCAAAAAGCCTGTTAAAAGGGCAAAAATGAGGATGCTGCCAATGGTGCCGAATTTGTCTATTCCCGAAACATTTACAAGACTGACGGCTATTATAAGACTTGAGACCGTAAAAAAAACAGCAATAAGTCCGGTAAGTGATTTCATTATTAAATACAGCTCAAGCGTTTCTCTGCTTGGCAGACCCATAATCTCCATCTGCTGCCATAACTCTATTACGGTTTGCATGCCCTTTTGCCCCAATATATAAACGAAAAGAAAAGCGTTTGATGTTATAAAAGAAATATAGCTTATGAGTATAAACAAGATTCCTGTTAAGGTCTTTGAAAACACTATCTGCCATTCCTTTACAGGAAGTGTCAAAGTAAGATAGCCGACATTGCCGTACACGCTCTTATTAAACATGGAAATGACGGCAAAAAACGTAAAAACCAAAATTACTACCATAATTACACTTAAAGCTACCGAGGACAATACCTTTATAGTGCCTGATTTCGCAAGCACCCCGAACATCATGAAGGCTATTGCCACAAAAGCCGCAAAATATACATTGGCTACGGTATAAAGCCCCGTCTTAATATCGTTTTTTATCAGCTTACCAAGCATCATGGCGGAAAACCTCCTTAAACGCATCCTCAATAGAAACCCCGCGGCTTTTTATGTTTTCTACGCTGTCATCAACAAGCACCCTGCCCTCTCCCATAAAAACAACTCTCTCAAACATCTGTTCAAGGTCATTAATAAGATGAGTCGCCATTAAAATTATAGAGTCTTTTGAATGGTTCTGAAGAATAAAATCGAGTATGGCCTCTCTTGCGGCAGGGTCTACTCCTGCCAGCGGCTCGTCCAAAAGATAGAGCTTTGCTTTTCGTGACATAATAAGCGAGAGCAAAAGTTTTTCCTGCATACCCTTTGACATTGACTTGATTTTATCCTTGCTTGACAGTGAAAACTTCTCAAGCAGAGCTTTCGCCTTATCATAATCAAAGTCCGCATAAAAATCCCTGAAAAATGACAATGCTTGACCGGCATTCATCCAATCGTAAAGAAAAATCCTGTCAGGCAAAAATGCCACAATCTGCTTCGTTTCGGGTGATGGGAAACTCCCGTCAATCAAAACGCTCCCGTTGTAATCGTGAATAAGTCCCGCCATAATCTTCAATAAAGTTGTCTTGCCGCAACCATTGGGACCGAACAAGCCTATTATCTGACCCTTAAAAAGGTCAACGCTCAAGTCGTCGAGCGCTATTTTCCTGCCATATGACTTTTTGATATTTCTTAGGCTTACTAAAGTATCGGACATTTTATACAGTCCTTTCGGCAAATATTCCATAATCTGTAGTATACTTCAGTGGGGAAAATATGTCAATTAATTTATTTGCTTATTCTCCACTTAGTATTCTCCTTGCATTATTATATAATATACCCTCTTTTTCTTCATCTGTCAGCGGAAAAGTATAAAATGTTTCAATTTCCTTCGCGGCATCGCTCCAGGGAGAATCAGAGGCGAACAATATCTTTTTATAGCCGTGTTCTCTTGTTATTTTTAAGAAAAACTCATGAGAATAAAACTCAAATCCCATTGAGGTGTCAAGGTAAATATCAGTGCCTACAAGGTATCTTTCAACACTCTCCCACTGTTCATGTCCGCCCATGTGCGCCGCCACTATAATTCCGCCCTTCAGCTCCCTCGACAACCTTGCGAACTTTTCCGGGGTTGACTTAAGCAAAGGAGGGAAAGCCGGGTCATACCCTGCGTGAAACAGGAGAATAAGTCCTTTCGAGAGGGCGTAATCATATATTTTCAGCATTTTAGGCTCGTCAAGCACAAAATTCTGGTATTCGGGATGAAATTTCAATCCCTTAAGCCCCAATGATACAACAAAATCTATATCCCTTTTGTAATCGTCCGAAAGCGGGTGAACACCGCCGAAAGATATAACTCTATCAGACCGGATTTCAGATGCCCATTTATTAAGCCCAATTGTCTGTGACGGCTTTGTAATTACCGGCTGTATAACGGATATATCTATCGCATGCTCGTCCATATAACGCAGTAAGCCGTTTATCGTCATATCGGTAACAGGTTTGTAGATGTTGTTACAGCCCTCAAGAAGTGCCGAAAGACCTTTTGAGGCAATCGCGTCGGGAAATGCATGGGTGTGAAAATCGATTATCTTCATTTTTTGTTTTTCCTTCCGAACAGCTTATTCTTTTCCCGTTCAAGCTGCCTTGACGCGTAGCCCTTTATAAAGTCAAAGCGCGCTTTTCTACACTGTGACCGGGTAATACTCTCGGCCGCGTCCTCGTCCGGGGAGCGGGTAAAGTCACCTTTGCGTTTTTCCAAAGAGTCATAAAGGGGCGTAAGAGGCTTTACCGGGGCAATTTCTTCAACCGCCGAAGCCGCAAAAACAACTATATTCCCGTCATCCGGAAGCGAAATCCTGTCAAAGCCTTTTGTGTCAATTCGGTACTTGAAAATATAAGCGTTCTCTCCCCTTATATCATCGTCCCGGCAGTGTGTATGTGTAAAAATATGCGCGGGAACATCGCGTTTGACGTATCCGGTTTCAAAACGCGCGTAGATATCCCATGCCCCGTAATTTTCAAACATATCCGATATAGTTATCTCCGCCTCTTCTTTTCCGACCTTAAAAACGGCTTGTCTGTCGCCCTTGACAGACGAAGCTAAAATATAAACAGTGTTGCTTCCTTTCGGAATTTCTATTTCTTCGCCGCCGCAAAACAGAGCATTCTTTTCGCCTTTCGAAAGGTAAAACTTAATACCGCCTGAAATTACCTTGTCCGGAAAAAGTTCGCGAGGCAAAGTCTTCCCCCCGAGTTCGGCAACCTCTTTTCTTTTCTCATTCTCACTTAGTATATCTGCGTTATAAGGCAGCTTTATGCTTTTTACCCCTTCTCCTTTTTTCTGTGTTTGCTCGGTTTTTAGAATAAAGGTTTTTACCCCGAATTTCCCTATCGAAAATACAAGCTTGCCGTCAATAACCTTTGCGGGGGAGATTTTTTCCTCCGAAGCGTATGCCTCATATGCCGAAAATATCGGCGTCTCAAGAGCAAAGCTTATTCCTTCTCTTTCCCTTGAACAGCCTTCGTTAAAGCGGACCGTTATTTCATCTGAGCTATGCGCTTTCTTCAAGGCTCTTAGGAGGACTTCCTCATCTAAATCGGAAATCAACGAAACAAAGCCCTCTCTTTCTCCGATATGTAAAGAGGACGAAAACGCCGAAAGCGGTGAGCAAAAACACAAGGCATTTTTTTGAATTTCCCCTATTTCGTCAGGTCTGCACGCTCCCAGGGAAAACGAAAATCGGTTGATACCGAAATCAAGCAGATGCTGAGCGCTCTCTTTTCTGTACCAATGGCGAGGCGTGTGTATACAGGTAAGCCTGAGCGTATTGTCATTTGGCTTATCCCAGCCTATTCTTGAATCTGAAAGCACATACGCCGTATACTCTCCGGACTTATCCTGTATAGCCGCCCACATTTGAGCGGGTACCTCAAAACGTCTTTTTGTGTTATTAGGTCTTTCTATTATGCCAAGCCCCAAATCATAAAGGGCGTTTTTGTTAGCTGCGGTAAACGCGAACTCAAGCTTTAACAGCGTTCTCAAGCAACGCCAGTCAACCTCGTTAAAAACATTAACGCTCTTTCCCGAAGCCGTCAGTGTCACGAACTGTGTAAACAAGGAGTCTGCGCAGCTTTTTGTGATTTTTAAGGTTGCCGCCGCCTTGCCGTTTTCCACAATTTCTATGTTTTTAAGATGAGTTCTTCTTTGCGCAGAAACACTTATCTGCTCATAAACCATCTCCCACGCCGCATAGCCGTAACAGCCCTCGTAATCAAAAAGGGCAAAAGACACGGGTTTTATAAGAAGCTCTTTATTTAAATTTTTATCATAAATGCTTGAAATATCACCGTTTTGGTCGATAAGGACTTTTATATTGTCATTTTCAAGATGATTTTTTGAGACCTTCAAGGGGCTTTGAAGTTTGCATGGCTCGCTCGCCTTTCGAATATCAAAAAGCGTTACGGAAAGCGGCTTAACACTCGCCTGAAAGCTTATTGAAAAGGTATCGCCGTCTTTTTCGGTCACTGTTGACATTAGCTCTTTTGAGTTGTGGTCGAATACCCGAAAGCCTCGCGCTCCGGGCATGGTAATCTCAAGATATACACATTGTGTCCTGTTAAACTGAAGACTGTTACATACCGCTACGGGCATCCCCTTAAAGCTTGAGGTATCCACAAGCTCTGCAAGAGTACCTACAGCATCGCGCAGCTCCTCCGCCGCTTGAGCTAAGGATAAAAAGTAATCGTTCCAGTTTCTTTTATAGCAATCAATTATGGACGTTCCGGTAATATCATCGTGAAACTGATGCGCAATTACGCGTTTCCAGCATATATCAAGCATCTTTTCGTTGTATTTTCGACCGCAAAGAAGCATTGCCGCAAGAGAGAGGCGCTCCGCAGATTCTATAAGCATTTCGTTTTGTCTGTTAAGCCTTTTGCTCATCGTCCGCGAGGTATAGCCTCCCGCTCCGTGATTGGTTGAAACAAGCTCTCCGTCATATAAGGGCAATGAATTCTTTTGCTCGTCTGATAAAAGGATATCAATATCCCTGAAAACCTCATCCGAAAAAGCGGACACAACATCGGTGTTCTTGTTTTTGTTTTCGTTAATTTCGCGAACGACGGTTTTTACGGACTCCTCCCTCGGAGCTCCTCCCCTGTCACCCACACCGTGAAATATGGCGGTAAGGGGTAGGTTGTATTTTCTAATATTTGACCATAGCTTTGTAGCGGCCATATAATTTTTCCTTACGGATTTCTTAAAAACCTTTTGATAACCTCTCGTATCAAAAGAGGCATAAACGAAGCTGCCATCAACTCCGTACCATTTTCCGATGTCAAACGGCACCGAGCAAAAACTGCTCCAGGTAAGCTTTTGAGTAGTAAATCCTATTAAATTCGCATGACGCGCAACAGAAGGGAGCGCCCAACCGAAGCCGAAGCAATCGGGCAGAAAAACATCCTTGCTGGTAACGCCGAATTTTTCCTTAAAGTATCCGTTACCGTATAGAAAATTCCTAAAAAGCGCTTCGGGAGACGGTATATTTACGTCACCGTTCTCCCACGCACTTCCCGCGGGAAACCATCTGCCTTTTTCTATATATTCTTTTATCCTCTTGAAATACAAGGGATAGTATTCCTCTAGAAGCTCATAGCGATATCCGCCCTCAAAGCTGAACTTATATTTCGGATATTTCTCAAAAAGAGGAAAATTCTCATATGCTGTTTTCGGAAGATACTCTTCAAGAGTCTTTTCCAAGGTCCAATTCCACGAGGTGTCAAGATGAGCTGTGGCAATTGTGTATATTCGAGGCTTCATTCGTCATTCCTCATTTCTTTTTTGCATATATATTAGGGCAGGTGATAGGGTGAACGGAATACTTAACAGTGCGGCAAATGTTGTTTGGGGAACGCCAATGCTCTTGTTTTACCTATCTGCCGCGGTTATGTTCACCATAAGGAGCAGGTTATTTCAGCTGACGGGAATCAACAGGTGGATGAGCGGCACATTGTTGCGATTTTTTAAGCCGCAAAAAAGTGAAAATACGGGAAACGGAATATCCCAGTTCGGCGCGTTCTGCTCAGTTCTCGCCGCGTGTATAGGTACCGGTAATATAGTCGGGGTAGCTTCCGCAATAGCGTCCGGAGGTGCGGGTACGGTTTTTTGGATGTGCCTGTCCGCTTTTTTAGGTATGGCTACGTCATACGCCGAAAATTCACTCGGAATCAAATACAGGCGAAAAGTTTCGGGAAAGGTCAAGGGCGGCGCGTTTATGTATATGCACGACGGGGTGAAAATGCCCGGTCTTGCCAAAGCTTACGCCGGACTTTGCCTTTTTTCGTCTCTTGGCAGCGGTAATATGACTCAGGCCAACTCCGTCTCCGAATCGCTTTTTCGGGGCTTCGGTATTCCGCAAGCCGTAACCGGCATAGCGGTAGCTGCAATTTGCTTTTTAATAATAAGGGGAGGCGTAAAACGAATAGCCAAAATCAATGAGTATGCGGTTCCCGCTATGAGTTTGGGTTTTTTATCCTTATCCCTTTGGATACTCCTTAAAAACAGAAAAAACCTGCTCCCCTGCAGCATAAATATTATTAACGGCGCTTTTAAGAAAGGGGATAAAAATAAATTCTCGGGAAAAACAGCCATGAGATACGGAATTGCAAGAGGTGTTTTTTCAAATGAGGCGGGTATAGGCAGCTCGACTATAATCCACGCCGAGGACGAAGCTTCGTCAGCAACAGACCAGGGCTGCTTAGGCGCGTTTGAAGTTTTCACGGACACAATACTCCTTTGTACGATAACGGCTTTGTCCATTCTCGTATCCGGTGTTTGGAATGAAGGCTCACGGCTTTTCGGGGCTGAGCTTTCGATAGCAGCGTACGCAAGCGTCGGAGAGTGGGGCAAAAAGGGTATAGCTCTGCTTACAGCCGTTTTCGGGTTTGCGTCACTTGTGGGCTGGTCTTTTTACGGCGAAAAAAGCAGGGAGGAGATTTTCAAGGAGAGGTTTTCCGAGATGTACAAATACCTTTACTGTTCCGTTGCCTTTCTCGGCTGCATAAGCTCGCCTAAAATAATATGGAGTCTTTCCGATATTACAAACGGTCTTATGGCATTGCCTAATCTGTTTTCGGTTATCTCCTTGAGAAACGAGGTCAGTTGGGAGAAGAAAATCAGAAGGACAGGCGCTTCCCCACGCATACGATTCCGGCGGGCGTAATATCCGCTACCGCATATTTGCCTTCACGAATACTCCCGGGATTTAGAAGATGAAGACCGTCCGCATATTCATAATACTGCTCGTGGGTATGACCGAACAAAGCTATATTTGCCCCTTGGCTCTTTGCTTCAAGAATCAGCCGGGAAAGTCCGAATTTAACGTAATTTTTATGTCCGTGCGTGAAATATATCTTTACTCCTTCAACAGTTACGGTATCAAAATCCGGATAATCGCTCCCGAAATCGCAGTTCCCCGCAACAGCCTTACAAAGAATTTTCTGTGAATACAACGCCATTACCTCTTGTGCCCTTAAGACGCCGTCGCCTAAGAAAAAGGCATAGCGGGCAGTCGGCTCTCGGTCAAAAGCATCAAACAAATTTGACACGCAGCCGTGTGAATCCGATAAGACAAGAATTCTCAACGCATTCACCATCCTTACAATAAGTGAATATAATGGTTTATATACTGCAGTAAATATATCATATAAAGGGGGTGATTGCAATAAACGCAAATGATTTTGACAAGCTGAGAAAAAACAGCCTTTACAACAAGCTGATGTCCGATGTCAAAGACAAAAAAATATCAAATGAGAATGACGCGCTTGACTTTGTTAGCAAAAATCTATCTTCAAAGCAAGCGGAAAATTTTAAGAAAATGATAAAAGATAAGGATAAAACAAACACTTTGCTGTCCTCGGAAGATGCAAAAAAGCTTATGAAATTTATTTTGGAGAGTGAAAAAAATGAGTAATCAGGATATTTCCGCACTTCTTAATTCCTTATCGGGTGAAGATTTTGAGTCCTTGAAAAAGGTTGCTTCAGGGCTTTTAGGGGAAAAAAACAGCTCGGGTGAAGTGTCCGAATCGCTTTCGTCGGGGGAGGCTAACGGTGAATCTATGAATAAATCAGCTCTTCCGGATATGTCAAAATTCGCTTCCTTGGCACCCCTGCTTGGCGAGCTTACAAAGCGTGACGACAGAACGGACTTTTTGATGTCTCTTAAACCGTTTCTGAGTGAACAGCGCAAGCCAAAGGCCGACGAGGCAGCACGGCTGATAAGGCTCATTAATATGATTCCGCTTCTTCGTGAACGCGGAGTGTTATAAGGCGGGTGAAACCATGTCCGATTACAGCTATTCGGATATAATCAAGATGCAAAACAATGCGATGCGTCGCGTTGAGGAAATGAATTCCAGGGCAAACAACGTAATAAAGCACGCTAATTCGGCGCTTACGTCCGCTACACAAAAGGACAATGCTCGCAAACTCGAGAAACCGTATCATGTTCCTATGCCTGACGATTATATACGTGATTTAAGGGAATACGCAAAAAAAGCGGCCATTTCCCCTTACGAGCCTGAGCACAAGAACAATTCCCTGCAACGCACCTTGAATTCCCTTGTAAGCGGTAGTGCAAACCTTCCAAAATCAATAAAAAACGTTCTGTCAGATCTAAATATAGATAGTGACAGAGCGCTTTTACTCTCTCTAATACTTCTGTTGGCCGAGGAAAAGAGCGATGAGGTTTTGATTATTGCTTTGCTCTATATGATGATTTAGTATCTTCCTTCGGTATTGTCAGATAGTACGCTAGCGTCCAAACGAGTATCGCGGCAAACATTATGTAGATATAATAATATGCGCCGCTTATTTTTATATACTCAACACTTCCTACAAGGGCAAGCTGCCATGAGTCAAAAAGCGACGCTATCGACACGGAACCGTCAGTCAAAGGCTTTACCAGACTATTAAAAGAGACCGTAAACATATATGTACACATCATTCCGTATATCACCGAGATACACGCTCCCGTCCCCTTTTTCATGACAATTGCGAGCACGCAGGTCAGTATGGCGAAAACCGCTATTAATATAAGGAATACGACAGCGGTAAGAGCGGGGTTTATAAAGGCTTTAAGTCCCGCCGGAGTGTTTCCTCCCGTTTCAAATTTCGAAAGCAGCGAGACGTTTTCCAAGAGACCGGCAACAGAGATGGAATCGGCTATGTACTTTTTCCCCGGCTCAACAAACTCAAGCAGGGGTGTGTTAAAACAATAGTCGATTATCGGCAAGAATATAATTAAGGGTAAAATACAAGCTGCCAATACTGCGGTAACAACCTTGTATACAATTTTCAAAAAAGACACCTCCGTTTATTTCCATGAAGAATTAAGAGCAACGGTGCGATTGAATATGAGTTTATCCGGCGTGGAGTCCCTGTCTAAGCAAAAGTAGCCCTGCCGCATAAACTGGAATGTGTCTGCAACCTTTGCTTGCTTTAGGCTTTCTTGTGCCAAACAACCCTTAAGGACCACAAGAGAGCTCGGATTTACGGCATTTTCAAATTCCTCGTCGGGTATGTCGGCGGGGTTTTCTATATTGAATAAGCGGTCATAGAGCCTGAGCTCAACCTCAAATGACAGCGCTCCTGCCCAGTGTATGGTGCCCTTTACCTTCCTCCCGTCGGGAGTAGAGCCGCCTTTTGACAAGGGGTCAAATGTGCAGTGAATAGTTGTAACCTCACCTTTTTCATCGGTTTCATACGATTGACAGGTTAAGTAATATGCCCCCTTGAGCCGTACCTCGCCACCGGGATAAAGCCTATGGTATTTTTTTACCGGCGTCACCATAAAGTCTGTTTTTTCAATATATATTTCTCTTGAAAACGTTACCTCATTCTTGCCCTGCTCAGGTATGTTTGGATTTATCTCCACCTCGATTTTCTCTGTCTTTCCCTCGGGATAATTATCAATAATAACCCTGAGAGGTTCGAAAACCACCATCGCCCTCGGGGCACTTTCATTAAGCTCATCCCGGACGCACGATTCCAAAAGTCCATAATCGACAACACTGTTTGCCTTTGAAACGCCCGCTTTTTCAATAAATGTTCTGATTGACGAAGCGGGATAGCCTCTGCGGCGTAAACCGCAGAGGGTGACCATTCTCGGGTCGTCCCATCCGCTGACCATTTTCTCTTTTACAAGGATTTTATTCTTTCGTTTGCTTGTTATGCAGTAATTAAGATTAAGCCTTGCAAACTCAATCTGCCTGGGCGGTTCGTCAAAGCCTATCTCGTCAAGGAACCAATTGTAAAGCGGTCTGTTGTTTTCGAATTCCAAAGAACAAAGGGAGTACGTAACCTTCTCGACTGCGTCCGAAAGCGGATGCGCAAAGTCGTACATCGGATAGACGCACCACTTGTCTCCCGTCTGGTGATGGGATATATGCGCAATTCGGTATATAACCGGGTCCCGCATATTCATATTCGGCGACGCCATGTTTATTTTTGCGCGAAGCACGCGGGCGCCGTCGGGGAATTCGCCGTCGGTCATCCTCTGAAATAGGTCAAGGTTTTCCTCTATACTCCTGTCACGGTACGGGCTGTTTTTGCCGGGGGTTGTAAGCGTTCCCCTGTACTCTCTGATTTCGTCCGCGGAAAGGTCACATACGAATGCCTTTCCTTTTTTTATGAGCTTTATTGCACACTCATAAAGAAAATCAAAATAAGACGAAGCAAAATATACATTTTCCCATTCGAAGCCAAGCCATTTTATATCTTCCATAATCGCATCCACATATTCTACATCCTCGGCGGACGGATTAGTATCATCAAAACGAAGATTGCATATTCCTCCGTATTTTTCCGCCGTTAAAAAATCAATGCAAATGGCTTTTGCGTGTCCGATATGCAAATACCCGTTAGGCTCTGGAGGAAATCGCGTCTGGACGCGGATATTTATACCCCTTTCAAGCTCGTCGTCGATAATATCGTGAATAAAATTACTGATTTTCCCCGTATTTGATTCTTCCATTTATAAAGCCTCCAAATAATCATGAATTCTTTTTTCAATCCTCTGCCTGCCTAAAAGCTTCATAATCAGACAAAGATCGGGCGTATTCATGCGTGATGTAACCGCAAGCCTTATTACGGTTGAAACATCTCCCGCGTGGCCCTTGTAAGAGCAGGGATTTTCTTTGTATTTCCTGACGTCGGGAGAAAAGCCGAGAGGCTCGCATATGGCTTTAATTTTACAAAACCATTGGTCTTTTTCATCTTCTTTATTGTAGACCGTTAAATATTTCTCTAACATTTTTTTTGCATCCTGCGGCTTTATGTTATCGGGAAGAGTACCTGTGGGCTTATAAATCTCATCATAAAAATACTCTGCATATTCTCTTATCTGAGACCATTTTGCGATATCCTTTCTGGGCTTCGGGCAATCCCTGTCGATAGAGAAAACAGCTGTTGCGTATTCGGGATTTGCATAGAGCAGATTGTAAAGCTGTTTGTCATAATCCTTTGCCCACTTCGTCGCTTCACAACAGACCTGCCGGGCAGTCATTTTAGAGATAACATTTTTGGAAACGTCATCGAGCTTTGACAAATCGAAAAGAGCGCCGCTGCTGCTCATTTTTTTGACGCTGAAAGGAAAATCGCTTTGGGGAGAGTTTGGGTTGGCGCGCCGCCAGTCCTCAAAATTGGAGTTTGCAAGCGTTAAAAGGTATTCCCTTACGCTTAAAGCGGGGTAGCCCTGTTGCTTGTAAAAGCTTACCGCCGCCTCCGGGTCCTTGCGCTTTGAGAGCTTGCGCTTGCTTTGTCCGTCCATTTTCATAATAGGCGCAATATGGATATATTTCGGAATCTTAAAGCCCAATGCCGCAAAGATTTGAATATGCAGCGGGAGCGAGGCTATCCATTCATCACCCCTGACGACATGAGTTGTCCTCATCAAATGGTCGTCAACTGCGTGAGCAAAGGGATACGGCGGGATTCCGTCAGATTTGAGGATAACCGCGTCAAGCGTGTTTTCGGGAAGCTCAAGCCTGCCCCTTATAAGGTCGTCCACAATGATTTTTTTACCCTCGACGCCGTTTGAGCGAAGTCTTAAAACGAAAGATTTTCCCTCTGAAATCAGACGGATTTGCTCGCCTTCGGGTAAATTGCGGCACTTCGCCCATTTACCGTAATAGCCCGGGTTTTCTCCTTCTTTCTCCTGTGTTTGACGAAGAGCCTCCAGGTCCTCCTCTGCACAAAAGCAAGGATAGGCAAGACCTTTCTTTACAAGCTCTTTTGCAAAGCAATGATATATTTCCTTGCGCTCGCTTTGTCTGTACGGACCATAATTGCCGACTTGAGAGTCTTTTCCCGTAATGCCTTCATCGGGATTAATTCCGAATGCCCTCAGACCGTCAAGAATTAAGTCAACCCCATCTTCAACCTCACGCTTTTTATCGGTATCCTCTATCCTAAGAAAGTATATTCCCCCGGTGGAATCAGCATTCAGCTTATCAATAAACGCAGAAAACATATTCCCTAAATGCATAAAGCCCGTCGGGCTGGGAGCGAACCTCGTTACCCTCGCGCCCTCAGGGGTATTCCTTTTAGGATACTTTTCTTCGTAATACGCCGGAGTATGCTCTATATCAGGAAAAAGCGCATTCGCAAGTTGTAAGCTCATTAATATAATACCGCCTTTTAAGCCTTAATCAATTCTATATTATTACAGAATTATTAATATTTATCAATAGAATATCATATCTTTACCAATTGTACAATAAAAATCGCTCCTAAACACAGTTTTTCTTGCCCTTTTTTAAGTATTAAATAAAGACAGCCCCAAAACGGAGCTGCCATAAAGAAAATTCTGTATTAAAACCGAAAAGCTTAATAAGGCAAACCGGTATATTCAATACCAAGCTGTGAAAGCGCCTGGTCTATCGTTAACTCTCCGCTTTTGTACTTATCCTCAATTTTCTTCGCTTCCTCGTAATCGGCTTTGTATTTTTCGTAATTTTGAATATAGGAGGTATTGTCGGGAGAAGTCTTCAAATAATCAGATAAATCACGATAAAAATCTTCTCTAAAAACAATTTTTTCTTTTATCAGTTGCTCCTTTGCCTCAAGGACTTCTTCATCACTCGGCGGATATTCTTTAAGCTTTTCATTTATAATACTGTCCAATTCCTCTAATGTCTTTCGAGCGGCAACACGCGCGTTTTCATTATTCTCATTTATCGCAACAAATTCCTCAAAGCTTTTACCCAAATTTTCTTTTTCGTTTAATAGCTCTGCCCTTGAGATATAGGTTGCTTTAAGATTATATTGAAAAGGTGCTGTTTCACTGTTTATAAAATGTGCCGTGGCTTTCGTGCTTGAATTAGATGAATTTGTTAAGCTGTTATTCTGGTCTTTATTTTTATTAAAATTCAACGCTATTGCAAAAAAGACACATACTGTAACAACAAGAACTCCAAATACAGCGACAGCAACTTTTTTATTAGTAAACCCTTTCATTAAAAATCACCTCTAGTAAATGCAGCTTTAATTTATCCCAATTATTTAATGCTTATTATTTTTATATAAGCAATCAAAAGCTTAATAAGGCAAACCGGTATATTCAATACCAAGCTGTGAAAGCGCCTGGTCTATCGTTAACTCTCCGCTTTTATACTTATCCTCAATTCTCTTCGCTTCCTCGTAATCGGCTTTGTATTTTTGGTATATCTGCTTGTATTCCTCATTGTCCGGACAATTATTCAAATCAAATTCCGCCGTATAAACGAGCATCTCTAAGCCGCCAATTCGCTCTCTCATAACATATTTTTTGCTTTGCAGGATTTCGTCGCCACTCGGCGGATAGGCCTTTATCTTTTCTGTTAAAACCTCCAGCAGCCCGTCCCTTGTCTCCTTCGCCTTTAAGACGACAAACGGCTCCTTCTTATCACAAAAATATTTATAGCATGTATTCAAATCGTCAATCTCCAGCAAAATTTCTTCCCGCGAATTGTAGGCATCCTTTAGCTCATATTCAAATTTTGCGGCACTGCTATTACTGTACATTTGATATTTTTCCGAATTTTGCAAAGAGTCCTTTGCCGCACCACCCGTAGCACTGTTATTACTGGTTATATCGCTTACTTGCTTTTGCGTTCCGGAGTTTTTCACCAAATTCCCGTTTAAACGGGTACCAAAAGCGTGGTCTTTGCTCAACATAATAACGAAAGCCGTCAACAGCACAAGAGAAACGGCGCCTGCCATAATAAGAAAAAAGCTCCTTTTCATAAACAATCACCTCCAAATCTTCGCCTCATTAGTCTGTTCTAACAATGCTTTCTAAAAGTTATTTTATTCTATGAAAAATAAACATTGTATTAGTGTCGTATCTATAAATTGTTAACATTTCATATAGTGATTTTTCTATCATATTACCAGTATGCTGGGCTAAGTACATATCACATATAAAAGAAATTTTTTTCCGCAGATTTTCTGTTTCATTTAACGCTCTCTCCCTTATTTTCCTCATTCTCCTTATTTTTCCATACATTAATACTGTAAGACGCGGTGCCTAATTTGTCAAGTAGTTTTATTAATGGTTTTATTTTTATTTTTATTAAAACATTGTCAATACTTTATTAAAACATTTGACACTTTTTTATTAGTGTGATAGACTCAAAATATAGATGCTGAAAGGATTGGAGTACATGTCGGGTCACTCTAAATGGAGTACCATTAAACGCAAAAAGGAAAAGACGGATAGTCAGCGCGCCAAGGTCTTTACAAAAATCGGGCGCGAAATAACTGTTGCCGTGCGCCAGTCGGGCGCCGATCCCCTTACTAATTCCAAGCTCAGGGATATAATTGCCAAAGCCCGTGCAAGTAATGTGCCGAATGACAACATCGAAAGAATAATAAAAAAAGCCTCCGGCGATTCCTCGGCTGATACTTATGAGAACATTATATATGAGGGTTACGGTCCGTCGGGCGTAGCGGTCATAGTTGAGGCACTTACCGATAACCGCAACCGCACTGCCGGAGATGTTCGCCATTATTTTGACAAATACGGCGGAAATATGGGGCAATCCGGCAGCGTTATGTTTATGTTCAACAGACAAGGAACAATTGTAATAGAAAAAGAAGGAGTTGACGAGGAACAACTCATGGAGGATGCCATTGAGGCGGGAGCGTCAGATTTTTTCAGCGAGGACGAGGATGTTTATGAGGTCAGCACACAGCCGGGTGAGCTTGGTGCCGTTCGTGACTGTTTGGGGAAAAAAGGATACTCCTTTGCTTATGCTCAGGTTGAATATGTTCCTGCAACCTATGTGAAGCTTGAAAATCCGGATGATATTAAGAATATGGGAAAAATGCTTGAGATGTTTGAGGACAACGATGACGTTCAAGGCGTTTGGCATAATTGGGAAAATGCAGACGATTTCGATAATTGAAAATGGCAAACGGCAAATTATTGGTCTGCGACGCAATTGTATCAGATGGTTTTAGTAGTTTACTTTACTGTAACAGAAAAAACAACAAGAAAAATTCAGAATTAAATAGGTGAGGGCAAAGCCCTCCCGGAATTTGCCATTTCCAATTATATAAGGAGCTGAGAGTATTTATAATATAGACAAAAGTAACGACAAAAAATTTGCGGTATTGGTCGATGCCGACAACGTATCGCCGAAATATATAAAATCAGTCCTGGAGGAAATGTCCGTATACGGAATAATAACCTATAAGCGAATGTACGGTGATTGGACCGACCCTTCAAAGCAAAAGACCTGGAAGGATTCTGCTCTTGAGTACTCCTTCAACCTTATACAGCAGTTTAATTATACCTCAGGTAAAAATTCATCCGATTCCGCGCTGATTATTGATGCTATGGATATCCTTTATTCAAAAAGCGTTGACGGTTTTTGCCTTGTTTCAAGCGATTCCGATTTTACAAAGCTGTCCCAGAGACTGCGTGAGGCGGGAATGTACGTCATAGGAATGGGAGAGCAAAAGACTCCCAAGCCCTTCAGGATAGCCTGCGACGTTTTTAAGATATTAGAGGTTATTTCTCAAGAGACAGAGTCCTCCGCGAAAAACGGCAAGGAAGAAATTAAGGATATCACAAGCCGTAACGAGATTAAAGAAACCATTCACAAGATTATCACCGAAAACGCCAATACGGGCAGAATAACCGATATCGGCGAGATTGGGAACATTTTAAGCAAGACCTACTCTGATTTTGATGTCAGAAACTACGGCTATTCAAAGCTTTTAACCTTCCTGCAAAGCTTAGGTGACTTTGACATAACAAAGGTGAAGAATGGCTACAAGGTGGGGGACAGAACCTCTGCTCCGCTTGAGGAAATAGAGAAATTCGTATCCGAGCTTATAGAGAAGAACAGCGGTCACATTGATAACTTGAGTCTTGTCAACGACAAGCTCAAGGAAAAATTCCCCGATTTCAGTATAAAGCAATACGGCTTTAACAGCTTTTCAAAATTCATAAGCTCCTTTGATAGCTTCGGGGTTGTAGGCAACAGCGTAAGACCGAAGAAAAAAGAAATCCTGAAATCGAAATAAAAAAGTGACCGCTGAGCGGTCCTTTTTTCAAGTTGCAGGTTGGAAGTTGTAAGTTAATGGTCTGCGACGCCATTATAATTCAAAAGCCTGAGATCTTAACTTGCACCTTACAAATCGGGTGAGGGTGAAGACTCCCTAAACTTGCAACATGCAACCTGCCACTTCCAACTTATAATGACTTCGTCTTCACTTCATCTAAAATACTCTCAATAAAGTCGAGCGGAGAGATTGACCCGAGGTCCCCTTTCTTACGGCTTCTGACGCTTACTGTACCCTCCCTCTGCTCTTTGTCCCCGACTATGAGCATATAGGGTATCCTTTTAAGTTGACCCTCCCTGATTTTATAACCTACTTTTTCGCTTCTGTCGTCAACACGGGTACGAATTCCTGCCTCTTTAAGCTCTTTCTCCAGCTCAAAGGCTCTTTCGTGGTGTCTGTCTGCAATTGGCAGGATTACAACCTGCTCGGGGGCAAGCCAGCAAGGGAATGCGCCCGCATACTGCTCTGTGAGTATGGCGATAAAACGCTCGATACTGCCGAAAACGACGCGGTGTATCATAACCGGGCGATGCTTTTCGCCGTCCGCGCCGGTATAGACGAGGTCAAACCTCTCGGGCATTTGGAAATCGAGCTGAATTGTGCCGCACTGCCATGTTCTGCCTAAGCAGTCACGCAGATGAAAATCTATTTTAGGACCGTAAAAAGCTCCGTCGCCCTCGTTTATCGAGAAGTCCATACCCTTTTTTTCTATAGCGCTTTTGAGGGCATTTATCGCCGTTTCCCAATCCTCATCGCTGCCCATTGAGTCTTCGGGGCGGGTCGAAAGCTCTACGCTGTATTCAAAGCCGAACATCTTATAAAAATCGTCTATAAGGTCTATAACTCCTGTTATCTCGTCCTCTATCTGCTCGGGAGTCATAAAAATGTGCGCATCGTCCTGCGTGAAGCAGCGCACTCGCATAAGACCGTGCAGCGCACCCGAAAGCTCGTGCCTGTGTACAAGCCCCAATTCTGCCACTCTCTCAGGTAAATCCCTGTACGAATGCAGCTTGCGCCTGTACGCTAACATCCCGCCCGGACAGTTCATCGGCTTAATGGCAAAATCTCCCTCATCGATTTTAACGTTATACATATTGTCCTTATAATGATCCCAATGACCCGAGCGGTGCCAAAGCTCCTCGTTTAAGATAATAGGGGTTTTTATCTCACGGTATCCGCGCTTCGTATGCTCGTCGCGCCAATAATTTTCAAGCAAATTGCGCAAAACCATTCCGTTGGGAAGGAAAAACGGGAAGCCCGGTCCCTCCTCATAAATATCGAAAAGATCAAGCTCGCGCCCGATTTTTCTGTGGTCGCGCTTTTTCGCCTCTTCAATCATCAGGAGATATTCCTCAAGCTGTGCCGCTTTGGGAAATGCCGTACCGTAAATTCTCTGAAGCATCTTATTCTTTTGGTCGCCGCGCCAGTATGCGCCCGTACAGGCAGTAAGCTTAAATGCCTTTATCCTGCCCGTATCGGGCAGATGCGGTCCCGCACAAAGGTCAACAAAGTCGCCCTGCCTGTAAAACGAAATCGGTTCGTTTTCGCGCGCGTGTTCTTTAATAAGCTCTATTTTATAAGTTTCGTTCCTGTCCTCCATAAGCTTGACGGCTTCGTCTGCGGGAAGCTCAAAGCGCTCTAAGGGCAGGGCTTCCTTTACAATCCTTTTCATTTCCCCCTCGATTTTTTCAAGGTCTTCGGGGGTGAACGGCGTATCATAATCAATATCGTAATAAAAGCCGTTTTCGATAGCGGGACCTATGGCAAATCTTGCTGACGGATAAAGTCTCTTTACGGCATGTGCTAAAACATGAGACGAGGTATGCCAGAATGTGTGCTTTCCGCCCTCATGCTCAAAAGTAAGAAGCTCTACCGAGCAGTCCTTATCAAGAACTGTCCTAATATCCTTAAGCTGACCGTCAACCGTCGCGGCGCAAAGGGCGCGAGAAAGTCTGCCGCCTATTTCCTTCGCTATCTCCCCGGGCGTAACCCCCTTAGGAAATTCCATTATATCGTCACGCAGCTTAATTTTAATCATAACCACAGCCCCTTTGTATAGTTGCAAGTTGCAAGCTTAGGGAGGACTGCGTCCTCACCTATTATTATAATTCAAAAACGCGAAGCATTTTTCCTTTAAAGCTGATATCTGACATCTGACACTGACATCTGAAAATGGCTTCGCCCTATATTTTATCAGACTTCCGTTAGGGTGCGGGGCTTGCCCCGCCATTAATCTGCAACCTGCAATTTGCCATTTTTAAAAAAGCTTCATCCGAAAGGATGAAGCTTTTTTTGTTGGTTTCACCCTGTATAATCGGGACAATTCGGACAGTCTATACAGTTGCATTTGACAGTGCCGTCCGCATATATTCTGTACCCGGCAGTACCCGTCTCATCAAACGGACATACGGGAACCTCAGAGAAGGTGAATAGAGAGGAAAAAAGCGCTGTGTCAAGAGAAGACTTTTTAAGATGGTCGGTAGCGGGTTGGCTTGTTGATATTTGCTCTTTTGTCTGCCCCCATCTCATATTGCCTATGGTAGGAGAATAAGCGGAGCTTAATACCCAGTGCTTTGCAGAGCCGGAGCCTATTAGGACCCCCTCACTAAGGCCCATAACCTCAATGGGCTTTCCGTTATCCTCCATCCCGCTCATGACAATTTGGACGTTCGCTTCGATTATCTTAATCTGGCTGTTACAATCCTTTTTCCTTTCCCTTTCAAGCATATGGGGAATGAGAGGGACAGCGACTACCACAAGAATAGCAATTATGGCAACCGAAATTATAAGTTCAACGATAGTAAACGCTTTTTTTGAGCATAGAAATTCGTACAACCTATACCCTCCTTTAATAACCTTTTTTATATTAATTATAATACTATAGGTATCCTGTTATGTCAATAAAATTTAAGCTATGAGAAAAAGAAACTGCGCGGTCTTACGACCGCGCAGTTGGTTTAACTTATGGATTAATCAAAATTCGCATGAGTTCCATCCGCTCCTACACCCGAGCAAGTTACCTTGCCGTTACGTGCTACCTGGTAAGTATTTCCAGCTTTGCAAGGGCATACCGGAAGACCATCCTGAAGAAGGCTTACGATTTTAACAGTAGATGTGCCACCGTTAAAGTCGCCAACAACGGATAAGGTGGTAAGGATGCCGGTAGTAAGAGTGGATACGGGGTTGCTACCGTCAACAGTACCCATCATAACCTGGTTCATCTGGGAAGAAAGGTTTCTTGCATGGGAGGCACAGGTCTTTTCCTTGGCGTTTCTTGTTACTGCTCCGTAAATCGGAACGGCGACGGCGACAAGGATAGCCATGATGACAACAACTATCATCAGTTCAACAAGAGTAAAGCCTTTTTTGTTCTTGTTCATAAATTTCATTATGAAACACTCCTTATATAAGTATTGTTTTATATTTATGATGCTAAGCACCATTAATACCAAAAAGTAAAATATCGGCCTGACTGTGAATAATTCGTAACTCTACCGTTATTATAACAGAATTTTCTGATTTGTAAACAGTTTTTTATTTTTTTTTCTGTTATTTGTATGTTTCTTACAATTTTCTGTCCTAATCCTTGTACATTATATATAATCTTTTAACTGTGTTCGCTGCATATTACGCTTACAAAGGCACCGTTCCCGCTTGTGACAACAGTTACGGAAATAATCCCGTCACCTATACAGCAAGCGCTTTCGGTATCCTGGTATTTTGTCAGCAGCCATGCTCCGAGAGTCGATATTCCCTCGGTAGGCGCTCCGCCTCCGGGTGAATAAAACACCGGAATGCCGCCCTCATTATGTATTTCAAAGTCGGGGATGCTTTTAGGCAGACCGTCGTCGGACATAATTCCGTTCATGTAGTGCGTAAGAATGGCCGATGTGCTTTTACAGTTGTTGTTGCAGGTCCTTTTTTCAGCATTATCCGCAACAGCCATATAGACAGGAACCGCGACAGTGACAAGAATGGCCATAATAACAACCACAATCATCAGCTCAACGAGGGTAAACCCCTTATTTTTTGCAAACCACACCAATTTTCCTCCGTTCTGCTTCACTAAATTATATGCTGATTACCGAGAATTATATAACAACTTTACGAGAATGTTTCGTACCTATCATTAGCATTATATACCATAGTTTAATTATTGTAAATACTTTTAATAAATTTAATTTGGTTTTCCGCCTTAAATTGCGGTCATACAAAATAGTTGACAATCCACCGAAACAGTGTGTATATTATACTTATTATAATCGCTTGGGAGAAATGATATCATGAAAAAGAAAAATTATTACAAGAATTACCCGATTTTATTTTCGGCTGTTTTTACCGCAGCGGTGCTTTTAATGATATCTGCCGTAAAGGGCTTTTTCCCCTTCGGCGATGCCTCACTTGCGGTGGGAGACGCTGTTTTGCAGTATGTCCCGCTGCTTTCGGAGTTAAGAGACAGATTGTTTGACGGGGGTATTTTCTCCTACTCCTTTTCCTCGGGACTCGGTTTTGACTTTTTTACTGCCGGTGTTTATTACTTTTTAAGTCCTTTCACCGTCCTTTCCGTTCTCGTTCCGGGTTTAACGGCATTTGAAGCCTTTGACCTTGCTGTTATGCTGAAGGTGATTGCCGCCGCCTGCTGCTTTTCATATTATTTAAAAATATCCTTGCCGGGAAAAGATTCTCTTATTCCCGCCTTTTCCGTTTGCTATGCGCTTTGCGGCTTTTTCACCGGGTACAGCTCAAACATAATGTGGCTTGACGCCCTTATCTTTCTGCCGTTAATAGCACTGGGGATAGAAAGAATTGTCGAGGAAAGAGGCGGCGTGCTTTATTGCGCGGCTTTAGGAGTTGCAATTATCACAAGCTTTTATACAGGATATATGCTTTGTATTTTTTCGGTTCTTTACTTCCTTATTAGAATATTCGGAAGCGAGGGGCTGACGTCGTCGCATAACAAAATTGCAAGCTGCAAGCCGCCAGTTGCAAGTGACGAAGATGGTGGGGAAGATTTATATGAGGGAAGGGCACTGCTTCCCATCTTACTGAAATTCGGCGGTTATTCTCTGCTTGCCGGTGCTCTTTCCGCGGTGACTCTCATTCCGCTATTTTCGGCTCTCGGAAACTCCTTCATAAAGTTTGGTGAAGAGGATACATTCCTTTTCGGCTTAGCCGATTTTTTCACCGGTCATCTTATGGGGACAAACTCTGTGGGAAGCTATGGCTCAATAGATATACCCCACCCGTTCTTTTACTGCGGATTTCTGATACTCCTGCTTGTTCCGCTGTTTATGCTTGTCAAAAAGATTAAGCTAAGCGAAAGAGTAGCATATTGCGCTTTAACTCTCCTTCTTATCCTCTCACTGCTTATAAGCAAAGCTAACTTAGTCTGGCACGGTATTTCAGTTCCCGCCGGATTTCCGTACAGATTTGTTTTTCTTTATGTCTTTCTTATTTGTGTAATGGCATATAGAGTGTTCCGGCACCTCGACTCTATAAAGGGCATATATATTGCGTCTACGGGTGTGTTATCAATCGTGGTCTGCCTCTCGTTACTGTTTCAGTCAAACGAGTTCTATACTACTAAGATTGCCCTTTTGAACATACTTTTTATCGTGCTGATATGTGCGGCGCTTCTTCTATATAAGTATAGGAATAAGAAAAGAGCTGCCATACTCGCCGTAACGACAGTACTTGTTCTCGCCGAGGCTTTTACAAATGCGGCAATAAGTGTTACGGTAAACGAGAAAGACAGGATTTCAATCCTTGAGCAGCAGCAAGCTTGCGTAAAAACAGTCTTAACCGCTAATGAAAAATCCTTGCAAAGAAGCGAGGTCGTAGGCGACAAGCTTGCATTCGGTCTTAAGGGATCCTTTTTCGGTTGCAACGGAATTTCTACCTTCAGCTCGCTCAGTGATGAAATACTGACCTTTTCAATAGGCGGCTTGGGACTGTCCCATAATACGCAAAACGCCATCATTTACGGCAAGCAGACTCCTGTTTTTGACTCTTTTTTCGCTTTGAAATATCTTTATGATTTCTCTGACGAGGATAGAGACGATACTTATTATAAGCCTCTTGACTTATCCGATGAAGACAAAGCCGAATGCGGCTTAAACGCATATGAATATAAATATCCTCTGCCCTTAGCGTTTGCCGTAAATGAAGGCATTACGGACTGGCTCGCAACAATGCTCTCCGGCTTTAAGTCTCAAAATTCATTGTTTGAAAACGCCACGGGAATCAAGGATGTTTTCACGAGACAGGAGCCCGGAGAAATTAAGGCTCAAAACGCAGAAACAGATCTTTTGTCTCATTTAATTAAAGAAGACGAAAGCATTATGAACATGACGCCGGAAATGTACGCAGAATTCACAAGGGATAAATACCTCATTAAATATACAAAACCGGAAACGGTTAAGGTAACAAACACGTTCAAGGTAGAGACCGATGAACCTGTGTATTTAATCTATTCGTCCGATATGTTTAATAATTTGACCATCCTTGCGGGGGGGGGCAAAGAACGCGAAATTTTGTATATGCAAAACCTTGCCGCCCCCTTGATACCCTTAATCGGTATAAAGAAGGGTGACACCGTTACTCTGACAGCGGAGCTTTCCGATTCTGCGAAGCAGGAGTATCTTAAAGGAAAAAAGATTGATAAAAACGAATCAATAGTTCAATTTTCCTTCTACAGTCTTGATGAAGAGAAATTTTTCCGCGGCTACGAGTACCTTAAGGAAGGCGCTCTCAAAATCGAGGAATACGACGGCTCTTATATTAAGGGTACAGTGGCAGCTAAGGAAAATCAGATGATTTTTACTTCTATCCCCTACAGCGACGGCTGGAGTGCATACATTGACGGTGAAGAGGTTGAGGTTTTATGCCCAGAGGATACCCATCTGATTTTACTTGATGTCGAGGCGGGGCAGCACACGTTAGAAATGAAATATGAGGTGCCGGGACTTAAGATCGGGCTTATGGTATCGGCGGCATCAGCAGTTTTACTTATGCTTTTTATACTTTTAGAATACAAAAGGGATAGAAAATAAAAGTTTTTACTCACATAAAGTGATAAATAATTAAATCAATAAATTTTTGTGAATTTTTATCACATTTTACTTGACAACGTCTGCCTTTTTTGTAATATTATGGTATTACACGTTAAGAGGGTGATTTAAAATGTTTAAAACTTGTTATTCGCTCATTAGCTGCAAAAAACAATTCGAATACCAAAATGCACCCACGGAAGTTTATGGCATCAAAGCAGAAATCAACGGCAGACTGATTTATGAAATCGAAGATTTCTCCGTATCTGAGGACCATGCCTTAAGAGTAATTTCCCTCCTGAAAAGGGAGGAGCCCGAACCTGTTCATATTGCTGAAATAATAGAGGATTTTCTCTGATGAAAAATTTTATATTCAGTTAAAAAGAGCCTTTGAGAGTCTCGCAAAATCCTCCATTGTCAACCTCTCGGGTCTTATATCCTTGCTCAATCCCATTTGGGACAATGCCTTTGCCGTTTGAGCCTTAGGAATTGACAGTGCACTTTCAAGTGAATTAAGGAGCGTTTTTCTTCTTTGAGAAAATACTCCTTTTACTAATTTAAAAAATACTTTTTCATCAACCGTTACAGGAGGAGCTTTTCTTATCTGTAACTCAATAACCTCGCTGTCAACCTTCGGCGGTGGCAAAAACGATGTTCTCGAAACGGGAAACAGCCTCTTTGCATTAGCGTAATAATTAACGGCAACCGTAACACTGCCGCCCTCACGCGAGCCTACAGGCGCGCAAAGACGCTTTGCCGCTTCTGACTGAACCATTACTGTTATGGTGTCTATCCCCAGTCTGCCCTCAAGGAGCATCATTATTAGGGGTGAGGTAATATTATAAGGGATATTTGCCACAACTGCGACACGCATTCCCCCGCACTTTTCATTAATTAACCGCCGAAGATCTGCCTTCATTATATCCTCGTTAATTATTTCAATATTATCGAAAGCCCCGAGCGTTTCTTTTAGTATGGGAATAAGCCGTCTGTCAAGCTCAAAGGCAATAACCTTTCCCGCTCTTAAGGCAAGCTCTGCCGTTAAAACACCTATACCCGCCCCTATTTCAATAACGGCAGTATTTTTGTCAAGTCCTGCGCTCTCACTGATTTTCGGGCATACTTCAGGGTCAATAATAAAGTTTTGCCCCAAAGCCTTTGAAAATGAAAAGCCGTGACTTGCAAGGATACTCTTTATTGTTTTTATATCCGAAAGTTTTTTCAAAAAATGCCCCGTTTCATTTAAATTTCTGTGCATTTGTACCTTAATATTATATAGCCGCTTCCGATTTAAGTCAACAAAGGGGATTGCGAGGATGGAAAAAACAAAAAAATACAGTAGTGTGATAATAGGTCACATTTCGCTTGACAGGAACATTGACTTCGACGGGAAAAGTGTTGAAACCTTAGGCGGTGCCGTTTTATTCTCAAGCGCCTCGGCGTATGCTCTGGGGCATAATGTGCTTGCGGTGACAAAGCTTGCTGCCGGGGACTTCAGCAGACTTGAAGCCTTTTCTATCCCGAAAGAAAATGTAATTGCCCTTACGGGCGTAAGCTCTACATCAATCCAAAATCAGTACCTTTCAGAAGATAAGGAAAGGCGAAACTGTACATGCCTGTCGCGGGGCACACCTTTTTCAGCTTGTGACATACCTAATGTACAAGCCGATATATACCATTTTGCGGGACTTATTTTTGGCGACTTTGACGACGAGACAATAAAGCTATGCGCTAAAAAAGGAGCGGCAGCGCTCGACGTTCAGGCTTGCCTTCGCCATGCCGATATGGAAAACGGCACCATGTATTTTAAGGATTGGGCACAAAAGGAAGAAATTCTGCCCCTTATTACATATCTGAAATTAGATGCCGCGGAAGCCGAAATAATGACAGGGACACAGGACCGAAGGCAGGCGGCAAAGCTCCTTTATTCCTTAGGTGCCAAAGAAATTCTCATTACACACAACACAGAGGTTTTGGCATACGACGGTAAAAGGTTTTATTCCTGCCCGATTAAATCAAGAAATTTAAGCGGCAGAACCGGTAGAGGTGACACAACCTTTGCCGCATATATTAACGAAAGACTTAATAATGATATTCCGGACAGCCTCCTTTGGGCAACGGCGAGTGTTTCACTCAAAATGGAAACACCGGGACCTCTTAAAGCTACAAGAAAAGATATTGAAGATTATATCACGCTGTTTTATTGATTAACGTAATAAAAATTCCCCGGTTTTTTCGTACCGGGGAAAAATTTTTATCCTATTTTTATCTCCTTATGCAAATCGGATGAATCATATATAGCCTGCATTATCCTTGAGGTTATAACAGCATTTTCAATGTCATTTCTGTTTCGCTGTCCTTTTTTTACGGAGCTTACGAAATCAAGCACTTCGTCCTTGTGCATTTCATTACCCTTAAAATCAGGTACAGTCTCCAAAAGCATCGCGCCCTTTGAGGTAAACAGCTTGAAGCTCCTGCCGTATTGAAGCCTTACGCCGCCTTTATCGCCCATAAAATCTATGTACGTTTCGCTTTCGCCGATATTCTGCGCCCACGCCCCTATAAAGGAAATGACCGGTCCTGTTGTTCTGACTATTCCCGTGACCGAGTCGTCCACATCGTAAACGCCGTCAAAATCAGCCGTACTTTCGGCCCACATGCTCTTATATGCATACTCCTTAATATTTTTCCCTAATTTACAGAATGCCTCTCCGCTCGCGGTCAAGGGTCGGGGCTCACCGCAGCAATAAATTATAAGGTCTAAGTAATGAACGCCCCAATCGATAAGCGCGCCTCCGCCCGATACAGCCTTTTGCGTAAAGTCCCCGCCTATTCCGGGTATTGAGCGGTGTGCACGAAAGCTTGCGTGAACATGGTGCACCTCTCCCAACTCACCGCTCTCAATGAGCTTTTTAATATTATTTACGGCATTACTGTACCTGTTGCAAACGCCTATTGAAAGAATTCTGCCCGTCTGCTTTGATACCTTCAGCATTTCTTCGGCCTCGGATAAAATTCTTGCGGCAGGCTTTTCACACAGGACATCCTTCCCGTGGCGCATAAAGTCTATTGAGATTAGGCTGTGAGTGTCATTATGCGTGCATACCGAAACGGCGTCAAGCTCTTTGTCATCAAGAATCTCCCGATAATCATAAACCGCCTTGCCGCAGTCGCAGCGGTCAACAGCATCATCCGCCCTTTTGGGTATTATGTCGCAAAAGTACTTTATTTCGACATCCTCGCACGCCATATACGCAGGTATGTGTGCCGTACTTGCGATTGTTCCGCAGCCTATTACGGCAATTTTGATTTTTCCCATTATTAAAGCCTCCTCAGTCTGTTGTATATTGTTCTCCTTTAGAAATAATACCATATATTATAAAAAAATAAAGGTCTTTTCGGAAAAATTTGAATGATCTTGAAAAGCACCCTTGTTTATGGTATGATAAATTTAAGGATAATGGAGAAATGTTTCATAATTGCTTGCCGAAAGGACTTGGTTTAGTGTTCGAGCTCTTTGGAAATGTCCTGAATTTAGAGTGGAAAATGGTTGTAATGTGGGTAATCGGAGCCGTTCTGATATATCTTGCCATAAAACGAGAAATGGAACCCACCTTGCTTTTACCGATAGGCTTCGGGTCTATCCTCGTCAACCTGCCGTTTTCGGGTGCAATTACACAAATGTATGATTCGGGAGTAGAAGAGGGCATACTCGATGTTCTATTCGGTACGGGAATTGCCAATGAGCTGTTCCCCCTGCTCTTATTTATAGGAATAGGCGCGATGATTGACTTCGGTCCTTTGCTTGCAAATCCTAAGCTGATGTTTTTCGGAGCGGCGGCGCAGTTCGGAATATTCTTTGCGTTTTCCCTTGCGGCATTTGTCGGGTTTGACATTAAGGATGCCGCCTCAATAGCTATAATAGGCGCGGCAGATGGTCCAACCTCAATATTCGTTGCAAACTATCTCAAATCAAACTATATCGGACCTATCATCGTATGCGCTTATTCGTATATGGCACTCGTACCTATAATCCAGCCGCCGTTTATCAAGATGTGCACAACAAGAAAAGAGCGCTTGATTCGTATGTCCTACAAGGCTAAAGAGGTTTCAAGGCTCACAAGGATACTTTTCCCGATTGTTATTACGATTATTACAGGGCTTGTTTCTCCGCGGAGCATTTCGCTTATCGGTTTTCTCATGTTCGGAAATCTCCTTCGTGAGTGCCTTGTGCTCGACAGCCTTTCAAACTCCGCTCAAAAGGTGCTTGCTAACCTTATTACCCTGATTTTGGGCATCACCATAGCCTCGCGCATGAGGGCAGACGAATTTCTTGCAAAGGAAACTTTGATAATCCTTTGCTTAGGTCTTGTAGCATTTATTTTTGATACTATAGGCGGAGTATTGTTCGCCAAGTTCATAAATCTGTTTCTTAAACAAAAAATTAATCCCATGATAGGCGCGGCGGGCATTTCGGCATTTCCGATGTCGGCGCGTGTAGTACACAAGCTCGGACTTGAAGAAGACAATCAGAATTTCCTGTTAATGCATTCGACGGGAGTTAATGTGTCCGGTCAGATTGCCTCTGTAATCGCGGGCGGACTTATACTGAATCTTGTCGGCTAAAGGAGGTATTAAATGCTCACGGTCTTCATTTGTAATTTTAAAAGCTTAACCGATACTCTCCCGATAATGGGCAAGGGTATGTTCGGTATTTTTCTTGTTACCGGTGTGATAATATCAAGTGTTTATTTACTTGAAAAGTTCACGTGCGAAAAAAAAGAAGAATAACAGACAGATCTTATAAAGTATACCGCACTGCGCACTGATTAAAAACAGCGCGGTATATTTTTATGTATTCAGCATGTAACTCCCGTTTCCTTAAACAGAACCGAATAATATTTTCCCCCGTCCTTCGTATCGCTTACAATCATTCCATCGGACATAATGATTTATCTTTTACACAGCGCCGCTTCTCAATAAATATCAATGCTGCTACGCCACACACCCGTCAGTATATCTTTTGTAAAGCCGCTATTGTACAGCGTATTGTTATATGCTATAATGAAAAAAACAATATTGAAACAGCAGGAAAACTTGTCCTTTTATGTAAAAAGCGGCTCGCCCGTCACTATATCGATGTAAATCCCCCTTTCAAAATGATTGTTGAACTCGTTTTGAAACGACGGCTCGGTGGCGGCTTTCTGCGTTACCTTATACCGGAGGTCCGTAAAGCTTTTCGATACGCTTTTCGTCAATTTTAAAATATGCGGCGGGGTCAAAAACCATACGGCTTATTTTCTCAATCTCCTCTTGCGGAATATGGCAGTAGCCGCGAGGGTTTTTGTCAAGATAATACTGATGATATTCCTCTGCCTCATAAAAGCAGGAAAGCGGCTTAATCTCTACCTCAAACCTGTGATGTTTTTTCTTCTCGATTTCAGCTACACGCAGCGCGGTCTCTTTTGACTTGTCATCAACATAATAAATCCCCGTTTGATATTGAGAGCCCACATCGTTCCCCTGTCTGTTTTTTACTGTTGGGTCTATTACGGAAAAAAACGCAAAAAGTATTGCTTCAAGGCTTATTTTCTCAGAATCATACTCTACCTTGACCGTTTCACGAAAACCTGTATCCCCCCTGCAAACGCTTTCATACGTCGCTTTTTGCCGTGAATTGCCGTTGGCGTAACCGCAGACAGTATCCGAAACTCCCTTTAAGGACTGCATAAGCCTTTGAAGCCCCCAAAAGCATCCGCCGGCAAGATAAATATCACTCATTTTTTTCACCTCATTAAAAATTTATAAAAGGTCGTTTGATTATGAAAAGGGACAAAATATTCCTCTACACTCCGCGAGTTCTCGCAATACTTTTCATCCTGTTCTTGAGCTTGTTTTCGCTTGATGTCTTCGGCGATCCCAATGTTGGTGTAAAAGAAACAGCCTTAGCCTTTTTAATTCATAATATCCCCTCGCTCGTACTCACCTTAACCCTGATACTTGCCTGGAAGTATGAGTTAGTCGGCGCAGTCGTTTTTACCCTGTCGGCTCTTGCCTTCAGTCTTTTGACGATATCCGGCGGGGCAAGCCGGAAAAGCTTCGGCTCTACCTTTATCATTTCAGGACCCTGTTTAATTATCGGCATTCTTTTTTATATTGTCTGGCACAGAAAAAAGAAGCTCGCAAGCAAGGATTAACGTCATCTCGTTAAAGCACGTCGGTTATTATTCTCCACGCATCAACTAGCCTTTCAAGAGACCATGAGGCATTTGCGGGACTTGTCGAAGGAAGGCAAATTGCTTTTCTGCCTGTTTTTGGCTTAATATATCTTTCATAATACTTTTGGGCGGTTTTACCGTTGACGAAAATCTGCTTAATATCACAGGCTCTGAGGATTGGCGAAATATCATTAGGTTTTGCTTTTTTTATACTGCTGTCAGCAGAACCCTTTATATCACACGAGGCGAGAACATCCCACAGTGCAATGTTATGTGACAAAATAAACGTCCTTTTCTCCTCTATGGATATCGGCGTATGACAGCCGAATACTATCGCTAATACATTCCAGAACCTGTTTTTCGGATATCCGTAAAAAAATCCTGTTTCTCGAGACATTTGAGATGGGAAACTGCCGAGAATAAGTATTTTTGCATTTTTATCGTACAGCGGTTCTATGTTATGGATTTGCTTCATTTTTATACCTGCTTGAAACTACAATAATGTTACCCACCGGCTGTCGCCGGCGGGTAAGGTTCGGCTAAAAATTCATTCCTGAAATTCCATCCACAAAGCTTCTCATTTCTTTTTTTGACTTAATGCTTTTCGTTTTATCTATTACATTTTGCTGCTGTTGTTTAGTCATTTTCCCGAAATACTGCATTGCATCAAGATTTTGAGCAAGAGCCATTCCGAAGCCCAGCGGTACATCACCGCTGATTAGAAAATTCTGCTCATCAGGCATTTTAATCACCCTGTTTTATTTTCTGTATATAATAATAAAATATACTTTGCTTAAACAATTAAAAAAGGAAGAAAACATGAAGCTATAATATTATTAACTGATTTTACCTCTGTGGCAAAATTAAATTTAATTTATAAACATTTGTCTTTCATTAGATACTGTTATATAATACTAAACTGTAAATGTCAATAAAAGGAATTGATCATGTTGAGGATAGTATCTCATATTTTATCTCTCTCGATTGCTCTTATATTTATCATTTCACTTTGTGCCTGTGGAGGAAATAACACGGGAGATACAACAACTCCCGATACCTCGCCTGCCCCTGAGGTAACAGGTATTATCATAAATGAATACTGTTGCAAAAACACTAATATAATTTATGACAGTGAAGGCGATTACTGCGACTGGGTCGAGCTGTACAATACAACCGACTCGTCTTTTTCTCTTGCCAAATATTTTCTGTCTGATGACGAGGCAGATACGAAAAAATGGGCTTTCCCCGATAATACGGTTATAGAGCCTAAAGCCTTTTTGCTTGTTTTCCTTTCGGGCAAGAACCGCGTGGGCGAAAACGGTGAAATACATGCTTCCTTTAAGTTAGGCGGTGATGATGAAAAAATATTGCTTCTCAACAACCGCGGAAAAACCGTTGACGCTTTAGAAATAATGGATTTGAAAGAAAACACCTCGTACGGCAGAAGTCTTGACGCTTCACAGTATTTTTTCTTTGCAAGACCGACTCCCGGCGCACAGAACAACACAACCGGGTTTACTCAGCTTTCTATGGAGATACCCTTTACCGAAAGAGAAATTTATATATCGGAGGTTTCCGCCGCCTTTGAAATCGGGAACAAGGATAAAACCTTATATGATTGGATAGAGCTTTATAATAACACAGACAAGCCCGTAAGCCTTAAAGGATACGGGCTTTGTAAAAACCTTACCGGAACCGTGCATTTTTTTTCGAACCTGTCCATTCCGGCACACGGATATACTGTAATTAACGCTTCGGACAAAAAGACTGCAAATGAGAAAAAATCCGATTACTATGCGCCCTTTACGATTGACAGTGCAGGAGAGGAATTATATCTTTTAAGACCGGACGGTGATTTATTAGATTGTTTTTCATCGGGCAAGCTAAAGCCGGGAGTAACAAGCGGAAGGAGTGAAAGCGCTCAACGCTTTTTCTATGACCTGCCAACGCCCGGCAAGGTAAACAGCACTGTAAAATACAACGCTTACACGGCGCCTCCCGTCTTTTCTTCAGACGGAGGGTTCGCCCGTGCGGGGGATATTGTTACTATCAGCACAAAAACAAAAAATGCTCAGATACGCTATACAACTGACGGAAGCGAACCTACGCAAAACTCACAGCTTTATTCTGCACCTCTTGAGCTTAGCGGCACGATAACTCTCAGGGCAGCCGCATTTTCGGATACGCTTCTCCCGAGTGACAGTGCAGCGGCAACATATATCGTTGACCTAAATCACACATTGCCCGTTGTCTGCATATCCTGCCAGAACGATGATCTGTTTAGCTATGAAAACGGAATTTTAGCAAACGGACCGGGATACAGGGGGGACGAGTTCCCCTATCTCGGAGCGAATTTTTGGAAGGATTGGGAGCGTAAGGCCCGTATTGAATATTTTGCAGACGGAAAGAAGGAGCTTGAGTTTACGGCGGGGATTTGCGTGTTCGGACAGTATTCGAGAGCTTATGACCAGAAATCGCTTGCCATTCATCTTCGGGACGGTTACGGGATTAGCGAGCTTACTTATCCCTTTTTTAAGGGAAATCCCGTAACCGTTGTAAGTGACCTTGTGCTGCGGGCAGGCGGTCAGGACCAGTGGAAAACGAAAATCAGGGACCCCTATTGCCGTGAGGTAATAGAGGGCTATTCGAATATTGCCTCAATGGATTATCAGCCTGTGGCACTTTATATCAACGGCAAGTATTGGGGATACTACGACCTTAGAGAAAAAATCAACGAAAGCTACTTTGAATCACACGAAAACATAGATAAAGACGCTATTGATATTGTCAAAGGCGATTACTTTGAGCTTGCAGGCTCTATGAAGCGTTATAAAGAAATGATTTCGTACTTAAAAAGCCATAATATAAAGGACGGCTCTGTATACAATTACATTTGCTCCCGGATGGATGTTGACAATTACATAGATTACTTGATATTTGAAATATTCCTTGCAAATTCCGATACGGGTAATATTAAGTTTTACAGAGGGTACGGAAAGGACGATAAATTTAAGTGGGTCATATTTGACATGGACACATCCTTAAGCTCGTTTTCGGTGAACGGTAATTTCAACGCATTGAATAGCCTGTTTAATCCCGGAGGGCACGGCAGCGGAAACAACTTCTCAACTTTTTTACAGTGTACGCTTATAAAGAATGACACGTTTCGGCAAAAATTTATAAGCCGTTATGCAGAGCTGTTAAACACAGCGTTTATGCCCGAAAGAATGACCGCAATTCTTGATAAAATATTAAACGAGGCAGACCTTGAAATTAAGAACGCCTCCCAAAGATGGCCCGACGACACATATGAGAACTGGAAGTTTGAGTCTGACGGCCTGCGTACAGTGGTTCAAAAACGCAGAGAGTACGCCATTAAAGAATTGCGAAACTTCTTTGACCTTTCGGACGAAAAAATGATGGAGCTTTTCCCCCAAGGCTGATTAAAAACGGTATTCGTCCCGCAGATGAATACCGTTTAATATTCAATCGGCTCCCACGAGCCTGACAGTCGTATAATTATGGTTGACAGCGCTGAGAAATTTCCCGAATATATCGGTTGAACGGATTTTTACGGTAGACGTGTTTACACATGGGTGGCAGCCTAAAAAAGCTTCCTTCAGTAAATCCTCGTCTACCAGAAGTTTGACATCACTGTACTTATCATTCATTAGCCCGAAAATACTTGCGGCTCCCGGAGAGGTATCCAAGTACTTTTCCATATCCCTTCCTTCGGCGAAGGATAGTCTCGAACTGCCGATTTGTGAGGATAACTCCTTTGTCTTGAAAGGCTTTTCCCCCGGAAGCATTAAAAGATAAAAGGCGGTTTTCTGTCTGTTACAAAGAAAAAGATTTTTACATATTGATACTTTCAGTAACCTTTCAACCTGACGGCATGCCTCCATATCCGCAGCAACGGAATGGTCGGCAGTCTCGTAATCTATAAGGAGTAAATCAAGAAAATCATATACTCGTATTTCTCTTTTCTCTCTGCCTTGTGTAATAGCAGGACGTCCTTTATGTACCATATTTCTCCCTCTAAGGATATAATTATAACTCTTCTTCTCCGTGAGCCTTAAACCCTTCTCCAAATACCGAGGTAGCTCTTGTAACAACCATAAAAGCATTTAGGTCAAAGGACGCCACAATGTCCTTTGCCTTTGGAAGTGAACGCATTTTTAAGACGCACATTAACACCTGCTTTTCATCGCCCGTATAGGCACCCGTACCCTTCAGAAAGGTCGCACCCGTGTCAAGCTCCGCAAGTAGCCTTTCTGCAATCAAATCCTTTTTGTCACTTATTATATATATCAGCCTCGCTTCATCGGAGCCGTAAAGCGTGAAGTTTATAACGAGCATTTGTATGAATACCGCAATTTCAGCATAAAGAGCTATGTTAAAGCTCTTAAAAACAAGCCCTGAAAGGGCGACTATTGCGCTGTCTATCACAAGAAAAGTCATGCCCGTGTCAATATGACGCAGCTTTAGTCTCAAAAGCTTTACTATAATATCCGCACCGCCCGTCGTGGCTCCCCCTTTGAAAACAAGTCCCAATCCGAAGGCAACAAGCACCGAGCCTGCCACACAGGCTAATAGGGTTTCCTTGGTAATTCCTCCGATATGTTTTGATAAGACATTGATAGCAAGGGAGGAAAGGGCAACCGAATAAATTGAGGTAATGAAAAAACGAATCCCGAATTTATAAACTCCTAAGGCAAGAATAGGTAAATTAAAAATTATTATCCAAGTTCCTGTCGAAAGTACGGGAAACAACTCATGGATTATAATGGAAAGCCCTGATACTCCGCCGGGAGCAAGGTCATTAGGCTCAAGAAAAAGAGCTATACCGGCAGCATAGCAAAGGCTTCCCACCGTTATCATTACAAGGTTTATAACCTTTGTCCTGATTTTCTTTTTCAAGGCGCTGACTTCCTTTTGTCTTTTAGATTAATGCTATTATTATATCCGTTTTGTTTAATTTTCGTCACCACTTTGCTTTGAACGTCTTTGCTCAAGCTCATTAAGGATTTTTGAGTGAATGCTCTCCGTAAGAGAATAGCCGTGAATCGGCAGTGCTTGAAGAATGCAACCCGCGGCGGGAATCAAGGTAATAAGAGCAAACATTGCCGTTGTGATTTGCGGATAGGCTTGAGCAAAATTAAGAGAATAAGTCTGTCCCTTTAAGGCGGCGTCGGCAATTGAATCGGTAAGCGCGTCAATTGTCTTTGTATAGTCAACTAAGTGGAACATCACATTGACTATAATTGCCGTCACAGCTGCAGAAAGCTTGGCAATAAAATTCATTCCGCTGAAGAAAACGCCGTCATTTCTCTTTTCCTTTTTCCATTCCATATAATCGACGCTGTCTGCAATCATTGTTGTATTGTAGACAGTCGAAAAGCCCGTCATAAAGCCGCCTATGGCAAGCATAACAGCTACAAAGGGAAGACTCTTATACCCAATTATAAAGAGTAATATGTACGGCACCGCATTGAGGTATGAGGATAAAAGATACATCCTTTTTTTCGTAAACTTGTTTGCAAACCAAGTGCTTCTGTTCATTGATATTAACATACCCACAAGGAACGGTCCTCCGAGCATTATCAGAAAAACTGACTCGTCCCCTCCGTTTCCGAGAACCCATTTGCAAAAATAAATTCCTGCACTGAGCATAATATTCTTAGTGCATCCGAGAATGCTTGCAAGCATAACGCGGACATAATGCTTGTTTTCCCACATCAGCCTTAAATTCTGCCTGAAATTTGTATCCTTCTCTTTCGGGGCTTGTTGTATTCTCTCGCGCACATGTGCAAAGGGAAGCCTGAAAAGAGTTCCTCCTGCTATGGCAATGAGAATTATGGCAAACAAATAACCCTGAGGCTCTGAAAAATATGTAAGGTCTGAGTTTGCTTTACCCGTGTTGCTGAAAAGGCCTAAATCAATCGCACCTAAGGCGTCCTTTATAGGGTAAAAGGCAACAACAAAGATTGCTCCTAAGCTACCGACAATACGAGCTGCCGAAATGAGCTTTGCCCGTTTCTGTTCCTCTGATGTCATAAGAGAGGTCATTCCCCAAAGGGGAATATCTCCGAGAGTGTAAAGCGTTTCCCAAAGAAGAAAGCTGAAAATTATATAGATAATTCTAAATGTTACGGAAGTATTAGTAACGGGCAGGAACATTAAAACCGTCGCTATTGCGACAGGGATAGGAACAAACTTAAGATAAGGTCTGCACTTCCCCCATCTTGTGTGAGTTTTGTCCACAACAGTGCCCATGAAAAGATCGTTTGCCCCGTCCCAAATTCGTGATATACCCATTACAAAGCTTATCGCGATGGCGGGAACGAGTAATATATCAGTATAAAAAACCTGAACTACCGAACCGACTATTGAGTAGATTATGTTTTGCCCTAACATGCCCAGGAGAAAATAATTGCGTTCTTTATTTGAGTAAGGCCCGATGTCCTTTGTAGCATTAACGGGGGACCAACAAAGAATTTCCTTGAGCTTGTTCACCATATTACCGCCTCCTAAAAATACAAAAAAAGAATAACATAATGCCGCCTTTATGTCAATTAACAGAAAAGGCGGCTTCTTAGTCAAACAGAATTATAATACTATTTGTTATACAAATGACATGCGCAGTAATGACCGCTACCGTAATCCTTATATTCGGGAATCTTTGTTTTGCACATTTCCATGCAATCGGGACAGCGAGTATGAAATTTGCACCCTTGCGGGGGATTTGCAGGGGACGGAATATCACCCTGTAATATTACTCTATCCATTTTAATATCGGGGTTAGGCACCGGTACGGCGCTAAGCAGTGCTTTGCTGTACGGATGCATGGTATGCTTGAACAGCTCTTTCTTGGAAGCCATTTCAACTATTGAACCTAAATACATTACCGCAACAACCTCGGAAATATACTCTACAACGGATAGGTCATGCGAAATAAATAAGAATGTCAGTCCTCTTTTTGCCTGAAGCTCCTTAAGCAAATTGATTATCTGAGCTTGAATGGAAACGTCAAGAGCTGAAACAGGCTCATCCAAAACTATGAGATCGGGGTTTACTGCCAAAGCCCTGGCTATACAAATCCGCTGGCGCTGGCCTCCCGAAAACTCGTGAGGGTAGCGGTCTATATGATAAGGTCTAAGCTCGCATGATTGCATAATGTTTACAATATAATCACGATAATCGCTTTTTGATACAAGGTTGTGCTCTCTTACCGCTTCGCCGATTATTTCACCTACAGGCATTCTCGGGTCAAGTGAGGAATACGGGTCTTGAAAAACAATTTGCATTTTAGTTCTCAGCGGGCGCAATTGTGATTTTTTAAGGGCAAATATGTCTTTACCGTCTATAATGCATTTACCATCGGTTGGCTCTGTGAGCCTTAAAATAGTTCTGCCGATAGTTGTTTTACCGCAACCTGACTCGCCGACCAGTCCAAAGGTTTGTGCTTTTCTAATAGAAAAGCTGACGTCGTCAACAGCCTTTACATTGCCTATGGTTTTTTGAAGAATTCCGGATTTTATGGGAAAGTATTTTTTTAGGTTTTCTACGGTAATAATGTTTTCATTCACTAAAAACACCTCCCTCAAATTTTGATTTTTCGTCCTTACACAGATAGCATGCAGCTTTGTGAGTGTTAGAAAGCTTGTATAAGGGCGGATATTTCTGCCCGCATATATCCATACAGAACTCGCAGCGGTTCTTAAAGTAGCAAAAATCAGGCAAATCTGTAGGATTGGGAACGCTTCCGGGAATGGAATATAATTTTTCCTGTTGCCCGTGGGAGGTTGGTCTTGATTTCATAAGACCTACCGTATACGGATGCTGCGGGTTATGAAATATGTCCGAGGCAGTACCTTGTTCAACTATTCTTCCGGCATACATTACGACTACAAAATCCGCCATTTCCGCTACGACTCCCAAGTCATGCGTAATAAGAATAATCGAAGCGTTTATTTTATTCTTAAGGTCACGCAGAAGGTCGAGTATCTGGGCTTGTATAGTAACATCAAGCGCCGTGGTCGGCTCGTCTGCAATAATTATCTCGGGATTGCAGGAAAGCGCCATAGCTATAACGACTCTCTGCCTCATCCCTCCCGAAAGCTCATGCGGATAGCCTTTATATATACCCTCGGCTCTTGCTATTCCTACAAGCTCAAGCATTTCTATGCTTCGTTTTGCGGCATCCTTCTTGCTTATTCCCTTGTTATGAAGGAGTATGCTCTCATCAAGCTGAGCTCCTATTGAGAAAACCGGATTTAATGTCGTCATGGGCTCTTGAAATATCATCGAAATCTCATTACCGCGGATTTTCTGCATCTCCTTTAAGGGGAGATTGGGGATGTTTACGGCTCTGTTTTCCGAGCTTTGTCTGAATCTTATCTCACCTGAAGCTATCTGACCTTGCGGCTCCTGTAAAAGACGCATTACGGAAAGGCTCATAACGGATTTTCCACAGCCCGATTCACCCACAACTCCGACAGTTTTCCCCTTGGGAACATTAAAGGTAACTCCGTCAACTGCCTTCACCGTTCCTACATCCGTATAAAAATACGTGCAAAGATTTTCAATTTCAAGTATACTGTCCGGACTTTTCATTTCGGTGAGATACTGCGAAGGCTCAATATTTTTGCGACGGGAAAGCTTTGTATGCTCCCTGTATTTTTTGTTGTTAAACCGCTTAATTTCACGAAGTCGCGCGGTATTATTCTTTTTGTCCCCCATACTCTCACCTACCTTTTCATTTTCGGGTCAAACGCATCACGCAAACCGTCACCGACGAAGTTGAATGCCAGCACCGTAAGAAGAATACAAAGCCCGGGCGGGACCCAGATGTTAAGGTAATTTTCCATAACGGTTTTATCTGTTACCGCCTGAACCATATTGCCCCAGGATGCGTAAGGCGCGGCAACTCCTACTCCCAAAAAGCTCATCGTTGACTCAGTGAGAATTATTGCACCCAAATCCATAGTAGCCATAACAATAATAATAGGCATAACGTTTGGAATAAGATGACGGAATATCTTGCGCGACGTCCTGATTCCCATTGCCTCCGCCGCTTGCATGTATTCCATCTCACGAAGCGAGAGAATGTTTCCTCTTATCATTCTGGCGACGCTCGCCCAATAAAGAACTCCCATTACGAACATAATATAATAAATCTTGTATTGAGGCGATATCTTAAGCGAAATCATAATAGAGGATAAAATCAGCATTAACGGAATAAAGGGTACCGAATAGAATATTTCAACAAGGCGCATTATCAGCATATCTATTTTTCCGCCGTAATACCCGGCTATACCCCCAAGCGTTACACCGATTAACAGCTCGACGAACACAACACACAACCCGACTAAAAGCGACACTCTTCCGCCGTACATAAGTCGCGTGAGCATATCCATTCCGCCCTTATCCGTCCCGAGAGGATGCCTTACGGACATCTCTCCTTTAGTATAAAGAATAGCGGTTGACAGCCTATCCTTTTCACTCATTCTGATTTCCTCGCCGGTGTCGGGATCAATGTAAAAAAGCTCTGTTTCTCCGTACCTTAAGGGCGATATTACAGGTCCAAGGAAGCAGAAAAGCGTCATGAATAGAAGAACGCACAGCCCCATTATCGCAAGCTTATTTCTCGCGAATCGTTTCATTACAAGCTGAGTCGGCGATAAGATTACCTGATTCATTTCAAGCTCTTCTTCGCCCTGTGCATTGCGTTTTAATAAATCATCCACTTACCCACACCTCCTCAATACTTTACGCGCGGGTCAACTACGGCGTAAAGAATATCTGCAATAAGAGTTCCTGCCAGCGTCAGGATGGCAAGGAACATATTAAAGCCCATTAAATAAGGTATATCAGCTCTGTAAGAAGCTTCAAGAGCGATTTTACCCAAACCGTCAAGACCGAACAGGCTTTCGGTGATAGCCGCCCCGGAAAAGAGCGAGGGCAGCATTCCGCCGACCATTGTGACAACGGGTATAAGCGTGTTCCTGAAAGCGTGCTTGTTTATAACCTTCTTTTCAGGTAAACCTTTCGCCCTTGCCGTCCTCACATAATCGGCATTAAGAGCCTCAAGCATATTAGTTCGGGTATAACGCAGAAGTCCGCCGACACTCGTAATAACGAAGCACGATATCGGAAGGACAAGATGCCGTGCGTAATCAAGAAGCTTTGTAAAGGTAAACGATACATATGTCGCTCTTGCGGTAAGCATTCCCGAAACGGGAAGGATATCAAGTCCGTAAAAGCCGAAGACACGCTTTAGTATTTGTGCAAAAAAGAATATCGGCAGTGATATCCCCATGAATGCGAAAGATACTATTATATAATCCATTTTTGAGTACTGTCTCTTCGCTGCCGCAATACCCAAAGGAACGGCAACGAGAACCTCAAATACAAGTGCTATAAATGCAACCGCAAATGTGATAGGTGCATATTTCGCAATAATTTCTGTTACGGGCTTTCGATAAATAAACGAAATTCCCAAATCGCCGTGAAGCGCAGACCAAATCCAGGAAATATATCCCTCAACGATGCCTTTATCAAGACCGTATGCTTCCTTCAGACTTTCCCTTACCTCATCAGACATCTTAACATTTCCGGCGGTAGTCATGTCTATAAAGTCTGACGGCATCAATCTAACCAAAGCGTAAAGCAATATTGAGACTCCGATAAGCACTATAAAGCTTATCATCACTCTTCTGAAGATATATTGCCGCATTTGTTTTCCCTCTTTCTAATTATATATCCCACCTGATATATCAGGTGGGATATGAGACCAATCAGTAATACTTCTTTATTCTTTTATTTTATCCCGCTGAGGTATCAGTTTCAAAGCTGCTTGAGGTGTCGGCAGCAGAAGCCGAAGTGTCCTTTGCAGAGGGTGTGGAGGCGTCTGTCACCGGTTTCATCGCAACCTTCCAAAGAACCTTCTCGTAAGTCCAGTATGTTGACGTTTCTGGAAGCGTTGTTTGGTCAACTGCGGCAACGTTGTATACAAGCATATTCTTTCTCTGATAAAGCGGGAGCTCAACAGCTTCGTCCATAACTATATCAAGAGCCTGGGCAACCTTGGCTTTTCTCTCCGCAAGGTCTATAGTCTTCGGAATTTCTGTGAGAAGCTTATCAAGATCTTTGTTGCTTATACCTGTTCTGTTCTGTCCGCCGTTTGTCATATAAATGGTGGACTGGTCACATGTGTTGCTTTCACCCCAGGCGAGTACGAACATATCTGCCGAGCCGTCATTCATAGCAGCCTGAAGAACAGAAAATTGAACGTCCTGAATAATAAGCTCGCCGCCTAAATCCTTCAGGTCGGCAGCTGCCTGAGTAAGCATAGCGTAACCCGGGTGGTCTCCTATGCCTTCGCCGCCGATGTAAACGTTAACGGAAAGCTGTTTCCCGGAAGCGTTGACAAGCTTGCCGTCCTTCTGGGTGTAACCGCCTTGTTTGAAGAACTCAAGCGCCTTTGCAGGGTCATAAGGATACTTAACAGTAGCCCCATCGGGATACTCTGCAAGAGTTGTGGTCATCGGGCGCTCAATAACATCGGCAATATTACCGTAATAACCCTTAACGGAAGGTCCGCGGTTCATAAGGCTAAGCAAGCCTCTGCGAACGTTCACGTCTGTTACATTTTTAGAGTTAATTGCAAGATAGCCGTAACCGTTATTGTCCATAAGGTCATATGCAAGGTTTTGATTTTTGTCAATGGTTTCAATTAATTCTTTATCTGCGCTGGGATTTGCTATGTCAATCTCTCCGGATGCGAGGGCGGTCATTATATCGGCATCAGGAACATACTGCCATTTTACGAATTCAAGCTTTGGCGTACCTTCAAAATAATCTTTGTTTGCTGTGCAAGTAGCAATATTGTCGGCAAAGCTTACCCACTTAAACGGACCTGAGCCGATAGGAGAACCCATATTTGCCTTTATTGAAGAAACATCGCCCTTCTTGAAATCCTTCCCGTAATAGTGCTCGGGAACAAGAATAGCATTAACGTTACGGTCTCCGTAAATATCAACAGAATCAAAGAGAACCGTGCAGGTTAAGTCATCTACTTTGGTTATGCCTGAGATATCGGCAACCGTTATACCGTTATCAAGGTTGCCCTTAATGTATTCTTTCTCCGCCTTGTTTTGGTAATATGTCTGCGGATCATATGCTGATGCATATTTCTCGTATTCTACCTTGGCAAGGAGATTAAGCATAGCCTGAGCGTTTTTAGCGTCAATCTTGGCAAGCTCGTCTCCAAAGCCCTCATCTTTAATATAATCGGACCAGGTATAATCGGTGTCGACAAAACCGGCGGGATCTCCATCCCACCAACCCTCAAGATTGGTAGCTACAAGATAGTCTATAAAATCCTTTTCCGAAATAACATCCGCAGCATATTCTGCCTCGACATCTTTTGTAATCTGAGCAATTTTTTCGCTGTAGGATGCGTCGTCATAATAGTATTCCTTAAGTCCTACTATATCTACTGTAAGCGGGAATGTGCTTGAAGGTCCGTCATAGCCGGGGTCAGAAATAACCTTGTAATAGAAAATAACATCATCGATTGTGACAGGCTCACCGTCGGTAAACTTCATACCGGGCTTAAGCTTAACGGTATACTTAACCTGTGTGTGTCCGTCCTGTGCTTGGACTTGTTCATAAGAGATGTTGCCGCCCCAGTCGATAAGGGTATTGTCAGCGTTGATTTTCTGAACCGACACAAAGATCTGGTCCATAACTTGCATATCATACGCGTTCTCAACGAAGAACGGGTTAAACTTTTCTTCGAAGTCGCTTGTTCCAATAACCAGGGTGCCGGATGGACCTTTGCCGCCTGTAAGGTTGCAGGATGTCGCTACAACAGTAAGGGTAAGCGCAAGAACCAGAAGCAAAGCTACAATTTTTTTCTTGCTTAACATGGTATTCCTCCTAAGTAATTGTATTTATAGTATTGATAAAATACCTCGTACATAATATCACAAGGTGAAAACAAACACAATAATAACTCCTTATTGTAACTATTGTGTAATCTTTTTGTAACCATTAAAACCACGTATTTTAGCGATTTATCGCACTACCATGACATCTTGGTAAAATGCTGTCGAACATAATATTACAGGTCTGTTACCTCCTTAAGCAAGCCCGAGAGCGTATTGCTTAAATAGGTTAATAATCATGCTGTTCTTAAAAAACATTTCGTCTAATACCGTGACGAGTAATCTCAAAAAATCCTCCTGAGCGAATTCGTCCGGAACCTCTACACTGTCATACGGGACGCCTTCTCTTTGAACTGTAAACGGCTCAACATAGCATATTCCGCCGCCGCCTGTAAGGTATGCTCTTACATAGGAGGTTATCCCCCATTCGTAATCATTTAAGTCTATTACGGCGCCCCTTGCAATCTCCACACCGTCAGCAACCCATATTACCTCGTTACAGTTCTCACAAGTCAGCTCAATTGTATCCTCGTCCTCATCAACCTCTACTCTTGTCACTATGGGATAAGCTCCCTCGCCGACAAAATCCTCTCCAAGCTCCGTTCTTGCATGGCGAGAAATGGCAAACAGCGTGCCTTCCTGCATACTGCGACGAAGCTCCTCGTTTGTCCTTTCGAGCATCATGTGAACGGTAAATGCCCTGTCATACTGACCTGCCTGATGTGCGTCGCTGAAGGTGAAGCACCAGGGTGTAACGCCGTTGGGAATGGTTTTTTGAAGAATATTGTCATAAAGCTTCCTATCCCTGAAGGTATGAGAATCGGTACCGCTGTTTATATCCATTCCGACGCAGGTTGGATACTTTAGAAAAATATTAGCGAATTTATTAATCAGCTTTTCATCGTTTTCCATATTGGGATACGTTTCCTCGTGATATTCATAATAATTTCCGAGATGCGAGAGCATAGTAATTCCGCCCGCTTCCCCGTTTTCCCGCACGGGAGTCTCATAGTCCCCGTCAACGCCGAAAAGTCCTTGACCGTAATCGGCAAAATATCCCGTTAAATGGCTGTTACTGGGAACCGCGCCGTTTAACTCAACCCCTTTTTCAACTGCGAGCATGCCCCTGCCGTCACGACCTACACCGTTAGTAATTTCATCATATCTTTCTTGTGTAAGGGGAATTACCGGGGCCATTTTAGTGCGTTCATATTTAACAAGCCTGAATAGCGGTATGGTTTGTGGCGGAGTAGTCCAGCCCTTGCTTACAGTCGCGTGGTCTGTTATCGCAACTATATCGTAATCAAGAGCATAGTGAATTTCCACAACATCGTTTAGCTGTATATCTCCGTCGCTCGCCAGCGTATGGCAATGAAGCTGTGTCTTGTATGCATGCCATGTGTCCCAATCGACATTCTCGTAGGGATTTGTTATTATAAGGTTTTCGCCCGCTGCGCTTACCGCAAGAGTGAATACCGCCCCTAAAGCAATTACAAGCGCGGTTAGCAGCAGCATCCTTAAAAGCTTACTTTTCATAGATAACCCTTCCTTTTTAAATCACATTTATACGATTTTATGCTACCACACAAAAATTGCACTGTCAATATATCAAACAGTCAAAAAGACGCTTAATTTATATTTCACAGTCTGCGTAGACAGGATAATGATCAGATACAAACCGACCGTCAATACCTTGTGTTATCACTTTGTATACCTTCGGTGTTACATGACGGTTAACAAGAACATAGTCTATTACATAGTCCTTGAATTTTTTGGGAAAAGCGTTGTGGAAGGTTAAACAGCTCATAGTGTCCGCGGCTAAATGCTTTGAATCCTTCAGAAGGGATGACACCATTTTCAGATAAATATCGCTGCCCTCAAGAATATTCAGGTCAGCAGTAAAAACTACAGGCAAAGCTTCAAATTCCTTCGCTTTTTCGTGAATCATATAAACGCTTTTAAGCTGCGCCTGTCTCCCCCTGTGGTCAAAATGAGTGTTTATATGAACATATTCCTTTCCGGTTTTCCTGTCAGCAAGCTTTGCCCATGTACAAATTCTTGTACACGCCGCGTCCCATCCCTTCGACGGCACATCAGGTGTTTCGGAAAGCCAGAAATTCCCGCTGTCTTTTACTTCGTATTTTTCTTTGAGATAAAATATTGAGGTGAATTCGCCTTCGCGCTTTCCGTCTTCCCTGCCGACTCCTATGTAATCGTATTTATCCGCAAGTTCCTCAATCAGATAATCCATCCATCCCGTATGGGCCTCCTGAAGCCCTACACTATCCGGAAGAACATCAGAAATTTGCTGTGAAACAAGTCCTCTTCTTTCCTCCCAGGTAACGCCCTTAACATCTGCGCAACGGATATTAAATGTCATAATTTTTATCAAAAAATCACCCCAAAATTCCTAATACTTTATATTACCGTCAAAAACCCTTACGGCGTCACCTGTCAGCAATACTCTTTCGTCTGTATAGTTCACGACAAGGTCGCCGCCTTTTTGCTTTACGGTTATATCCTCGCCTTTTTTACAGTGCCCGAGCCTTGTTGCGGCAACAACCGCCGCGCACGCTCCCGTTCCGCATGCTAATGTTTCCCCGTTACCCCTTTCATACACGCGCATTTTGATTGTTGTTGCGTTAACAATTCTGACAAACTCCGTGTTTATTCTCTCAGGAAATACTTCAGCCCTTTCAAACAAGGGTCCGATTTTCTCCATATCTATGTCGTCTACTCTGCCGCAAAAAACTACACAATGGGGATTTCCAACAGACACGCAAGTAATCTTATAGTTATGGGAATCTATTGTTAAGGGATAGTCAACAACCTCCTCCACCTCCAATGTTGTAGGTAAATCGGCTGCTTTGAGCGATGTCTTTCCCATATCAACACAAACGGATGTTGTCCTTGCGTTTCCGATATAAAGCTTCAGGTGTTTTATTCCGCTCGCGGTTTCAATGTCCATTTCCTCTTTTCTGACTAAGCCGTTATCATAAAGATATTTCCCTAAACATCGAATGCTGTTGCCTGCCATTTGTCCCTCACTGCCGTCTGTGTTAAATATGCGCATTTTCATATCAGCAGTATCGGAATTTTCTATAAGCACTATACCCGCCGCTCCGATACCGTAATGCCTGTCACATAAGCTTATGCAAAGTGCCTCGGGGAACGCTATTTCGTTTTTGAGGTTTTCAATAAAAATATAATCATTGCCCGAGCCTTGCATCTTTGTAAACTTTATTCTCGCGCGTTCGGAACGCATACTATTAATATTTATAAGCTCCGTATTACTCTCATTATATCTTGCTCCGATAATATCCGCAAGAGCATTTGCGGTATCAAGAGAGGTAAGACAAGGAATTCCAAGCTGAACCGCTCTTCGGTGAAGCGCAATATAGTCCTCGAGAGTCGAGTCCTCCAAGGCTCCGGTATATATAATATAGCTTATATTTCCTTTTTCAAGATAAGAAAATGCCCCGTCCACATCCCTCATTCCGTGAACTCGTGTAACATTTATTCCCAGTCTTGATATGGATTTTGCCGTTTCCTTTGTTGCATACAGTCCGAAGCCCAATTCGTCAAACTTTTTCGCAACACCCACAACCTCAAATAAATCATTCCCGTCGACACTCAGGAAAACCCCTACTCTTTCGCCCGAAAACGGAACACGAATGCTGATATTTGCCGAGGTAAGCCCCTTAAAAAGCGCTTCTTTAATAGTTTTACCAATGCCCAAAACCTCACCTGTAGACTTCATTTCAGGTCCGAGATAGGAGTTTACGTCAACAAGCTTTTCAAAGGAGAAAACGGGTACCTTTACCGCATAATAAGGCGGCGATTTGTAAAGTCCCGTGCCGTACCCTAAGTCCTTCAGCGCTTTCCCCACCATTACCTTGGCGGCAAGCTCTACCATGGGAACGCCTGATACTTTGCTTATGTAAGGAACTGTTCTTGACGCTCTGGGGTTAACTTCAATAACATACGGCTCATTTTGATATAAAAGGTACTGTATGTTTACAAGCCCCTTTGTCCCCAAGGCAAGCGCAAGCCTCCCGGACAAATCAACAAGGGTTTGAAGCATCTTATCATTAATATTGTATGGAGGATAAACGGCAATCGAGTCACCCGAATGAACGCCCGCACGTTCGATGTGTTGCATTATTCCGGGAATAAGAACGTCTTTACCGTCCGATATTACATCTACCTCAAGCTCGGGTCCCTCCATATATTTGTCAACAAGCACGGGGTTTTCTATTTTATCTGCAAGAATAATATCCATATATCTGTCAATATCCCCGCTTGTGCGTGCAATAATCATATTTTGACCGCCTATAACATAGGAGGGGCGAAGCAGGACGGGATAGCCGAGCTTTACGGCAGCTTCAAACGCCTGTTCTTTTGTCATAACTCCCATGCCCTGCGGACGGCTGACGCCGAATTTCTCGAGCAGCTTATCAAAGCGTTCCCTGTCTTCTGCAATATCAATTCCTTCGGCAGAGGTTCCGAGTATTTTTATTCCTTTTTCGTCAAGCATTTTCGCAAGTCTTATCGCTGTTTGCCCCCCAAAGGCAACTACGACTGCGACGGGCTTTTCAACCTCTATTATATTCATAACATCCTCGGGGCATAAAGGCTCAAAATACAGCCTGTCTGCCGTATTATAGTCCGTTGAAACGGTTTCGGGGTTGTTGTTTATTATAACAACTTCATATCCCAGCTCTTTCAAGGTCCATACGCAATGTACACATGAATAGTCAAACTCTATGCCCTGCCCTATTCTGATAGGACCCGAACCGAGAACTAAAATTACAGGCTTTTTGCTGCGCTTCCATTCCCTTGATTCGCATTTCTCGTCATAGGTGCTGTAAAAATAAGGAATTACCGTATCGAGGCGACCCGAACAGCTGTCCGCCGTTTTATATGAGGCTTTGTTCGAAGCGGGCAGGGCGCTGCCCGATATCCTTTTAAGGGCTTCGTCCGTATAGCCGAGCTTTTTGCCCTTGATATAAGAGATATTGTTAATTTCTTTACCTGAAATGCTTTTCTCAAAACAAACAAGGTTTTTTATCTTTCTGATGAACAGGCGGTCAATGCGTGTAATATCACAAATCTCATCTTCGTCAATATTGCTTTTTAAAGCCTCGTATATCGTAAACAGTCGCTTATCATCGATGTTTTTCAGCCTTTTTGCGACGGGGATGCTTTTATCGGAGGAAGCCTCTAAAGAATCAAGCGAAATTTCCGCACCTCTAACCGCCTTCATAAGAGCCATTTCAAATGAAGGCGCTATTGACATTACCTCACCCGTCGCCTTCATTTGAGTCCCGATACTCCTGTTTGCACCGAAAAATTTATCAAAAGGCCATTTCGGGAACTTTAAAACCACATAATCGAGCGAGGGCTCAAAAAAGGCGCTCGTCCTGCCTGTTATCTCGTTTTTAATTTCGTCAAGAGTATAGCCTAAAGCAAGCTTTGCGGTAACCTTTGCAATGGGATATCCCGTAGCCTTGCTTGCGAGCGCAGACGAGCGCGACACGCGTGGATTTACCTCTATTACGGCGTACTGCGTTTTGTCGGGACACAGCGCATATTGGCAGTTGCATCCACCGATTATCCCAAGGGCATCGACAATTTTTAGGGTAGCTTCTCTTAGCATATTATATTCCCTGTCGGTAAGTGTAAGAGCAGGCGCTACCACTATGCTGTCCCCGGTATGTACACCGACGGGATCTATATTTTCCATTGAGCATACGGCAATGGCGTTACCCTGCCTGTCGCGAATTGCCTCAAACTCGATTTCTTTCCAGCCGAATATATTTTTTTCAACGAGTATTTGTGATATGGGAGACGCTGTAAGTCCTGTTTTGGCAAGAGCTCTCATTTGTTCGGGGTTATTTGCCACACCGCTTCCGGAACCTGCAAGTGTAAATGCGGGACGAATAATAACGGGATAGCCGATATTTTGAGCAACTTTTAAGGCAGTTTCAATATCTTCGGCAATATCTGACGGAATAGTAGACTGACCTATACTATTCATAGTCGCCTTAAATAGCCGCCTGTCCTCTGCCTTACATATAGATTCTGCCCGGGTCCCCAAAAGCCTTACATTGTTTTTTTTAAGAAAGCCTTCTTTTGACAACTGCATTGCAAGCGTAAGACCCGTCTGTCCTCCAAGTCCCGCAAGCAGACTGTCGGGTTTTTCTTTTACAATTATTCTTTTTATTGTGATAAGGGTAAGCGGCTCAAGATAAATTCGGTCCGCAAGAATCTTATCAGTCATAATAGTCGCAGGATTAGGATTGACAAGGACAACCTCTATTCCCTCCTGCTTGAGTACACGGCATGCCTGCGTTCCCGCATAATCAAATTCTGCCGCTTGCCCTATTACAATGGGTCCTGAACCTATTAAAAGGGTTTTTTTGATTTTCTTTATTTCTTCGGCGCGCTTCCTTGCCCCTTTTCCGTTGAACAGGGGAGCTTTACCCGAAAAAGGACAGGTATATTTTGAGGGGAACTTAAGAGAACAGTCCTTCCCCGGCGCTTTTTTGCTTATTGCCGCGCCTGTAATCCTGTTTTTTCTGATATATCGTATTATTTCGCGCGTGTCGACGTTGCATAAGGCAGGAATTTTCTTTTTAAGCAGAAATTCCTCTAAGGTTCCGGTTGAACGGTCGGTTTTAATATCGCATATTTCTCTGACAACATATCCCACCGCTGCGCTTTCGCTGATTATTTCTTCCCCCGTCACTGCGTGAGCGCCCGAAAGCGGAAATGCGTCTATAAGTATTTTGTCGGCATTGTCCGTGCAAGTCAAAGCCCTCAGGTATCCGCAGCAACTTGTATTAACGGCAAGAGCGCCTGAAGCCTCGCCTTCATATCCGCAAAGCACACCCTCAAAAGCTTTTCCGTCCGACAGAATTAAATAACCCTTTTTCACGTTCATTCCCCTTATAAAAATTCAGGTCGGCAATGCCGACCTACCTGCCCATCAATGTTACCAAAACAGCCTTTTGAGCGTGAAGCCTGTTTTCCGCCTGGTTGAATATTTCTTCTTCATGCGCTTTGAAAACCTCTGCCGTTATTTCCTCCTCGCGGTGAGCGGGAAGACAATGTAGAACTATTGCGTCTCTTTTCGCCGTTTTTATAACGTCATTATTAATCTGATAGCTCTTAAATTCATTCATTCTTTGAGCCATCTCTCCCTCCTGCCCCATTGAAGCCCAAACATCGGTATAAAGAACATCTGCGTTTTCAGCGGCTTCAAGCGCTTTTTCTGTACACATGAATTCTCCGCTCTCAGATGCCCATTTCATAATATCAGCATCGGGCTTGTGATTTTGGGGACAAGCAATCGCAACCTCCATGCCGGATTTAATTCCTCCGACTATAAGAGAATTTGCCATATTGTTCCCGTCTCCGATATAGCAAAGCTTTTTGCCCTTTGTCGTGCCTTTATATTCCCTGATGGTCATAAGGTCCGCAAGCACCTGACACGGATGACAATAATCGGTCAATCCGTTTATTATGGGTATGGTGCCGTATTTTGCAAGCAATTCAACGTCCGACTGCTTGTATGTTCTTATCATAATGCCGTCAAGATATCTCGAAAGAACTCTTGCGGTATCCTCTACAGGCTCACCTCTGCCCATTTGAGTATCAATACTGCTTAAAAACAGCGCCGAGCCGCCTAACTCGTACATTCCCACCTCAAACGATACTCTTGTGCGCGTTGAAGACTTGGAAAAAATCATTCCAAGGGTTTTCCCCTCAAGATAATGCCTTTTAAGCCCCGCTTTCTTTTCGCTTTTCAGCTTATCGGCAAGATACAGTAAATCGAATAATTCGTCTTTGGACAAATCGGACAGCTTCAATAAATGCCGCATAATATAGCTCCCTTCCGGTAACGGATTTCAGGTGGTGGCAATCGGATTAGAAACAGAATTTATAAAATCTTTCATCATTTCTATTTGCGATAAAACCGATTGCGGTGAGGTTGCGCCCTTTGAATTTCTCTTTTTAACACAGTTTTCAAGCTTTATAAACTTGTAAACATCCTCGGCAAACAGGTCCGAAAACTCTTTGTACTCACTCAAAGTCAGGCTTTCAAGAGTCTTTTCTGTTTCAATACACCTTGAAACGAGAGAGCCTACTGTTTTATATGCCGTTCTAAACGCAAGCCCCTTTGACACAAGATAGTCGGCGCAATCGGTTGCGTTTATAAAGCCCTTTGCCGCCGCCGAGCGCATATTTTCCGCGTTTACTTTCATATCGCCTATCATTAAGCTCATAAGCTCAAGGCAGCTTTTTACCGTATCTATGCTGTCAAATACCGCTTGCTTATCCTCTTGCATATCCTTGTTATATGCAAGAGGCAAGCCCTTTAGCATTGTTAAAAGCGTTATAAGATTACCGTATGTCCTGCCTGTTTTTCCCCTTATAAGCTCTGCCATGTCGGGATTTTTCTTTTGCGGCATAATGCTTGAGCCGGTTGAATACCCTTCTGAAAGCTCAATAAACTTAAACTCCCATGACGACCAAAGCACTATTTCCTCGCTTATACGCGAAAGATGCATCATTATAATGGATATATCCGAAAGCAGCTCAACGCAAAAATCCCTGTCCGATACACCGTCAAGGCTGTTTTGCGACAAGCCCTCAAAGCCGAGAGCGCTCGTCGTCATTTCCCTGTCTATATCGTATGTCGTTCCCGCAAGAGCCGCACAGCCCAACGGATTGATGTTAATGCGGTGCCTTGCCTCCTTAAGTCTGTCACAATCACGCATAAACATAAACGCATAGGCGCAAAGATGATGGGCGAAGGTTAACGGCTGAGCCCTTTGCAGATGCGTATATCCCGGCATTATAGTATTAATATGAGAGCTTGCCTTTTTCTGCAAAGCATCAATCAGCCCAACAAGCGAAGCATATATTTTGTCCGTCTCACTTCTCAGGTTGAGCCGAAGATCGGTTGCAGTCTGGTCGTTTCTGCTTCTTGCGGTATGAAGCTTTTTTCCCGCTTCTCCTATTCGTTTAGTCAGCTCAGACTCGACAAACATATGAATATCCTCGGCGCTCATATCTATTTCGAGCGCGCCCGATTGAATATCCTCAAGAATACTCATAAGTCCCTTTTCAATCTCATCAGCTTCGGCGCGTGTAATTATTCCCTTTGCCGCGAGCATTGCCGCATGGGCACAAGAGCCTTCTATATCCTCTTTAAACAGTCTGCTGTCAAAGGATATTGACGAATTAAAAGCATCTGCTTTTTTATTAAGATTTGCCTGAGTCCTGCCCTGCCACAGCTTTGACATAATCTCACCCGCTTTCCCCTTTAAGTTATTTTTTATTCCATTCCTTTTGAAGGATTGCTTTTACTTTTATCGGGAGACCGAAAAGATTGATAAAGCCCTCGGAGTCTGCCTGATTATATACCTCATCCTCATTAAACGTTGCAAAAGCCTCACTGTAGAGGGAATAAGGTGATGAAACGCCCGCGCATATAATGTTGCCCTTGTAAAGCTTTAACCTTACATCTCCCGTAACATTTTCCTGAGTTTTGTCTACAAAAGCATCCAATGCTTCTTTTAAGGGGCTGAACCATTGACCGTAGTAAACAAGCTCGGCATACTTTTGAGCTGTCAGATATTTATAATGGAGCGTATCTCTGTCAAGAGTAATTGTTTCAAGTATTCCGTGAGCTTTATATAATATGGTGCCGCCCGGAGTTTCATACACTCCTCTTGACTTCATACCCACAAGCCTGTTTTCAACTATATCGGCAAGACCTATACCGTTTTTTCCTCCCAATTCGTTTAGCTTTTCAACAAGTTGTACCGCACTCAGCTTTTCGCCGTCAACGGCTGTCGGCACACCTTTATCAAAGTGAATACTTACATAGGCAGGCGTGTCGGGTGCCTTTTCGGGTGACACACACATCTCGAGAAAGCCTTCCTTACCGTAATTCGGCTCATTTGCCGGGTTTTCAAGGTCAAGACCCTCATGTGAGAGATGCCATATATTCTTATCCTTTGAATAACTTGTTTCTCTGTTTATCTTCAGTGGAATATTATGCGCTTGGGCATAGTCGATTTCCTCTTCCCTCGATTTAATGTCCCACTCCCTCCAGGGGGCTATTATTTTCATCTCCGGTGCGAAAGCCTTAATAGTAAGCTCGAATCTGACCTGGTCGTTCCCCTTTCCGGTGCAACCGTGACATATAGCGTCGGCACCCTCCGCCTTCGCTATCTCTACAATTCTTTTTGCTATTACCGGACGGGCAAAGGATGTTCCTAAAAGATACTCCCCCTCATATACCGCTCCCGCCTTTAGAGTAGGAAATATGTAATCCTCAACAAACTCTTTTTTCAGGTCCTCGATGTAGAGCTTTGAAGCTCCTGTTTTTATCGCTTTTTCCTCTAAACCGTCAAGCTCCGTACCCTGCCCGACATCACCCGATACCGCTATAACCTCGCAGTTATTATAATTTTCCTTAAGCCACGGAATAATGATTGATGTGTCAAGTCCGCCCGAGTAAGCAAGAACTACCTTTTTTATTTTATTTTTATCCAATTACGACGCCTCCATCAATGTATTATTATCAACATATATATGAATAATTATACAATGTTTTTCACCTTTGTCAAGTGTGTTTTTCTCTTTCTTTTAAAAAATAAAACCGGAGCCGAAAGCTCCGGTAGCTCCGGTTTTGCCTTGATTTACTTGTTTTGACTATCGCTTTCCCCTGATTGCTCGCCCGTGGTGTCCGCCTGTGCGATCCGGTTCTTCCCGTATTCGTTTTCATTTTCATTTTTTCGATATTCGGAAAGAACAATTGATTCGTCAGTCCACTCGGGGGCGCCGACATAACCCGATTTTTCTCTTAAAACAATCCCCATAACAATGAGCGTTATAGCGCATAGAATTACTAAAACGCCGACACCCGCATACTTTCTATTAATACGTGTGCCTTCTTGCTCGGGTATGGGAGCGTCCTCGAATTCACAATTAACTATAACATTCTTTTCCGGCATCTTAAAGGACAGCCCGTCAAGAGGATTACCGTTAACCGTTAAAGTTCCTGCCTTTATTCTTTTTCCCTTGTCGGGATAGACTATTAGCAACACGCTCTCTCCCCCGACTGCCTCGGGTGGAGTTGCCGCGACATGTCCGCCGCCCGCACCCGGATTATATGTGATTTTGTATGTTATGGTTCCCGCAAGAGTTGACCATTTTGCATAGACGGTTACATTTGCCGCAACCCTGTCCTTTTTAAAATCTAGAGGTTGTTTCAGTGCGGCGTCCTTGTACCATCCCTCAAACTTGAACCCTTGTCTTTTCGGGTCGGCAGGCTTTACGACATAACCCCCGTCTGTGACAGCTTGGCTGCCTATAGCCGTACCTCCGCCTGTATTGAAGGTTACGGTATATGATTTCTTCGTTGCCGCCGCGGGCGCGGGACGGTTTTCACCGACTCGTGTCGTTTCAATCCTCACCGTAGTGGAAGCAGTCTGTTTTTTGGTTGTTTTTTCTGTTGCTGTAACCACTGTTTTTTCAGTTGTCGTTGTGGAGTCGGGAGTACTTTTGGTTGTACTTTCGGTAATTTTTGTTGTGTTTGTGGAGCTCTCATGTTGCGAGGAGTCTTCGGTCTGCGTCGTCTGTTCTTCACTTGACGCGGTAAAATTATCCTCCCGGGCATTTTTTAATTTTACGCGCGATGATGTGAAGCCTGCCGTAATCCCGAAAAACAAAGTAATTGCAATTGCCCACGAAGCAGCTCTTAAAAATCTCTCGTTTCGTTTCATCATTTTCTCCTGACTTGTGATTACTTCGCCCTATTGCTTAATACGTTGATGACATATCTTTCTGAACTGACGAGGTTATGTTTTTCTTTTCTGCAGAGCCTGCGATTTTTTTCTGAAGCTCGTTATAGAAAAGCTCCTCGTCAACCGGAAGTTCCACGGCTTTACCCAACCAAGACGAAAGAAACGCGGCATTGGAAATCATAAGCCCGTTTATCCCCTCCTCGCCCGCGGCGACGAGAGGCTCTCCCCTGAGAATGGTTGCCGCAAAGGCGTTTAAGACTCCTACATGCTGAGGATTTTCTCCGTCAAGCTCAACCTCATGCTTTTTGTATTTGATCCTTCCGAACCCCTGTGACGAGGTATTGCAAAACTCAATAGAGCTTTTTTCAAGCTCAAAAACTGTCAGAGTGTTGTTTTCGCATATGATTTTTGCCCTGTCAAGAGTAATTTCAAGACGGTTTGTTCCCGGGTAATCGCCTGTTGTCGTAATAAATGTTCCGGTAGCTTTATTGGCATACTCGGCATAAATAATCACATCGTCCTCAACCTCTATATCATGCCATTTTCCCTCATGACAGACGGCGGTAACTCTTACGGGCATACCGCAGATCCACTGCCAAAGATCGAGATTATGCGGGCACTGATTAAGAAGCACTCCGCCGCCCTCACCGCTCCAGGTGGCACGCCAGCTGCCCGAATCATAATACCTTTGCGTACGGAACCAATCGGTTATTATCCAGTTAACCCTTTTAAGCTCGCCGAATTCCCCCCCTTGCACAAGCTCATATGCCTTCTTGTAAAGACAATTTGTGCGCTGGTTGAACATAATTCCGAAAACTACACCTGTTTCGGACGCGGTCTTATTCATTTCTCTTACCTGCTTTGTGTAAACTCCGGCAGGCTTCTCAGACATTACATGAATACCCGCCTTCATAGCTTTAATTGCTATGGGAGGATG
>MWBL01000002.1 GCA_002069015.1 Firmicutes bacterium ADurb.Bin300 | reverse complement strand
TTGTAAATGCGTTACCGTTATATGTGCCCCTTACAGAGCCGAGAGTTGTGGGATCAAGACCTACTAATACGCTTGTACTTCCCGAGCCGATATAACCCACAGCCCAGTCAACGACTTCTTCGAGCAGACTTCTCCAGCCCGCCTGTGCATAAATAGCTGCGGCGGCGTCAGTGTCAAGATTAATGTTTGTTACGTTGTCAAGATAGATAACTGCAAGATTGAGTCCCATATCAAGAATGAGATCCTGCCAGCCTGCCTGATCCAAAACGGCAAGCTCTCTGCCGGTGGCAGATGTGAGTGTGTCCGCCTTGAATATGCGGCTGTCAAAGTTGAGAGCAGGGGTGATATCCGAAATAGCCTCTCTCAGGGCAAGAGCCGCAACCTGCTCAATTTCAAGACCGTCTGTGAAGGCTACGGGGAGAATCATCTCGGGAAGAATGTCCTTCATTAACGGAATAGCAATATAAGCTACAAGCTCTTCAATACTCGCGCAAGCCTTAACATCCGCCACAAAAGCGGGAAGGGCTACGCCGTTTTCATCAACATAGGCAGGATTCTTGTAGAAAAACTTATTTGTATAAGTGCAAAGTGCATACTTTATTATACGAATAAGGTTCGTCGGGAAATTAGAATTGTCGCCGTCAATATAAAATCCGTTTCCATCGTTAAGGAAGGCGGCAATATCGGATTTTGCCTGTGCGGAGAGCACCGTGTCAAGAATTACATAAACAAGATGATTGAGCTGACCTATAAGAGAGCCGTAAGTTGTTTTGCCGGCTGCAAAATCATAGGTGGTTTCGGTAAACTCGTAATCCCAGTTGATGATGTCAAAAAGCTCATCAACATCTGAAAGGTCAGCCTTGAAGAAACGACGGACCTTCTCAGTGATTTCGTTGCCTTCTAAGTCTGTGTCCGTAATGCCGTCACCATTGGCATCGACTCCGCGGGTTACATAGTCACTGAAATACCAATTGTCGTTATACTTGAAGGTTGCGGCATTTACGAAATAGTTCTTAATTCCGGTTGCTTCAACAGCAGCAAAAGCGGAAAGAAGTCCCGCTGAGGGATTTTTAATTTCGTTAAACTCAACGTCGGTCTCTTTCATGAGCAAGCGCTTGAGATCATGGTTGAGAGGCTCAGTAGCAAGAGTATTGTAAGCCAGTTGAATAATGCCGTCAAGCAGAGAGAATACTGAGTTTGTATTAAGATTTACCTGAGCTGCGGTTACGGTCGGAAGAATAACGGAATCGGGGTCATACTTCCTTACTACCTTTCCTTCAACAAGAGTAGATACCTTATCCTGAGGTGTCTTCAGAAGGTTTTCGATAGCTTTGTTAACCATCGCATCAGCCGATGTGAAGGGCTTTGTCGACAAATCTTCCCAATCAGTGTAAACAGTTGAGGGGGGAGTAGTGTAATACCCAACGTCGCTCTCTTCCGGATAAGCATAAGAGCCGAGAAGAAGCTCGTCAAACAACAGACCCATAAACATATCTGTAATGTTGAGGTCGACATCGCCGACAGCCGAAGCGGCTACGCCGAAGCTTATGCCGTTAGTAACACCGATACCGTAAGCAATTTTGCCGAGTATCGATCTGTTGTCGTTCAAGAACTGAATGAGCTGATAAAGTAATGTCAGATCCCCATGCGACCTTTGATAAGGATTGCTGCCTGTTTTCAGCGCTCCAAAGTTCAAATCACCAATATCTCCGAGAAGAGCTTTGGCAAGTGCCCACGCGGCACCGCCGCTGATGGAGACAAGGTCTGCGATTAAGTGGTTGACAGTGTCGGTACGAAGGGACCCTGCAACAGAAAGGTCTATGGTTCCGAGACCCGCACTGGGCAGCAGCTCATTATCAAGCAAGTCCATGATAATAGTTGATACCTGCTGGGGCGTAAGAACCGCGTCATCGATTGAATCGTATGCGACAGCGCTCTTAGTAAGACCAATCTTTTCAGCACTGACGCCGACGGACAATACTCCGATGAGCATTACCATTGCGAGAAGAATGCTGAGTAGTCTTGTAGACTGTTTCATGAATATATTACCTCCATATTTTTAGTACGCCAATACAAAAATACGCGTGCGACGGAAACCACGGACTGCAATTACGCACCTGTTACAGTCGCCTAAGTATTTGTGTGACATGTTCCCTCCCTTCCTATTTGCCGTTTAACTCCGGCTGATAATTAATCTAACCTGATTGTGAGCCGCGGCACAAGGTGCCGGTTCAGTGCACAGCGCCGATTACTCGTCGCGCAGCGTGAGCCGCACTTTGCAGTCTCCCGCTTGTGCACTTAGCGCCCACACACTTCTTAGGTGGTTGTAAAAGCTTTAACCTTAGGAAATCAGCTATTAGACACAACTCACCTAGTTACCCACCTTCGGTCAACTAAATAATAGCAAAGCAAAAATCAATTGTCAATAGTTTTTTATATTTTTTACATTTTTTTGCCCGAATTTTATTATTTTATTATTATATGTTCGCGCGCGATATACATTATATAGTATGAATTAGCGTTTTATTTTGCTATTATTTTGCCGATTGTCGCAATAATTATAACATTTTTCACAAGTACGAGACAATTCATTTTTTTGCCTGAAAGTTATGCTGTAAAGTTTGTTAGCTTTACAATGTAACTATTTCTTAAAAAATCAAAATCTGTTTGCTAATTTCGACTATAAAGTTTCAGTGGTACTTTTACAGGCTAATTATTAAAAAATATTTTCAAGAATTTGTGTGGTGTAAAGTCTTTTTACTTTTCATTCATATAACAATAATTTTGTTTCAATACGAACAAAAAAATCATCAGCTTTTATACAGAAAAAATTTTTTGACAAATCTTTGAAGAAATTTTAAAAATATTTTGTTAACAATGCAGAATTATAAAAAAGGTTGGAATTTGTCGGAATTACATCTTGCTTTAACCTAAGCTTTAGGCTATAATGCTACTATATTAGGGAAATACTTACAAGACTTTCTGCCACACTTTTTCGATTTCAATTAAAAAGGGGTTTTATTTTGAGACTGCTCGAGGAAAGAATTGAAAAGGACGGGGTAGTTTTAGGTTTTGGTGTCTTAAAGGTAGACAGCTTCTTGAACCATCAGATTGACGTTCTTTTTTTGGACAAGCTCGCAGCCGAATTTGCCGAAATTTTTTCAAAGGCTCGGGCTACAAAAATCCTCACAGTTGAGGCGTCGGGCATAGCTCTTGCATGCGCTGCGGCAAGATTTCTTGAGCTTCCGGTTGTTTTCGCTAAAAAAGGCAGTCGTTCAAATGTCGGAAACGACGTATATACAGCGTCCTCCCACTCTTTTACTCATAATACCGATTACAATATGGAAATATCCAAAAAATATTTGTCGGCAAGTGATAAAGTATTGATAATAGACGATTTTCTGGCAACAGGAGGCGCAATTCGCGCGCTGCTTTCGATTGTCGAGACGGCAAAAGCCCGGGTGGTAGGCATCGGAATTGCAATAGAAAAGGGGTTTCAAGGCGGAGGAAAAGCCTTAAGAGACGAGGGCTATAATCTAAGATCTTTAGCGGTCATCGAGTCCATGGGAAATGACGGCATCATTTTCGGACAGGCAGACCGTTGAGATATACAATTTTTATTTGGAGGTATGTTAATTGATTAAGCTCAGGAAAATCCTTGCCATTGTCCTCTCACTTTCAATGGTACTTGTTTTCGCTTCTTGTGGCGGGAACGGCGAGGAAAAAACCACGGAAGACGGTACAGGTACATCGGCAGATACCACAAAAATCCCGGCGAATTTCAAAATCGGTATAATTCTTCTGCACGACGAAAACTCAACCTACGACAAAAACTTCATCGATGCCGCAAAGGCAGTCCAGACAAAGCTCGGTCTTACTAATGACCAGGTCATTTTCAAGGTTAACGTTCCCGAAGGCAATGACTGCTATGAAACAGCTGCGGAGCTTGTCGATCTCGGATGTAAAATTGTTTTTGCCGACAGCTTCGGTCATGAATCCTATATGATGCAAGCGGCGAAAGAGTTCCCCAATGTTCAATTCTGCCACGCAACGGGTACAAATGCGAAAACGGCCAATATTCCCAACTATCATAATGCTTTTGCGCACATTTATCAGGGGCGTTTCCTTGCGGGCGTTGCCGCCGGAATGAAGCTCAATCAGATGATAGAGGACGGCAAAATCAAGGCGGACGAGGCGAAGATGGGTTATATCGGCGCTTATCCCTATGCTGAGGTTATTTCCGGACTTACCTCTTTCTATCTTGGCGCTAAATATGTATGCCCTTCCGTAACAATGGGCGTTAAATACACAAACTCCTGGTTTGATATCGGAAAAGAAAAAGAAGCCGCTCAGGCTTTCATCAACGAAAAGTGCGTACTTATCAGCCAGCACGCCGACTCCGAGGGAGCGCCGAAGGCTTGTGAGGAAGCGGGAGTTCCCAATGTTGCCTATAACATCAGCACAATAGGTCTTGGTCCCAACACCGCACTTATTTCTTCCAAAATTGATTGGGCTCCCTATTTTGAGCTTATCATCAAGAATGTTGCCAAGGGTGAAAGCATTCCCGTTGATTGGTGCGGCGGTATAAACGAGGGTTCAGTCGTTATGACCGAGCTCAATGATAAGGTAGCGGCTCCCGGTACGGCCGATAAGCTTGCCGAAGTCAAGTCAAAGCTTATTTCGGGCGAAGTTAAGGTTTTTGATACAGCCTCCTTCAAGGTTGACGGCAAAACAATAACAACCTTCAAGGCAGATGTCATTCCCGATGAAGCATTCACACCGGATACAGAGGCAATAAAGGACAGTTATTTCAGCGAGTCCGAATTTAGGTCTGCCCCTTACTTCTATATGCAGATAGACGGAATTACCGGAGCTATCCCGACTAACTGATAAGATAGTTTAATTCAAGGGAAATATTTAAGGTAAATATAAGCTTTGATGTTTCGGGCGGGGCTCAAACTGCTCCGTCCGAATTTTCGGTTCAACGTTTAAGAGCACAAAGCTGTTTGGTTTGCGGTTTTAAGCGTTGAAAAGGAGGTCGTGAGATGAGTGAGAAAGCCCCGGCAATACAGCTGCGGGGAATATCGAAGCACTTTGGCAAGGTCGCCGCAATTTCCGATGTCAGTTTTACCGTAAACAGGGGGGAGATCCTGTCTGTTCTCGGTGAGAACGGAAGCGGCAAAACGACTCTCATGAATATGATTTCAGGTATTTATTTTCCTGATAGCGGTCAAATTTCCGTCGAAGGGAAAGAGGTCAGTATTCGCTCTCCCAAAGACGCGTTTGATCTTAATATCGGTATGATACACCAGCATTTTAAGCTGATTGACGTTTTTTCTGCTGCTGAAAATATCGTGCTGGGAATTGCGGATGAACAGTACGACTTAAAAGCGGCTAAAGATAAAATACGCTCGACTTGCGACAAGTACGGGTTCGTAATTGAAGCCGACAAAAAGGTATATCAAATGTCCGTTTCCGAAAAGCAGACCGTCGAAATCGTAAAGGTGCTGTATCGCGGAGCCAGTATTCTGATTCTTGACGAACCCACGGCCGTTCTCACACCGCAGGAAACAAGGCAGCTTTTCAAGGTGCTGAGAAATATGCGTGATGACGGTAAAACTGTTATAATCATAACTCATAAGCTGCATGAGGTGCTTGAGCTGTCCGACCGTGTTGCGGTGCTCAGAAAAGGCGAATATATCGGGACTATCGAAACCTCTCAGGCAAATGAGAGCATCCTTACCGAAATGATGGTCGGCAAGAAGGTCGTTTTGAATATCGAAAGAAGCGAACCCGAAAACCCAGAGGACAGATTGATTGTTGAAAATATTAATTGCCTCGGTCGCGACGGTCGGCGAATTCTTTCGGAGGTTTCCTTTTGCGCAAGATCGGGTGAAATTCTCGGAATAGCCGGTATTTCGGGCAGCGGTCAAAGGGAGCTGCTTGAAGCAATAGCGGGACTTCAGAAAGTTGAAAGCGGTAAGATCGTTTATATAAATCCGCAGACAGGCGGCATTGATAATCTGCGTGACAAGACACCCGTTCAAATTCGTGCTTTAGGCGTAAGGCTTTCTTTCGTTCCGGAGGACAGGCTCGGCATGGGGCTTGTGGGCAGTATGGATATAATAGATAATATGATGCTTCGCAGCTACAAAAAAGGCAAATCTGTTTTCCTTCAGAAAAAAGAGCCCCGAAACCTTGCCCAGAGGATTATAAACGAGCTTGAGGTTGTAACGCCCGATGTTAAAACTCCCGTCAGCAGGCTTTCGGGAGGAAATGTTCAAAAGGTTCTTGTGGGCAGGGAAATATCCTCCTCCCCTACCGTGCTTATGGCGGCTTACCCCGTCAGAGGGCTTGACATAAATTCATCTTATATAATCTATAACCTTCTTAACCGGCAAAAGAAAAACGGTGTCGCCGTTATATTTGTAGGCGAGGACCTTGATGTGCTTATAGAATTGTGTGACAGGATTATGGTTATCAGCTCCGGGAGAATTTCAGGCATTTTGGACGGAAGAACCTCCTCCAAAGAGGATATAGGTCTTCTTATGACTAAAGAACAAAGAGGTGGTGCTGTATGAAAAACAGGGAGACAATGCACGAGCCTCTTATCAGAATATCAAAAAAGGATTCAATGCAATGGTATAAATCCTGGGCGGTTAGGACCGCTGCCATCGCTTTAGCCTTGATTTTATGCGCTTTTGTTATTATTCTTTTAACCGGATACAGTCCGATTGAGGTATATAAAGCGGTATTTGCGGGAAGCTTCGGCTCGGAAAGGAAAGTATGGCTTACTTTTCAAAAGGTCGCGATGCTGCTTTGCATTTCGCTTGCCGTCACCCCCGCTTTTAAGATGAGGTTTTGGAATATCGGCGCTGAGGGACAGGTGCTTGCGGGTGCACTTGCCACATCTGCCTGTATGATTTATTTGGGAAGCAAGCTCCCGCCCGCCGCGCTCATTCCCATAATGGCAGCGGCAAGTATTGCGGCAGGGCTTATATGGTGTTTTATACCTGCTTTTTTCAAAGCTAATTTTAAGACAAATGAAACATTGTTTACCTTGATGATGAACTATGTAGCCGTTCAGGCAGTTGCTTATTGTATTATACTTTGGGAAAACCCGAAGGGATCAAACAGTGTGGGTATTATAAATCCGTCTTCTCATTTCGGCTGGCTGCCTTCGCTGTTTAACCAAAAATATCTGCTTAATATCCTCATTGTTTTTTCCGTAACGGTTGCTATGTATATTTATCTTAAATACAGCAAGCACGGATATGAGATATCGGTAGTCGGTGAAAGCGAAAATACGGCTAAATATATCGGAATAAACGTTAAAAAGGTTATTTTGCGCACAGCCGCCCTTTCGGGAGCAATCTGCGGTCTTGCGGGATTCCTCCTCGTTTCCGGTACGGACCATACAATATCTACAACAACCGCGGGAGGGCAGGGCTTTACGGCAATCATCGTCTCTTGGCTTGCGAAATTCAACCCGATTGTTATGATGCTCACATCGTTTCTGCTTATTTTCCTTGAGCGAGGCGCCGGTGAAATTGCTACTGTTTTCAGGCTAAATCAAAGCATTTCGGAAATTCTCAGCGGTATAATACTTTTCTTTATAATAGGCAGTGAGTTCTTTATCAACTATACTGTCAGCTTTCGTAAAAAAAATCATAAGGAGGGGAAGAAATGATTACGCTTATAGCCTCCTTCGTGAAACAGGCAATTATTCAGGGAATCCCCCTTCTTTACGGCTCTACCGGTGAAATTATTACCGAAAAATCCGGAAACCTAAATTTAGGCATACCCGGCGTTATGTACATCGGCGGTATTTCAGGAGTAATCGGAGCATATTTTTACGAGAGCTACGGCGATACATCAAACGGCTTTCTTTGCGTTTTAGTCCCGTTTCTTTCATCTGTTTTAGGCTCCCTGATAATGTCGCTCATTTACAGCTTTTTGACTATAACCTTAAGAGCAAATCAGAATGTTACGGGTTTAGCGTTAACTACCTTCGGCGTGGGCGTCGGCAACTTTTTCGGCGGCTCCCTTTCAAGCATTTTCGGGGAAGGCGGACAGATTGCCTTAAATACAACGGGCAATTATTTCAAACAGACCTTGCCCTTTGCGGACAACCTCGGTCTGATAGGCGATACTTTTTTTTCCTTTGGCTTTTTGGCTTATCTTTCCTTCGCAATTTCGCTGTTTGCGTCGTATGTTTTAGGAAGGACAAGGATTGGTCTTAACCTAAAGGCAGTCGGCGAAAACCCCGCAACGGCGGATGCGGCGGGCATTAATGTCACTCTTTACAAGTATCTTGCAACTTGCATAGGCGGCGGCATAGCCGGTTTGGGCGGACTTTATTTCATTATGGACTATATCGGCGGAGCGTGGACTAATAACGGTTTCGGCGACAGAGGTTGGCTTGCAATAGCGCTTGTCATATTCGCAATCTGGAAACCGAAATACAGCATTTTCGGCTCAATTTTGTTTGGCGGTCTGTATATCGTTTATCTTTATATTCCGGGACTTATGCGTAATACACAGGAGATTTTTAAGGTCTTCCCTTATATGGTTACGATTTTAGTTCTCATTCTGACAAGCATCAGAAAAAAAAGAGAACATCAGCCTCCCGCAAGCCTCGGACTTCCGTATTTCAGAGAAGAAAGGTAAACAGTATAGTCATATATTGCTTAAGACGGCGGGTGCCGGATTTACAATCTGTAATCCCTTTTGTTTCGCATATTTGTATCGGTCAATTGGAGCGCGGAGAAAAAAACGCGACTATAGAAAGTATTGAAAAAGTATGCAAAGCGTTAGCGCTTCCTTTTGAGGTTCTATTTGAAAATATCGTTACCGGCGACACAAAAAACGATGTAGCGAAAGAATGCTATTGCCTTATTACATTGCGTCCGGAGAAAGAACAGAAAGCGATTTTAGAGCTAATTAAGAAAACGGATAGAGTATAAAAATATTTGAAATGATTATTTTATAGATAAGCGGAGTTGTCGCAAAAGATTATTTTATAGATAAGCGGAGTTGTCGCAAAACGAAATGTTTTACGGCAGCTTTTCTTTTTAATTATATAGGAAGACCCCCGTGCAATCTGATTGCGCGGGGTCAGTTTTAATACGCCTTATTGTCTATTGACTCAATATACAAACCTCGATTTCACCATACATTTCCTGCGCTTCAAGAAAAACGTTGTAAATCCCTTTACCTCGGTCTTGATGTCCTCGTTTTTTTTGGCAGATATATAACGGTAATTTCCGCCGGAGTATAAATCATCCCGGTAACCGCGTCCCATAACGCGTCAAGGTTTTCGCCGTATCCGTCGGGTATTTGCAGCCCCCGCTTTAATATTTCGTGCAGCTCGCCGATATAGGCGCAATCGGAAAAATCAAGCCGCATTTGTTTCAATTCTCCGTCGTTTAGACAATATATGCATATTTGTCAATATAATATTACCATATTTTTCTTTTTTTTCAATCATTTTTTCCCATATTATTTATTTTTTCTTTTTTTTGTTTTATCCAACATAACTTCGTTAGATTTAAAACAACCTCTAAAACTTCTATTAAATTATTAAGTTTGTAAGTAGAACAAAAAATAAAACGTTTGATACCGCTGCTTTTTTAAAAATTTTAACAAGCTTTTTTATATAGCTGTAAAATATTTGTTCCGTCTTTTTTGGTTCAAATATTTCGCCGCTTCATTAAGCCTTTTCACAAAGAATTTACAATTTCAGGTCTTGACAAGCGGAAATTTATATGGTATTCTTCAGCAAGATTAGCACTCGCGCTATTAGAGTGCTAACGCCGCTAAGGGATGTGTTAAAATGGCGCAGATAACGGAACGGCAGGGAAAAATACTCTCGCTGATCATCGAAAGATATATCTCAACGGGTGAGCCCGTCGGGTCTAAAACGGTTTGTAAGGCACTTGACAATCGTATTTCCTCTGCCACCGTGCGTAACGAAATGGCGGTCCTTACGGAACACGGGCTTCTTGAACAGCCGCACACCTCGGCGGGGCGCGTACCGTCTCAGAACGGTTACAGGTATTATGTAGATAATCTTATGACACGCTACGAGCTGAGCCTGGAGGAGCAGGAGCGCATTAAGCTCTGGCTCAAAGCGTTCTCGGGCGAACCCGAACAGCTACTCGAAAAATCAGGCGAGATTTTGGCTAGTATTACCAATTGTACTGTCGTATCCTCGGCGCCTGCGGCGCAGGATGCCACAATAAAGAAAATTGAACTTTTGCCCCTGAGCAGGACTACCTCTATGATTGTGCTCCTGACTTCCTCGGGAACGCTGAAAAGTCAAGTAGTCAGAGTAGATGTGGAGTTAACACTCGAAATGGTTGAATCCTTTTACAATATTGTTAAAACTCATTTTCTCGGCAGACGGGTGGCGGACATCGGAACGGCATTTATGCAGACCATAGTCGCCTCACTCGGGGAAAAGGCTTTTTTACTTTCTCCGCTTTTAATAGCAGTTTGCACGTTGGCAAAGAATGCTTCCCTCACCGATATTCACAGAGTAGGGCAAAGAAATATATTGACCCACAAGGAAATGGTCGACAATGCAAGCGAGCTTATGGATTTTATTCATAAGGACACCCCTATTAGCGAACTTCTAAACGCTCAAAAAAGAAGCCTGAACATTTCTATAGGAACCGAGAATGTTTTTAAGGAGCTTCAGAACGCAACAACTATTTTTTCTAAATATGCCGTGGGAGAAAATGACAGCGGTTTTGTGGGCATAATAGGACCGACAAGATTGGATTACGCACGGCTTATACCCGGAATTCAGTACCTTTCAAGCGTTGTCGGAACCCTTCTTTCCGAAGCTCTTGACGATAATTAAGGAGAAGAGATATGTCAAAAAAGAAACCCGAAATCACCGAAACAAATAAAGAAGAGATAACGTCCGAAACTGTTTTACAGGCGGAAAGCACCGAGCTTGAAAAGCTTGAAAAGGAACTAGCCGAGACTAAAGACAGCCTGCTTCGGCTTGCGGCAGAATACGATAACTTCAGAAAGCGGACCGCTAAGGAAAAGCTGCAGGCACACGGCGATGCAAAAGCCTCCGTTCTTGTTGAGCTTCTACCCGTTTTGGACAATTTTGACAGGGCGCTGGATAAGGGAGTTTCCGATTCGGAAGCCTTTCAAAAGGGAATTGAAATGACATATAATCAGCTTGTTTCAATTCTCGGCTCTCTCGGTGTTGAATCGTTCGGAGAAAAGGGCGATACCTTCGACCCCCTTCTCCACAACGCAGTAATGCATACTCAAAGCGATGAGCTTCCGGAAAACACACTTGCAGAAATCTTCTTAAAAGGCTATAAAATCGGGGACAAAGTTTTAAGATGCGCCGATGTCCAGGTTGCAAATTAGATAATAACAATAAACAACAGGAGGAAAAATTTATGTCAAAAGTAATAGGTATCGACTTAGGTACCACAAATTCATGCGTAGCTGTTATCGAGGGCGGCGAGCCCGTGGTTATCACTAATGCAGAGGGCAACAGGACCACACCGTCCGTTGTAGCCTTCAGCAAAACAGGAGAAAGAATGGTAGGTCAAGTAGCAAAAAGGCAGGCCGTTGCCAATACCGAACGCACCGTCGCCTCTATAAAAAGGCAGATGGGCTCTGATTACAAGGTCTCTATTGACAACAAAAAATACACCCCTCAGGAGATTTCCGCAATGATTCTCGGCAAGCTGAAGGTTGACGCGGAAAGCTACCTGGGAGAAAAGGTAACGCAGGCGGTTATTACCGTTCCCGCGTATTTCACTGACGCTCAGCGCCAAGCAACAAAGGATGCGGGCAAGATTGCCGGACTTGAGGTAAAAAGAATAATTAACGAGCCGACTGCTGCGGCGCTTGCATACGGTATCGACAAGGAGCAGGACCAAAAGGTCATGGTTTATGACCTTGGCGGCGGTACGTTTGACGTTTCGATTATAGAAATGGGCGAAGGCGTTCAGGAGGTTTTAGCCACTGCGGGAAACAACAAGCTCGGCGGCGACGACTTTGACCAAAGAATTATTGACTGGCTTGCCGTAGAATTCAAAAAAGAAAACGGGATAGACCTCAGAGCTGACAAAATGGCAATGCAGCGCCTGAAGGAAGCCGCAGAAAAGGCAAAAATCGAGCTTTCAAGTGTTACCACATCCACAATTAACCTTCCTTTTATCACTATGACTCAGTCGGGTCCCGTCCATCTTGATACCACTCTTTCAAGGGCAAAATTTAACGAGCTTACAGCCGACCTTGTGGAATTGACCATGGGACCTGTACGCCAGGCAATGTCGGATTCGGGGCTTAAAACTTCCGATATCGACAAGATTCTTATGGTAGGCGGTTCATCGAGAATACCCGCCGTACTTGACGCGGTTAAATCACATATGGGCAAAGAGCCTTTTAAGGGTCTTAATCCCGACGAGTGCGTAGCCATAGGCGCCGCTATCCAGGCGGGCGTTTTAGGCGGAGAGGTCAAAGGTCTTCTTCTTTTAGATGTTACTCCCCTTTCACTGGGCATTGAAACTCTCGGTAATGTCTGCACAAAAATTATCGAGCGTAACACAACAATACCGACTAAGAAAAGCCAGATATTCTCAACTGCCGCAGACAATCAGACCTCGGTTGAAATTCACGTGTTGCAGGGCGAAAGAGAGTTTGCCAAGGATAATAAGACTCTGGGTATGTTCCACCTTGACGGGATTTTGCCCGCACGCAGAGGTACTCCCCAAATTGAAGTAACCTTTGACATCGACGCAAACGGAATCGTTCATGTTTCCGCCAAGGATTTAGGCACGGGTAAGGAGCAGTCTATTTCGATTACGGCTTCCTCCAACATGTCTAAGGAGGATATTGAAAAGGCTGTAAGCGAAGCTGAAAGGTTTGCCCAGGAGGATAAACAACGAAAGGAAGAAGTCGACATTCGAAACAACGCCGACCAGATGGTATATCAATGCGAAAAAATTCTCTCTGAAAGCGGCGATAAGCTCTCGTCCGAGGACAAAGATGAGCTTACCTCAAAATCCGATGCACTTAAAGAGGCTCTTAAGGGTGAGGATATGAATCTCATTAAGTCAAGACAAGAGGAATTGACTAACAAATTTTATGAAATATCAGAGAAGCTTTATAAGACCTCGGCTGATGCAGCGAATGCGGCAAATTCCGCAAATGCTCAAGGCTCTCCCGATACGGACGGTTACTATGAAGCACCATACACCGATGTCCCCAATGATGAAAATCAATAAACTGAAAATCTTGTGTCCCTTTCAGGTGTTCCCGAATGGGACACAAGGCAGTAGAGGTAATTATGGCTGAAAAAAGAGATTATTACGAGATTCTCGGCGTTTCCAAAACCGCAACGATCGAAGAAATTAAAAAATCCTATCGGACCCTGGCAAAAAAATATCATCCGGACCTGAACCCTACTGATAAATCTGCCGAAGCAAAATTCAAGGAAGTCAACGAGGCTTACGAAGTTTTATCAGATCCCGATAAAAAGTCTAAATACGACAAATTTGGTCATGCGGGCGTAGATCCTAATTTTGCCGCGGGTCAAGGCGGCTTCGGCGGCTTCGGCGGGATGGGCGGGATGGAATTCGACTTAGGGGATTTATTCGGCTCCTTTTTCGGCGGAGGCTTCGGTAATACAAGAGGAGCAAATCCGAATGCGCCAAGACGAGGCAGCGATATCAGAACCTCTGTAACTTTAAGCTTTGAGGAGGCGGCAAAGGGCTGCTCCCGAAACATACAGTTCAATCGTATAGAGGTATGCTCAGAATGCTCGGGAAGCGGAGCGCAAAAGGGAACAAGCAGTCAAACCTGTCCCGAGTGTAACGGCAAGGGTCAGGTTTCATCTCAGCAAAGGACGCCTTTCGGGGTTATACAGACTTCAAGACCATGCCCTCGGTGCGGGGGAAAAGGCTCCTATACTCCATCTCCCTGTTCAAAATGCAGCGGAAGCGGAAGAATCAGAAAAAATGTTTCGCTTGAAGTCAATATTCCCGCAGGAATAGATGACGGTCAGATGTTCTCCGTCAGAGGTCAAGGCAATAAGGGCTTAAACGGAGGGCCTCCCGGCGACTTAGGTGTCGGTGTAAATATAAAGCCTCACCCGTTTTACGAGCGTGACGGTTATAATGTGTGGTGTGAAATGACCGTAAGCTTTTCCCAGGCTGCTTTAGGCGATGAACTGAGGGTTCCTACGCTTGACGGAGTAGTCAAATACACGCTGCCCGCGGGTACACAGCCGGGAGATGTCTTCAAACTCAAGGGCAGAGGAATTCAAAATGTTAACTCAAGGGCAAAGGGCGACCAACTGATTAAAATTGTCGTGGATGTCCCGAAAAATCTCACTCAAGCACAAAAGGATTTACTTATTCAGTTTAACAACTCACTGTGCGCCGTGCCGCCGAAGGAAGACGATAAGAAGGACTTTTTCGGAAGAAAAAAGAAAAAATAAGCTTTTTTTGGCAACTGAGTTACTGTCGATTTCTTTATTTTATGTTAAAATATTTATAAGAAAAGGAAAGAAGCTCAAATGATTGAACAGGTATTTAAGTTATCTGCCGGCAACGAAAAAACAATAGAAAAAGTTTTATTTGACGAAAACATTCATTATCTGCATATGATCTTAAACAAAGGAGAAGGCTTGCCCGAGCATTTTACGAATTCAACTGTTTATATGACTGTTGTAAGGGGCACTCTTTCAATCGGTTTTAACGATCTTGATGTAAGGAATTACAAAAAAGGAACCTTATTAAAAATACCCTTCGACACAAAAATGAATGCTGAAAATCTGAATGAGGATACGTTGGAGCTGATAGTTGTAAAAGCTCCTGCTCCTAATAATTAAAAGTTAAAGCAGCGCTGTCGCAAGCACTGCTTTTTTATTAGATTATGCCGTTTCCTTTTCTCTTTTAGCTTTATCAACGCTGGCTTTCAGCGCTTCCATAAGGTCAATGACCTTTCCGGTACCCTCGTCTTTTGCGGCGACAATCTCTTTGCCGGATATTTTATTCTCAATTAATTCGCGTAGCTTTGTCTGGTATTCGTCTTTATATTGTGATGGCTCAAAAGGCGTATCCATCGAATTAATCAGCAGCTTTGCCATATTCATCTCCTCCTGCAAGACCGAGGGTTTGTTATAATTCTTCTGAAGCTCTTTGACATCAGCCGCATAAAACATCGTGGAAATAAGAATGCCGTCCTCACGGGGAATAATCGCCATTAGCGTATCCTTTGTGCCCATTACCGTCTTGCCTATTGCAACCTTTAGCTCTTCCATCAATGCAAGACGCAGTAACTCAAATGCCTTCTCCCCGCCCGTTTCGGGTACAGCCTGATAGGTTCTGTCATAATAGACCGGTGATATCTGATTAAGCTGTGCGAAATGAAGAATTTGAATTGATTTTTCTTTTTCTGTCTTAATTTTTTCGATTTCATCTTCGGTTATTACCACATATTTATCCTCTTCATACTCAAAGCCTTTGACAATATCTTGCGAGCCGATTTCTTTTCCGCAATGGGCGCATGTTTTTTTGTAACGGATACGACTGTTGTCCTCCTTGTGCAGCTGGTTAAAATGTATATCATTATCCTGAGTAGCCGTATACATCGAAATCGGAATTGCGACCATTCCAAATGTTATAACCGATTTACGGGCAATCATACCAACACCTCCGACAATAAGTATTTCCGATTGAATTATTACTATACTGAATCCTGTCTAATGAATAATGAATATTGAATAATAATGATGAATAATACAAAATAAAAAAATCCCGCCGAATAAATTTGACAGGAATTTTGTTTTGTATCCACTTACAAAAAAGATGCCAGGCAATTGTTTATGTGCAGTATGCTTTTTAAATCTGCCCTATACTAGAAAACAAAACAAAGAAGGATGATTATTTTAATACTGATTACGATTATAAAACATTAATAAAACTGCACAAAAAGCTTTGATATATGGGTTTTTGTTTGCAACATGGTTTTCTCTTCATTGAGCAGCTTTTTTTGCGTTCTCAACGAGGTCCGGTTAACTGCAAAACCTCTACCAAAACCCCGATATTCTTTACTATTCACTATAAATGAGTACCCCTTGGACACGGTGCGGGAGCGGTTTTCTCCCGCATCCGTATCGTCCAAACGGCTGTCATAGCTGTCTACTGTACCCATGACACTGTCACCTCAGAAACCAAGCGCCAGCATGGAAAGACTGTTGTATGCTGCAAAGAGCAAAACGGCATAAATCAGGATGAGAATAACGATAGGCGGCTTGTTGCTTTTTCCGCTCACTGTAAAACACATCCTTCCTTATTTTTTCTCCAGCATATAGATTTGCAAGTCTTCGTCCTTGTAATATTCTATTAAGTCACCAACTGTACAATCAAACAATTCTTTTTGCCATACCGCTCCATTTCCTTTTGTCCTAGATTACTACCCACAAGCAATGGGATAATGGCACTTTTTCATCCCCGAAACAGCGGTTGCAATTTTCGGAGAATAAACAGCAATAAAAAGCGCTCAACCAGCGAAGACAAGAGCGCAAATTGCTCGCCGCTGGGCGTGGCTCTGTAGAATAAAATAGATGCAAAGAATGGTTAATCATTTACCGATTTAATTTTACAATCTAATTCATATAGAGCAGTTTTATTGCTATCCCATTTTAGTAATGATATTGCTTCGTCATATGTGCACCATTTGAAATTGATGTGTTCATCAGATATTATGATCTCTTCAAATGCCAACTCAATTGCAAATGCGTATTCCGGAATAACAAAAATATTGTTCCAAGCCTTACGTTGACTTTCAGAAAATATTTTCGTTGGAATGTAGCATAACGATATTAATTCTATAAAGTTGTTTGATTGGATTTGCGCTTCCTCAAAACACTCTCTTTTTGCGGCTTCTAACGGCACTTCGTTATCCTCACCACCACCGGCTATAAATTGATGTTGACATAAAGGACTTTTGCGTTCGAAAACACAATATTTAATTTCGTTATCATATTTAATAAATGGAATTATCAGAACTTGAAACGGCGCTCTAGCCATCAAAATTCACCTCATATCTTTTTAAAATATTATAACAATAATCTGCCGATAAAGCAATTTCAGCTTTATCGGCAGGTTTCGTGTTTTGTAATCCTCTGACTAAAAAGATGCATCATGTTTCCGAAGATTACCTATACTCTCTGTTAATCATTTTAGAAAAAAGATTTCTTCTACAGGTTTTCCTAAAAGCTGCGCCATTTTCATTGCCAGTTCTAATGTTGGATTATATTTATTATTTTCTATAGCTATAATAGTCTGTCTGGTTACGCCTAACTTGTTGGCAAGGTCTACTTGTCGTAATCCCATTGTCTTCCGCATTGACTTAACATCATTCTTCATCTTTTTTTACACCAGTTAATCTTTTTGTAAATAACAGTTTACTAACAAAGAATACAACACATTGCATACACATTAAAACAAATGCATTGGTTGCTATCTTTCCGGTTTGAATTAACACAACCATATTCCAGATAAACAAAAACATTAACCCGGCAACCCAAGATAACCTGGTCGCTTTAAAATTTATACTCAATTCCATTTCATCGGCTTTCTTAATTTGAATCCCCCCTCAATATTATATACAATATGTTAAACACACTTTACATTTTAATTATATGGCACTATACAATAAATGTCAAGAACTTTTTACATTCTAAATGGGGATTTTGCAAATTATATTTATATACAATACTAAGATAATCCGAGCATATGCTCAATCCATTTGCATATTTAACATATCTTTTCACTATGCTGCCCGCGGCGGTAAAATCCGAAAAAAGTCTCGCACCCTTCCTCCCGTGGAGCGACGCTATACCCGCTTACTGCAAGCTTTGAAAACAGACCCCGCATAAAACTTCTGTCGACATAACCTTAACAAAAGCCCTGCCAAAATGGCGGTGCTTTTTTGAACCCACTACCCATTATTTTGCAGTTACCTTTAATTACGAAACAGGTATGCCGCCCCGCTAATTCTTGTTTAAAAACAAAACACCCGCGGTTCGCAGATTGCTCACCGCAGGTGTGGCACGCCAGGAGGGATTCGAACCCCCGACCTTTTGGTTCGTAGCCAAACACTCTATCCGGCTGAGCTACTGGCGCGTTTATATTGCCAAAGTATATTATCACAAGAAAAAGGGTCTGTCAACCGGAAAAATATAAATAACCCGTTTATTCCGCCAAACCCTCGCAGATGCCCAGCAGCAAAATTCCCGCGACGACGGCGGCTATCGCAGTATACTGCCTTTTTTGAAGCTTTTCTCTTAAAAACAGCCTTGAAAAGATGATTGAAAATACGCAGTAGGACGAAACGAGCGGCGCGACTATAATAGCCCTGCCCGACATCGCGAAAACGTAAAAGTACTGCCCCGCTGTTTCAAGGAGCGCGGCGGTGCCCTTGCTGTAATCCGTTTTAAATGTGAATTTTTGCTTCTTCTTCAGAAGATACGCGAAAGCGATAATCCCGCAGATTAAAAACGTAAGCTCAAAAGAGATGAGCGCGTCGTCCTCGCTGATAATTCTGTACTCGTCAAGGTACAACCCGTCAAGAAATGTCCCTATTCCGTCAATGACACAGTACGCAATCGGAAACATAATTGCCTTCGCTCCGTACCGGTACTTTTCCTCGCCCTCTTTTATCTTTATATTCTTATTGCGCTCAAATATTGAAAGCATAAGCATTCCAATAAGAATAACCGCGATTGCCGCGGTTTCCGGCGCGCCCGGCAGGTCGCTTACAAAAACATAGAGTAAAATCGTCGTTACGGCGCCGGACGAGTTCTGAAGCGGTGATGATACCGAAAGTTCGAGGTATCTCAGACCCTTATAACCGATGAACATTGAAAGGATATACGAAAAGGAGACGGGTATGTATTTAACCATACTCTCAAGCGGTACGGAAAGGTCATTTTTAAGCATGTATAAAACGGCGTGGACGCCCATGGCAAGCCCGACGGCAACGACTATTTTTATGTCGCTGAACCTGTCCTCTTTCATACTGCCCTTCTTATAAAAAAGATCCGCCCCGCCCCACAGCAGAGCGGCGAGCAACGCGTATAAAAACCACATCCGTAAAAGTCCCCCCAGATTTTTAATGCTCCGGAAATTTACATTAACATATGGACGCAGCCGTGTCAATATTTTCGCGTTCCTGACAGCTGTTATTCAAATAAATAAAGCACAAACCCGAACCCATCACCTATCGGAACAATATGGCGGGAGTTCGGATTTGATGTTTAATGGTGACCCGGACGAGAATCGAACTCGTGTTACCGCCGTGAAAGGGCGGTGTCTTAGCCGCTTGACCACCGGGCCTCTTTTTAATCGCTCAAAACAGAAGGATTTTGGTAGCGGCAGTGGGACTTGAACCTACGACACCCCGGGTATGAACCGAGTGCTCTAGCCAACTGAGCTATGCCGCCGCGAAACCCCAAGGTTTTGAGCGATTGATCGCCTTTAAGGCGAATGTTATTATAATATAAGGATATGCGATTGTCAACAGTTTTTCAGCAAAAATAATCCCGTAGTTTTTCAAGCTTTGAAATCTCCGCAGTAACCTCGCAGAGTATCCCTTTTTCGGTGTATTCCTCGTGATGCACTACGCCGTTTTCTCTTAATTGCGCCACTTCTCCTGCCATCGAAAACGGTAATAAAAGACTTGCCTTATGATATTTTGTCGGAAGCGCTGCGGTTATCTTTTCGAGCAACTCGTCAATTCTCTTTCCCGTAAGGGCGGATATGCTGACGCTTACGCCGTCCGTAAAGCGCAAATAATCCTGCGTTGTCAAATCAGATTTATTAAATACCGATATCACCGGCTTGTCGGTACAGCCGAGCTCTTTGAGCAATTCATTTGTTATTTTCAGATGCTCCTCGCACTCATCGCTTGAGGCATCACAGATATTCAGAATAATATCTGCATTTACAGCCTCGTCAAGCGTTGACTTGAATGCTTCAATTAAACCGTGCGGAAGCCTTCGTATAAAGCCTACGGTATCAATAAGCATAACCGTTTCACCATTTGTAAGCTTAAGCGCGCGCGCCGTCGGGTCAAGCGTCGCAAACAGCTTGTCCTCGGCGAGAACACCGGCGTTTGTGAGAGTGTTCATCAATGTGGACTTTCCCGCGTTAGTATATCCTACAAGAGCAACCGTTATCACGCCGTTCTTTTTTCTTCTCCCGCGAAGTCTTTCCCTTCGCGCCTCCAATTGACGAAGCTCATCTTTAAGAGCACTTATTCGCCTTCTTATATGCCTTCTGTCACTTTCAAGCTTTGTTTCACCCGGACCCCTTGTTCCTATGCCGCCGCCTAACCTTGACATTGAAGTCCCCCTGCCCGCAAGTCTCGGGAGCAGGTATTGAAGCTGTGCAAGCTCAACCTGAAGCTTACCCTCGCCGCTTCTCGCCCTTTGAGCGAATATGTCGAGTATAAGCGTGGTTCTGTCTATAACTCTCAAGCCCGTTTCCTTCTCCAAATTACGCTGTTGTGTTGAGGTCAGGTCGCAGTCGGCAATAATCATATCAACCTCATTAACATCACAAAACTCTTTAAGCTCCCTTAATTTGCCCTTCCCGATATATGCCGCACCGTCCGGACACTTTCTTGTCTGAATGATTTCACCGACAATCTCGGCACCGGCGGTTTGCGCAAGCTGTGCCAGTTCATTTATTGAAATTTCGGCGTCATATTCTCCGGAATCGACGCAAATGAGTACGGCGCGCTCTTTTTTTATTTCGTTTTGTTGCATAAAACTCCTGTTCTTCTAAATGGCAAATGGATAATTTCGGGAAGACTTGTCACCTGTTATAATTTTAAACTTTTTTAATTGTTTTTCTATTACAGATAAGCAAATTTCTAAAACAAACTAATACAATTGCGTCGCAGACCATTATTTTGCCATTTGCCATTTAAAATTTGCAATTAATCAAAAATTTGCAGCCGGTTTTTCCGGCTGCAAAAAGTCAATCAGCAGTATAAGGCAGTATAGCTATGTGTCTTGCGCGTTTGATTGCTGTAGTAAGCTCTCTCTGGTGATAAGCGCATGTACCTGTTACCCTTCGGGGCAGTATTTTTGCCCTATCGGAAGTAAAACGGCGAAGCTTTTGAGCGTCTTTATAATCAATCGCTTCCGATTTTTCGACACAGAACGAACAAACCTTTTTGCGGCCTTTTCTTCTTTGGCGATTATCGCCTTTTTCGGACTTATCGTAAGCCATTTAAGAAACCTCCATAATAATTTGTCGGCAATCAGAAGGGAAGCTCGTCGCTTTCCTCGTCGACATTGAAATCGTCGGCGCTGCCGTTTGAAAATGTTTGTGCTCCTGAATTCTCGGATCGCTGAGTATTGCCGCCGCTCTCGCTTTTGGAACCGCAAAAGCTGACACTGTCTGCAATAATCTCAACTCTTTTCCTTTTGTTTCCGTTCTTATCCTCGTATGAACCGGTCTGAATAGAACCGTGAATTGCTATCATTGAGCCCTTTTGAAAGTATCTTGTGATAAATTCAGCAGTCTGTCTCCAAGCGACAACATCAATAAAATCCGCCTGTCGCTCTTCTCCCTGCTTAACAAAGGCGCGCTCTACCGCAACAGTAAAGGAAGTAACGGAAATTCCCGTTTGGGTCTGGCGAAGCTCGGGGTCTGCCACGAGTCTACCCATTATAATTGCGTAATTAAGCATAACATTCCCTCCTATTTCTTAACAATCAGCGAACGCAGAACACCGTCCGTGATGTTCAAAACACGGTCTAATTCCGAAGGGAAATCGGCATTACTTTGATAATTATAGAGCACATAGTATCCGTATTCTTCATCGTTGATTAGGTATTCAAGCCTACGCTTGCCCCATTCATCAACGCTGTCGATAGTACCGTTTGACTCTATCATCGCCCTGAATTTTTCCATAAGCTCTTTTGCGGACTCTTCTCCGTCTGCAACCGAAAAAACGACTATCGTTTCGTAAGCGGTATTTGTGGACATCGTTTACACCTCCTCTTGGTCTTAAGGCCCCGAAATATCCTTCGGAGCAAGGATTTTGTGCTGCTTAATCGCAGTGTTACAGATTATATACGTGAAAGACGGTTTTGTCAAGCATTTTTTGCCTTGCCGTGGGATACAATTCATGATATAGTGCTAAGGGGAATATAGGTATGAAAAATGAAGACGCAAAAACAGGACACCGTATAGCAGCACTGGATTTAATCAGAGGAATAGCCGTTTTACTTATGATTATTTATCATACTGTATTCGCTTTCGGCGGTTTCTTTGATATATGGTTTTTTAAGGCTTTATTTTTCTCCCTACTGAACATTGCCCCGGTAATTATCGCAAGCTTATTTATACTGACCTGTGCCTTTAGCTCATATCTGTCAAGAAGCAACGGCAAACGAGGTTTAATAACTTTGGGCGCGGCGATTCTCATTTATGTCACAACAGCGGTTTTCCTTCCGAAAATCGGTTTAAGCGGTCTTGTCATTAAATTCGGAATATTGCATTTTCTCTCAATTGCAATGCTGCTGACGCCCCCTTTGATGTTTATCGTAAAAAAAATCCCCGCATATATCGGAATTCCCGTTTGCCTTGTACTTTTTTTCCTTACGTTTAACATATCTGACGGATATTTAGGTTTACCGAACGTTTTCTCGATAAAGCTTGCGGACAGCATCATAAATTCACGGTGGTTATTCCCGCTGGGAATTCATTCGGACGACTTCTTCTCGGCAGATTATTACCCGCTTTTCCCCTGGATTTTCCTGTATGTCTCAGGGCTTTGGCCGGGCAGGATATTCCGGGGCCGAAAAATCCCGGAAAAGGCTTACGAGCCTATATGCAAACCCGTTGAATTTATCGGGAAAAAAGCGTTGCTTATTTATCTTGTTCATATGCCGATTATTTTTTTGATAGGATATTTAATCAGTTCAGTCAAAAATTAAATAAAAGGTATTGCAATTGCAAAATTATTGTGATATACTGTATCGGCAAGCAAAGAAATGAGTTAGAGAGTGGGGCGACCCGCTCTCTACTGCTTGTCGGAAGGAGTAGCTTCCAAATGGGCAAAAACACTGTTTTTCGCGTTTGGGAAATTGCCGAGCCTATTGCCGAGGAGCTTGGTCTTATACTTTGGGATGTACGCTTTGTCAAAGAAGGCGCGAATTACTATCTTCGCATATATATTGACAAGCAGGGCGGTGTATCCTTAGACGATTGCGTCAAAATGAGCCATGCTCTTGATGCACCCCTTGATGAGGCCGATTTCATTGAAAGCAGCTATAATATGCAGGTTTCGTCTCCCGGAATAGAAAGAGAGCTTACCAGAGATTTTCATTTTGAAAGCAGTATCGGTTCTCCTGTATTAGTTAAGCTTATAAGACCCTTTAACGGTCAAAGAGAGTTTAAGGGTATACTCTCGGGCTATAAAGACGGTGAAGTATCTGTTGTTCTTGAGGGTGAAACACATATGACTGCTGCGAAGAAGGAAATCGCCTTTGTAAGGCTTGATGATTTTAATAGTTAATTTTATTTTGATAAAGAGAAGGGCTGGTATTGGAAAATGAAAAACAAGGAGTTTTTTGAGGCCGTTGAGTTGATGGAAAAAGAAAAGGGCATTCCCGCCGAGCATCTGCTTGATAAAATCACTGCGGCCATAGTAACCTCCGTTAAAAAGGACTACGGCAGCAAGGATGTTGTGTTTTGCGAAGCCGACAGAGAAAAATATGAGCTTAAGGTTTTTTTGAAAAAAACAGTTGTCGAGCAAATAACAGATAAAGATACGCAAATAACGCTTGAGGAAGCCGCAAAATATAAGAAAGTTCCTATAGTAGGCGATGCTGTTGAAATCCCGCTTGAAACAAAGAAATTCGGCAGAATTGCAGCGCAAACGGCAAAAAACGTAATACGCCAGGGCATTCGCGATGCAGAGAGAGGGCTTATTCTTCGTGAATTTCAAAGTCGCAAGCAGGAGCTTGTCTCCGGAAAGGTTCAAAGAGTTGACCCTAAGACGGGAAATATAACTCTTGAAATCGGAAAGGCGGAAGCGGTTCTTCCAAAGGGTGAGCAGGTACCCGGAGAGACATTTCGCGAGGGAGAATATGTTAAGGTTTATATAGTTGACGTTAAGGAAAATGACAAAGGCCCCAAGGCCATGATTTCAAGAACACATCCGGGTCTTGTAAAAAGGCTGTTTGAAACAGAGGTCCCTGAGATTTATGACGGCTCTGTTGAAATCAAGTCCATCTCCAGAGAGGCCGGCTCACGCACTAAAGTTGCAGTTTACAGCAAGGATGAAAATGTTGACCCTGTAGGGGCTTGTATAGGTCTGCGCGGGGCAAGAATCGGAAAAATAGTTGATGCTTTAGGCGGAGAAAAAATCGATGTTGTTGTACACAGCGAAGACCCCAAATTATTTATAGCCGCCGCTCTCGCCCCTGCCGACGTTATCTCGGTTGAAATCGACGAGAGCCAGCCTAATTCCTGTTATGTCACCGTTCCCGATACACAGCTTTCGCTTGCAATCGGTAATAAAGGACAAAACGCAAGGCTTGCCGCCCGACTGACAAACTGGAAGATAGATATAAAGCCCGAAAGCGGTTTTTTTGCACCGCAAAACGGCTGAAAGCAGACTGCTTTTAAGGAGGATTTCGTTTGACGGGACGAAAAATACCGCTGAGAAAGTGTATCGGATGCGGTGAAATGAAGCCGAAAAAAGAGTTAATCAGGATAGTACGTTCTGCTGCGGGCGAGGTTTCTGTTGACCTTACGGGAAAAGCTTCGGGAAGAGGCGCTTATATTTGTCCCTTAAGTGACTGCTTAAAGCCGGCACGCAAAGCAAAAAGGCTCGAGAACGCTTTATCCTGTAAAATACCGGACTCGGTGTTTGATATGCTTGAAGAAAAACTAAGTGGTTTGGAGAGCGGGAATGGCTGATAACATAAAGCTCTCGAGCATGCTGGGCATATGCCGCAAAGCAGGTAAGCTTCTTATAGGTCATGACGCCGTTATGGACTGTATCGTTCAAAAAAAAGCTTATTTGGTTATATTAGCGGCAGACTGCTCCGATAGACTAAAAAACGAAACAGAAATTACCATAAACAGAAGCGGTGCAAGGGTTCAAGCTTTATCCCTTGCCTTATCAAAAGAAGAAATCGGGCTTGCAATCGGTAAAAACGCTGCCGTGTTAGCCGTAACAGATAGAAATTTAGCGTCAAGACTGACAGAACTCTTCGGGGAGGATTCATAAATGATAATTAAATACAGGGTACATGAGGTTGCGAAGGATTTTAATATTTTGAGCAAGGAAGTTGTCGATATACTGAAAAAGTATTTTGACACCACGAAAAAGGCACAGACTGCTCTTGAAGACAATGAGCTTGATGTCATCTTCGAAACTTTAACTCAGAAAAATTTGGTTGAGAGCTTCGACGATTATTTTGCTATGCAAAAAAGTGACGAGGAGCGCGCTAAGGAAAAACAGGCCGCCCAAGCTGTCCAAGCCGAAAAGCAAAAATCCGCAAAGAATAAAAAAGCATCCTCTTCCGACAATAAGAAGCCTTCGTCAAGTGAGGCGCCGTTCAGGAAAAATACCGAAAAGAAAAAAACCGGCGCAACCGATAAGCTTCAGGCAAGAACAAAAGGCGAAAGACTTACAATCGACACGAGAGCCGTTAATGTTGAGCTTGACAAATATAACGAGCGCTATGAAACTATCGCGTCTGCAAACAGAACGGTAAGCGACAGCGTGACAAAACAAAAGCTAAAACAGAAAAGTCAGCAATATCGCAAAAGACAGGGAATGCGTTCGCATCGTAAGGAAAGCGAGGCCGAAAGACTTAAGAGAATTGCTGAAGAAAGAGCGAAAAAGACACTTGTTATCACCGTCCCCGAGGAGATAACCGTAGGAGATCTTGCCTTTCTTCTGAAAATGACCGCGTCGGAAGTAATAAAAAAGCTTTTCTCGTTAGGCGTTATGGCAAATGTCAACGAAGTAATAGATTTCGAAACCGCTGAAATAGTTGCGACGGAGCTGGGCGCGAAGGTAAATAAGGAGGTTGTAGTTTCTATTGAGGAACAAATTATTGACGACAGCGTAGATGATGAAAAAGACCTGACTGCACGAAGCCCCGTAATCGTGGTTATGGGACACGTTGACCATGGTAAGACTTCACTTCTTGACGCTATAAGGCACACCTCCGTAACCACCACCGAGGCAGGCGGTATTACTCAGCATATAGGAGCATATAGGGTTTTTGTTAATAATCAGTATATAACATTTCTTGACACTCCCGGTCACGCTGCGTTCACTTCAATGCGTGCTCGAGGTGCGATGGCAACGGACATTGCAATACTCGTTGTCGCTGCGGATGACGGAATTATGCCTCAAACAGTCGAAGCTATCAACCATGCAAAAGCGGCTGATATTTCCATTGTCGTGGCAATAAACAAAATGGATAAGCCGGGTGCCTCGCCCGATAAAATCATGCAGCAGCTGACCGAATACGGGCTTGTTCCCGAAGAATGGGGCGGCGATACTATTTGCGTACCGGTTTCAGCTAAAACAAAGGAAGGGCTTGACAAGCTTCTTGAAGCAATTCTTCTTGTAGCGGAGGTAAAAGAGCTTAAAGCAAACCCGAACAGAGCTGCCAAGGGAATTGTTATTGAGGCTCGTCTTGACAAGGGCAGAGGACCCATAGCAACATTGCTCGTTCAAAACGGAACACTGCACAACGGCGACATACTTGTTGCAGGCACTGCTGTCGGGCGTGTTCGCGTTATGACCGACGATAAGGGCAAAAAGGTTGAGAAAGCAGCTCCTTCGGTTCCCGTTGAAATCACGGGTCTTGCCGATGTTCCTTCAGCGGGGGATGTTTTCGATGCCGTAACTGATGAAAAGCTTGCCCGTACTCTTGTCGAACAGCGCCGTCAGCTGCAAAAGGAGGAACAATTCAGCACTTATCAGAAGATAACGCTTGATAATTTGTTCTCTTCAATTTCCTCAGGTGAGCTTAAGGTATTGAACCTTATTGTCAAAGCAGATGTACAAGGCTCCGCTGAAGCTGTCAAGCAAAATCTTGAAAAGCTATCAAATGACGAGGTACGCGTTAGCGTTATACATGTCGGCGTCGGGGCAATCAACGAGTCGGACGTTATGCTTGCTAATGCGTCAAACGCGATCATTATCGGCTTTAATGTAAGACCCGATCAAATAGCTGCCGCAAACGCCGAAAGAGATAACGTTGAGCTTCGCATGTACAGGGTTATTTACGATTGTATCGAGGAAATCGAGTCGGCTATCAAGGGTATGCTGAGGCCTAAATACCGAGACATCAATATAGGCAGAATAGAAGTCAGAAATGTCTTCAAGCTCACGAGTGCGGGAGTTATAGCAGGCTCTTATGTTCAAGACGGTAAAGTTACCAGAAATTCTAAAATCAGGCTCGTTCGTGACGGAATAGTCATTACCGAGGACGAAATAGATTCACTCAGGCGATTTAAGGACGATGTCAAAGAGGTTAACGCAGGATATGAATGCGGCATCGGGCTTAAACACTATAACGACATTAAGGAGGGTGACATCTTCGAGGCGTTCATAACAGAGGAATACCGCGAGGATTAACTGCCATGGGGACGTATAAAACAGACCGAACCGCTGAGGATATCAGGCGCGAAATCATGTCGGTAATACGAAATCTCAAGGATCCGCGAATATCGGGCTATCTGATTTCTGTATCAAGGATAGAGCTTGCACGGGATTTGTCTTACGCTAAAGTTTATATAAGCGCTTTAGAGGGTATTGACATATCCCTTAGGGCAGTTGCAGCTTTGACGAACGCTACGGGACTTATTCGAAGGGAAATCGGTTCCAAAATCCGTATAAGAAAAATTCCCGAGCTTAAGTTTATAGCCGACAATTCTATACAGCAGGGTATGGAAATCGTCGAAAGGATGAATATCCTCGGTAAAGATAAGGAAAACAGTGATGAGAATTAATAAAAAGGAGTTTGCCGAAAAACTCAGGCAGGGCGACAATATTCTTATATTAATGCACGAGCAGCCCGACGGTGACGCTATGGGCTGTGCGTATGCCCTTTACGCCGCTTTAAAGAAGCTCGGAAAAAAGAGCCGCGTGTCAAGCTTTGACGAACCTGCGCACAATCTTCGATTTATTGCGGCTGATATCGAATTCGAGAAATTTGAGCCCGACCTTATTGTAGCGGTGGATGTTGCCGACTTAAAGCTTTTAGGCGATAACTGGCGTGATTACGAAGGTAAAATTGACTTATGCCTTGACCATCACGTCTCAAATACCGAATATGCAAGGTACACCTTCTTAGAGGACACTGCAGCAGCAAGCGAAATGGTTTATGATGTAATTCGTGAGCTGGGCGTAGAAATAGACCATTTTATGGCGGTATGTATCTATGTCGGGGTAGCCACGGATACGGGTTGCTTCCGCTATCCGAATACGACCTCCCGAACTATTAGAATTGCAGCGGATATGATGGACAAGGGTATTGATGCTCAAGATATAAATAAGCTGATGTTCGAAACAAAAACGAAAAGCTTTGTAAAGCTTGAAAAGCTCGTTAATGAAACACTTGAGCTGCATTTTGACGACAGGTGCGCAATTTATACCATAACCAGAAAAATGTTCGAAAAAAGCGGCGCTCTTGAGAGTGAATGCCATCCTATAACAGCCGCCTCGCGTCAGATTGAAGGTGTTTTGGTAGGAGCGGTTATAAAAGAGCAAAAGGACGGAAGCTTTAACATATCGGTCCGGACTAACGGCAGCCTTAATGCTGCTGACATCTGTGCCGAATTGGGAGGCGGCGGTCATAAAAACGCCTCGGGATGCGAGCTTGGCGGAACCCTTGCCGCGGTAAAGGCAGCACTGCTTAAGTCAATAGAACGAGCATTGGGAATTGAGGCTTAATGAACGGTATTATTTGTCTTAACAAGGAAAGCACAAAAACCTCTTTTGCTTCTTGTAAAGAAGTGCAGGCTTTGGCAGGTTCTCACAAAGCGGGACACACGGGCACTTTAGACCCTTTGGCGACAGGTGTTTTGCCTATAGCTTTAGGTGGCGCGGTACGCTTTATCGGGCTTTTTCCCTTGAGCAAAAAATCTTACTCAGCGCGTTTTACCTTAGGGAAAAGAACCGATACCCTTGATATAACGGGCAACGTTATAAGCCGAAGCAATAAAACGGCATGCTTAGAGGACATAAAAAAAATATTGCCAAGCTTTTCGGGTGAAATAAAGCAAATTCCTCCGATGTATTCGGCAATTAAAAAGGACGGCGTCAGACTTTACGAATTGGCAAGAAGGGGTTTGGTAACCGAAAGGGACGCCAAAACCGTAAGTATTTACGAAATCAGCGTACGCCAAGAGGAGGATAACGATTTTTCTCTTTTTGTTTCCTGTTCTCCCGGGACTTATATCAGGAGCATAATTGATGACATCGGCAATATGCTCGGCTGCGGGGCTGTCATGACAGCCCTCGTGCGCACCCTCTCAAACGGCTTTTGTTTAGACGAATGTAAAACGCTCTCGCAGCTTAAGTCTCTAAAGGATAATGACAGGCTGTCAGAAGCGGTTATTCCCGTTGACCGTGCCCTTTCACTTTTCCCGCAGGTAACAATTACCGCCCCGCAAAGCATTCGGTTTAAAAACGGCGGCGAGCTATTCCTTGACAGACTTGATATTGAAAAAGGCGATGGTCTGTTTAGAGTTTATTCCCCCGGGGGAGATTTCTCGGGAGTCGGAGACGCCTGTTGCGCAAAAGGCGTATTAAAGGTAAAACGAGTTTACAGCGAGCTTTGATTATGGATAATTTTACGCTAAAAAAAATAAAAGCCTCCTCTGTAGCCCTTGGTACATTCGACGGACTGCACACGGGGCACAGGAGTGTAATAGAAAAAGCCGTTGATTGCAGGAGCTCAGAGGTTCCCCTTATTCTTATGTTCAACGAGCATCCCTTGCTTTACCTTTGCGGCAATGCACCGAAAAGATTGATAACAAAAAACCATGAAATTGCCTTGCTGAAGGAAATGGGCATAACCCCCGTTTATGTAGACTTCCCCTCCCTGATGAATTTGAGTTGTGAGGATTTTATTGTCTCTATCACCCGCAAATTGGGCATCAACCAGATTTCGTGCGGCTTTAACTACCATTTCGGCAAAAACGCCGAAGGCGATACAATGACTCTTAAACAGCTTTGTGATGACAACGGTATACGCTTAAAGGTAGCCGGCGCCGTAATGTATGAGGACCTGCCCGTAAGCTCGTCAAGAATAAGAGACGCTCTTGAAAAAGGAAACGTTATAAGCGCGAGTAATATGCTGGGCAGACACTTTTCATATGATTTCCCGGTGCAAGAGAGCAGAAAGCTCGGCAGAGAATTAGGATTTCCGACGATAAACCAGCATTTCCCTAATGATTTTATCATACCGAAATTCGGTGTTTACGCTTCTTATGCTCTTGTAAAAAAGAGGTTTTATCCCTCTGTTACCAATATAGGTCTGCGCCCTACCGTAAGTGATGGTGTTTTGGGCAGCGAAACGCATATAATAGGCATAAACGAAACGCTTTACGGCGAGAATATTCGTGTCGCCCTAACCGAAAGACTTCGTGACGAAATAAAATTCGCATCGCTTGAGGAGTTAAAAAACCGGATTCGTTCAGACAGGGAAAAAGCTTTAAGACTTTGGGAGGAATATGATGGAAAGACCGATTAAAATATCCCCTTCTCTCCTTTCGTGCGACTATTCAAAGCTCAAAGAGGAAATTAGTGAGATAGAAGCGCTCGGCGCGGATATGCTTCACATCGATGTTATGGACGGTCATTTCGTGCCGAATATAACAATCGGTGCGCCCGTTGTCAGGAGTCTTAGGAAAGTAACGAATATTTGCTTTGACGTTCATTTAATGATTACTAATCCCCTTTTATTTGTAGATGACTTTGCCGACGCGGGGGCAGACATAATTACAGTCCACACCGAATGCTTCGGCGGTTCATGTCCTGCCGAAAAAGCGATAGAAAAAATAAAAGACCGCGGGGTAAAGGCCGCTTTTTCGCTTAAGCCCAATACTCCCGCAAAGTCTGTATTTCCCTTTTTGGATGATATTGATATGGTGCTGGTTATGACGGTAGAACCCGGTTTCGCAGGTCAAGATTTCAAAGCCTCCGTCTTACCTAAAATTACTGAAATCAGGATGAAAAAACCTGATATTGACATCCAGGTTGACGGCGGAATTAATGACAAAACTGCTAAGCTATGCATACAAGCGGGAGCAAATGTCTTAGTTGCGGGAAGCTATATTTTCGGCGCAAGCGACAGAGGAGCCGCTATCGCCTCTCTCAGAAAATGATTCGATATATTTCCCGTACTCTATGATTTCGGATATCTTTTTTATATCGGATTCATAAATATCGCAAAATTCGCACAGGTGTGTGATGAAGTATTCGCTCTGCGTAAGTTTCGGGTAAATAACCGTATAATATTCCCCGGCTAAAATATAACTGGAAAACCCTTTGTGCTTGTTCCTGCATCCTTTAAGCGTTTCAATAGCCCCTATGAAGCTGTCGCAGTTTGCGGTATAAAGCAAAATCGGCTCTGCCTCTTTCTTCATAACAAGCCTTTTCCCGCTGTTTTCACAGCCTGACGACGGAAGCACGGTAAAATAAAGTACACACCCTCCGTCCTCTGACGGGAGCGCCTCAATAAGCATACGCTCGGTTGTACTGATATCCTTACCCAATACTCTGCGTGCTTCATCAAGAAGAGTCCAGATAACACGGCGCGTCTCAATATTGGCGTAGTCCATATCCTCATATGTAATATCGAGCGTTTTGAGATCCATACTCGTTAATTGTACGACTATCTTATCCTCATTATGCAGCTCGATTTTCATTTGCTAAAACCCCCTTGGCTCTATTACTATCATATTACGCAAACAGTCTGTACACAATGATAACTTTTTGGAAATGTTGGAAAGGAATTGCAATATATTGGAAATTAATTGCGGTCATACCAATTTTTCGGACTATAAAAAAGACCTCCTGTTGATGCTCTCAACTCCGCTTTTAATGGCTTGGTATTATTACGGAGAAAGAGCGGTTAAGCTTGCCCTTTTCTCGGTGCTGCTTAGCTTGGCACTTTCCTTTTGCGGTGACCTCCTACTGAAAAAAAAGCCCGTTTTCTTTTCCTCCTCGGCTGCTGTAACAGGACTTCTTATTGTGTTAATGCTTCCCGCAAGCGTATCCTTTTCCTTTTTGGCGGCTTGCGTTGCCTTCGCGTTTTTTGTCTGCTCTCTCCCATTCGGAAACAGGGACAAACTCCCGTTCGTTCCTGCAGCAGGTGCGCTTGCGTTCGCCTGCGTTTGCTCAGAGGCATCGGTTTTCACCTATCCCTCGCTTGTCTATCCCGTTACCGCAATGAGCGATCCCGCATTTGTCCGCGGAACCTCTCTTGCCTCCTCTCTTTCCCTTGGTAATTCCATTTACCCAGGCATAACATCGGTAACAAAAACGCTTATAGGAGAGCATGCCGGCCCTATGGGAACAACTTGCGCGCTTGTACTTTTGGCAACAAGCATTTACTTTTTTGTCAGGCACAGGAACAGATTCGTCATATTTTTGGGTTATGTTATTACATCAGGCGTATTTGCAGCTCTTTTCCCGCGTATTTTGACGGGAAGCTTTAATTCGGTGATAATGGAGCTTTGCTCGGGAATGCTTCTTTTCGGCGGACTTTTTCTTTTAACAATGCCTTACTGCTCTCCTAATAAGCTTCTGCCGGGCTTTGTATTCGGCGCGATTGCCGGTATTATGGTAATGCTGTTTCGAAGGGTTGGCATTTATGAGGATTCAAGCTGTTTCGCCATTTTGATAATGAACGCACTTTCTCCCCTGTTCGTGAAGACGTTTGGTTCAGGGATAAAAAAAGCAAAAAATATGCAATTTGAGGCTGAAAAATTATGATTGACGAAAAAACAAGACTGCGAAAAATAATACGCGAAACGCTGATTGTAAAAAACCCCGCACTTATAGAAGCTGTCGGCTTGTTCCCGCTTATAACAGTTTCGACAAGCGTTAAATCAGCCATACTTGTTGCGGCATCATCTTTTTTTGTTCTTGTTGTAAACGCCTTGGCAACCTCTCTTCTCCTTAAAAAGGTTCCGAGATTTATCAGGGTCGTAATTTATGTGGCTATTAACACCTTAATCCTTTTACCCTTGACTTTTCTTTTCTCTGATATTGTTCCCAATGAAGCCGCCGCTTTGGGAATTACCGTTCCCCTTATAACTGTAAGCAGTCTCGTTTCGCTTCACTGTGAGAGATTCTATGTTAAGAGCAAATTTAAGGAAGCTCTTATACACGCATTTTTTTCGGCAGCGGGATATGGGGCGGTAGCACTTTTGACGGGTGCAGTTCGCGAAATTACAGGCAGCGGTACTTTTTACGATTTCCCGATAAACCATGCTTTTAAGCTCAATATTATGCTTTTACCTGTCGGCGGTCTTATAACGCTCGGATTTCTTGCCGCATTATTAAGGAAACTGAGAATCATACTGTACCCTCATTACACAGAGGATATGGTGTCCGATATAATTATTGAGGAGGACACTAAATGAGTTACGCCTTCAGCTTAGCTTCAACCGCTCTTTTTGTTATTGCCGTTCAAAATCCCGTTCTTATCGGAGGGCTCGGTTCAAGCGAAGCTTTCCGTATGGCGGCAAAGCCGAAGTGGCTGCTTGCTTTTTCCGCTTTTATTTCCATGTTCTCGGTATCCTTAAGTATAATCTGTGTTTTACTCGACTTGATACCTGAAATAAAAGCGTTAAATCAGCATTTCCATTATCTCATATATATTGGAGTTTTAGCGGCGCTTTATTTGGCATCCTGTTTAATTGCAATGCTCTTAAAGGCTGATAAGGGTCTAATAAGCAGACTTTCGGTGGCAGCTCTTAACTCTCTTGTTTTATCAATACCGATGATAAATCACCTGTCTGGCTTTAACATTTATAAGGCGGCAGGTTACGGTTTGGGTGCCGGCGCAGCCTTTTGTTTAGCTGTTTTACTAATCAATGCGGGGGTTAAAAGGCTCAGGGAAAACGATGAAATACCTCCCGCTTTTAAAGGCTCTCCCGCTGTTTTCATTTATGCCGCGCTAATATCGCTGGGGCTTTATGCGCTTTCCGGCAGAGTATTAATGATTTAGGCTTTTTCATAAATAAAAATAATCCGCCTTGCGGAGAAACGAGGATAATTATGAAATTTTCTGTCAGCAGCTACAGCTTTTCGCAGCTAACAAAAAACGGTAATAAAACCGAAAAGGATTTGATTTCCCTTGCCAAAAAAATAGGGTTTGAAGGCATCGAATTTGCCGAAATTCACCCTCCTGTGAGTGTCGATAAGACCTCCTATGCCGATGAGCTTCGTAACGAGTGTGAAAGAGTCGGTATAACACCGGTAAACTACACAATAGGCGCAAACTTTTTATATCCTGTGGGCAGAACTCTTGAGTCAGAAATCGAAAGACTAAAAAAAGAGGTTGATATCGCAAAAGCCCTCGGTGTTTCGGGTATGCGCCATGATGCAACGGGCGGCTGGAAAAAAGAAGTCAGAAATCAAAGAGGCTTTAATGAGGCTCTCCCCTATATCGTGCAAGGGTGTAAAGAGGTATCCGAGTATGCTCATACGCTCGGTATTCGTACGATGATAGAAAATCACGGTTTCTTCTGTCAGGAAAGCACAAGGGTCGAACAAATTGTAAACGGTGTCGGGCACGAGAACTTCGGACTTCTTTTCGATATGGGTAATTTTCTTTGTGCGGACGAGGACCCCGTTAAGGCAGTCGGGAGGCTTTCTCAATACGTTTTCCACGTCCACGCCAAGGATTTCCACTTCAAAAGCGGTGACAATATCGCCCCTGTAAACGGCTTTTTTCAAACAAGAGCGGGAAACTATCTTCGAGGGGCTATTATCGGTCACGGCTGCGTGCCTGTTTTTCAATGCATGTCAACTCTTCTGAGAGACGGCTATGATGACTTTATAAGCGTTGAATTCGAGGGCATAGAGGATGCCGAATTAGCTATCGAATGGGGACTTGACACACTCACTCGTTATGACGAAATATTGGCGGGCTGATAATATGGCACTTGTTTTAGCTTCCGCTTCACCGCGAAGAAGAGAAATTATGAGGCTTGCGGGATACAGCTTCAGCGTTATCAATCCGAACGCGGACGAAAGCGTACCGGAAAATCTGAATGCAAAGCAAGTAGCACAGCAGCTTAGTCTCACTAAGGCGCAAACCGCAATACAGCTTGTAAACGATGATGATGTTGTTGTCTGCGCCGACACTATTGTCGAAATCGACGGACAAATACTCGGAAAGCCAAGAAGTCGTGATGAAGCGTTTGATATGCTTAAAACCTTAAGCGGTAAAACCCATATTGTTTATACAGGTGTAACGGTTGCAAAATCAAAAAATTTTGAAACCTTCTCGGAAAAAACGCTTGTCACATTTTACGAGCTTTCAAACAGTGAAATCAACAATTATATCGACACTAAAGAGCCGTTTGACAAGGCGGGCGCATACGGAATTCAGGGTATCGGCTGCGTTCTTGTAAAAAAGATACGCGGAGATTATTTTAACGTAATGGGGCTGCCTATAGCGCGTTTGTCAAGAGTGTTAAGTAAATACGCCGATAGCTTATAATAACAAGCACGATGCTGCCATCGCGCCTTTAGTTAACACTTTCTATAAAAGGGTCTGAAATTTTAAAAAAGCACTTGAAAACCGGCTTTCAATATGTTAGTATAGCTGTGCCGTAAAAACGCCTTGTTGCGGGGGTATAGCTCAGCTGGGAGAGCGCTTGACTGGCAGTCAAGAGGTCAGGAGTTCGAGCCTCCTTATCTCCACCAAAATAAAAACGCTGGGGATTGGCTGGGGTCGCGGGTTTCGCGACTTCGGCTTTTTTATCTTTTAGGATATTTCTCTCTTTTTTATTGCAAATCTGCCGTAAATCTGCCGTAAAATCTGCCGTAATCTGCCGGAGCTCTTTTTTTTTACATGGTCTTTTCGTTTACTTTATGCAAGGGAAACGGAATTATATTTGAGTTTTTTTGATAGGGAACCTCCACCTCTTTTGCCATCGGTTCCAGTTCAGACCTATAAGGCTTTTTTAGTAGACTGTCAAGGTCATCAGACATCTGTGTTTTATCATTGTCTGAAAAATGTGTGTATATGTCTGCAGTTATCCCTATATTTGAATGACCGAGCCACGAGGAAATTGCCTTGATAGAGTGTCCGCTCGCGTGAAGAAGCGTAGCACAGCTGTGTCTTAAATCGTGAAACCTGATATGTCTTAAATTATTATCTCTCAATATCTTAGAAAAATGCTGAGATATATAATCGACAGAGATAGGTCTGCCATCAGGCCACTTGAAAACATAATCATTCTCACTGTATGTGTTGTCATACAGTTTTCTATTTTCGTCCTCTGTATCTTTTAACGCTATCAACATTTCAAGAGTGTCATCCCCAAACGGCATCCGCCTGTGGCTTGACCTGTTCTTAGCTTTATCTTTAGCTACGGCATAATTCACTTTTGATATAGTGTGCTCTATCCAAAAATATTGCTCCTTGAGGTTGATATCTCTCCATCTAAGCCCTGCTATCTCACTCCTCCTTAGACCGAAGTGAGCCGCCATTACGATAATCGGATACAAAATATCCCCCGCTGCCACCTCCAGTAATTCATTGAGTTCGCTAATAACGCTTTTCCGGCAGGCTTTAATTTTACTGCTTATAACTATTTAAAAAATGACGGCGCTGTTACAAGCGCCGTCATTTTGCATTAAAATTTTACATTGGAATGGGCATAATGAAAAACTCCTTAATAAAAGCAATAATGCTGTCAAGGTCGAAATCACCAAAAATTCCAGTTAAAATATCTATGATCGTATCCATTAAATTCACCTCCATTTTTATAAATATGCAACCATATATTACCATATAGTTTTTAAAAAGTCAATAGGTTTTAAAAACTATATTTATTAGTTGTAGAAGTCAGTTTTCCTGTGACTGCGTTCTATAGGCAATTTAACCCTGTCACAAGGGTTGTGTTTTAATAAACCCTCAGCTATACCAAACTCAAACGCTTGATTGAGAATAATCAGAAAGCGTCTTACCGTATTGCGCGATAGTCAAACTGGCAGTCAAGAGGTCTCATGACGTTGATAAAGGCACAACAGCAAAACGGCTGAGTGACTCGCAAAATTAAAAACTGAATATCTCGTTTCTTCCCAACGCGGGGGTATAGCTCAGCTGGGAGAGCGCTACACTGGCAGTGTAGAGGTCAGCGGTTCGATCCCGCTATGCTCCACCAAAGCAACATAATCCGAACCTTTCACCGGTTGGTGAAGGATTCGGGTTTTTGCTTTATGTTCGGTATCCGTATTAAGTTATCGTGAAATATGTCAGTGGTTTAACGAGTCAAAGGTTCAAAAAAGCTCTGCCGCAAAGGCAGGGCTTTTTTGCTCGATAAATCGGGATTATTAACTGAAACTATCGATGCAATTCTCAATATCAAACAATTCGGACATTTTGATTACTGGATTTTACAATCTTCAAGAGGAAGGTATTAAATCCTCTTAATTCCACATCAATATCTATATCTTTCCCATCGGCTTCAAATAACATATGTCCGTACATCGGTTTAGAATCACCAAATGAAGAAAGCTGCGTAATCTGTATATCAACAGTTTTTTCATTTAAGTAAAACTCGATAGTAGAACCATTTCTTAATTCATAATGTTTTCCGTTAACATCAGAATCAAAATAAACTGCGATTCCTGACATTTTTTGCTTTCGTGATATGACAACCTTGTATTTTTTTGCGAATGTATTCGTGTCATCCGGTGACAATGTCTGATTATTGATAATTATCGTATTCCCGCCCGCTTGAAGATTTACAGTATTACTAACACTGTATAAAGCGATGGCTTTCTCTGTAATAAAAGGTGTACTACAGAATTCGCAAATTGAAGCGTCTTTCGTATCATCGACGGATATTTTTGCACCACATTGAGTACATATTGCCGGCTTGATTGCCATTTCTTATTCCACGCTTTCTTTAAAACCAAAAAAAGGCAAGTTTTTCGGCTTTTGAATACAACAAAGACTCACCCACTGCAGTTGCAGTGGGCTTTGTCTTAGTATTTATGCCGGTCATGAATTATTTACCGTCTCTCTTTCTAATCCATTCCTCGAACGCTTTTCTGTTCTCCTCTTTTGAATAGAACTCACTTAACTGAGGAAGAAACTCGCGTGCGAGGGTTTCAATAACACTATCGGGTACCGCTGAGGTATCATATACATATTCGTTTTCATTTTCTATATTGCCTGAGATACCTTGCATCTCAAGTCTTTCGTTATTCATTTCACCGGCAGCTCCCGTTTCGGGAGTGCGCGGCTCTTTCACGGTTTTGCCTCCTTAATGAATTTTTTGTTTTGTCTACGCTGTCATGTACGATGCAACTGTCACGTCAAGTCGCCAATGGCTTAGGTGGAACACAGACACAGCCATTAACGCTAAGCAGTCATACTCCGTTGGTAAACCTTTTTCTATTGCTGTTTCTCTGCACCCGCCGCGCAGCTTGTATGTACCCGTAAGTCTTGCGCGGTTTATGGGTTTAGGACTGCCCGTTTTCTCGTCGATGCAATATTTGTTCCATCTGCGGAGTATTTCATCGGTGAGCTGCTTTCGGTACGCTTCGCCGTTCTCGCCGATGAGTTTTTCGTTGTAGTATGCGTATGCGTCCTTTGCGTTCTTTGCACGGAGGGCGTGATAGTTAATTTTGTTAACCAGTTCCTCCGGCAAAAACAACCTTCCTTTTTTCGGTTCTTGAGCAAAAAAAGACTTTACAAGCTCCACATTCTCAGGGAGTATTCGCTGTAGCTGCATTTTACCGCCCTTACCGCGCTTTACACGGACACAGGGATAACCGCTTTCATCAACAACGAAATCGTCTCCTGTGAGCCGCAAAAGCTCCGCACGGCGTATGCCGACAGCACTCTGAAAGCTAACCGTTCGCTCATACTTAGGATTGGCGCAATCGTTGTCGGAGCGTTTGACTCGCCCGTTGTTGCTCCTGCCGCGCTTGTAGTCATAAGAGTGTCGCTTCGGCTTCTCAATCTCGCGCATATCAACGCCGTGGTAAACGCAAACCGCTGCAAGGTATGTGTGTATCGTACTCGCGGAGTAACCCGACTTTTGCAGATGGGCGGAATACTCGCCGATGTGTTGAGCGCACTCATCCTTAGTAGTGCAGCCGAACTGTTCACGGCAAAACCTGATGTACTTTCGGTAGCTGTCTGCATAAGTGTTACAGGTTCGTCTGTTAGGATAAGTCTTTTTGAAAAACTCCTCTGCCTCCTCAAAAAGCTGTCGTGAGGCAGTCTTACCCCGTGTTCGGTTCTTATGCTTAATGGCATTTTCTCCTTTCTTCAAGATTTTTTGAGGTTTTTAGGTAGTCCTCACTACCCCCGGGGCGAACCCCTGTTAAACTCGCAAGTCTCAATTTCCATGCACAATACGCTGTATTATGCCGCCGAGAAAAGGCACGCACCGTGTAATGCCTTACACGGTCTCGCTTCACCGAAAAGATTTTCGCATTTGACACCCTCGATTCTGCCTAAAAAATGCTTCCGGCTAATGCAAAACTGGTTATTTTCCAAATCCCTTCGGGATTAAAAATAACCATTTGCAGTGTTTTCAGCGGGGAACTGAAAACACGGTGGTAACGCTTACGCGTTACTCGGCGGATAAACCGCCGATTGCTGCTTTGCAGCATAATGTGCCGACGGACAAAAACGCTTGAGTATCAACATCCCCGAACTCCGACGCACATTTTTCCTACTATCAAAAACCTTACATCTCTGTTATGACTTTTTTTTACTCAAGATAAAATTTAAAATGTAATAAAACATAATAATTAGGTGAAAACGGCGCAAATTGTATCAACAAGGCGGTATTGGAAACGCAAAAAATCCCCCCATCGCACGAAACGATGAGGGGAATTTATACTTTTTGGGGGTTAGGAGTTGTTGTGTTTGACAAACTTAATAAACCGCAAAGCAAACAACAACAGCCCAAACATTAAACCTCTCTGGAGCAATTCGTAGACAACTCTTGCGCGGATGCTTGCATAATCGGATTAACAAAGCGACTCAATAATTCTCTTAAAGTTCTCGCTGCCTTTGAACTCGGCTGAAAGGGGATATTTTTCGAGCATAAGCCGCTTTATTCTTTGTGACATAGCTTCGCTGTGGCTTTTCGGTGTGTTTGCTTTATTAAAAGTCATTCCGGCAAACAACGGCGAAGTGCGCTGCGAAACCTCCGGCAGTGCGTCATATTTTTTCGCAAGCTCTGCACATTTCGAAAGGTTTTCTAATGCCTTTTTATCGTTTCCAATTTCATGATACAGGTGTCCCAAATGTCCGAATCTGTATATTGTCTGAATATAGTTTTTACCGTAATCCCCACACGGGTAAAGCCCGTCAAGTATTTTGTTCTGACTTTCCATTACACCTATTTTATACTCGGGTGTAAAGCGGTCATCATAGTAACAGTAGTTTACCATCACTCCGCAAAGAAGATACACAAGCTCGTCAATCGCCGTGCGGCACGCATCATCGTGCTCCTTACCCGGCGCGAGAATGTAAGTGGATATATAGTCGCAGCTGTTGCGCATGGACGGCATTTGTGCAATAATCTCGGTTAAAGCTTCGCTTGTGACACCGCTGTCCTTAACATTTTGTAACCGCTTATATACTGTGCATATCAGCCGCTTTGACCACATTCTGATGCTGTCGTCAACGCAGTAATTCTGAATACTCTCATAGATTGATTTTACCTGCGAATATTCTGACATTGCGCCGTCATCGGAGGTGTTTTCGTCAATAATGATAGCCTCCATTAAGCGCACGAGCAGCCTGAAATCGCCTGGGAACTCCGAAACAGCCCGCTTAATCACTTCTTTTGCCTGTGAAAAATCTCCGGCATGGTTGAGCTGAAAATAGCAGTCCATTTCAGCTTGTATTTCCTGCTCACGGATAGATTTATCAACCCCGAGCAGGCTGTCAACGCTCACGCCGAATAGAGCCGCAATGGCAGGCAACAGCGTGATGTCGGGGTAGCTTTCACCGCGCTCCCATTTGCTCACAGCCTGCCCTGATATGCCGAGAAGATTTGCAAGTGCTTCTTGCGTAAGCTCTTTTTCCGCACGCAGTTTTTTGAGATTTTCTCCTAAATAAACAGTCATATTATCACCCTTAATTCTAAATCAACAGCGCCGTTGTTAACTGAATAATACCGCATTTTAAAGGTGTTTACAATAACTATGTTGTTGAAGCTTCCAAACCATTGGTTGAATTTCAAAACCAAACGGCGCGTATTTGCTCCCCGAAAAAAACACAAGACTGTATCACTACTTCAAAAAGGAAGCGCTGATACAGTCCCAATGTTTATATTTTTCTGTTTCAGATTGTCGCGGAGCCGAATACGACTCTCATAGGGTCTGTTCTGCCGTCGAGAATTCTCATTATTTCAACCCTGTTTTCAACGCGGTAAAAAGCTATGTAGTTACCGCTTACAAGACAGCGGTAGTCGGATTCCCGTCCGATTTTACCCTCAAGAGCAAAACCCGCATTAGGGTTTGCGGCAAGAAGATTACAAGTTTTAAGGATTTTTTCAACCGTGTTCTTTGCTGCTGCCGGATTTTTAAGCTCATCACGGATATAGCCGCGTATTTCCGACAAGTCCGCCTTTGCCTGAGGCGCATATACGATTTTCATATTTTTACATTGAACTCTTTAAGAATATCGGCTTCGGATATATAGTCCGAGTCCTGTGTAACGGAGTCCTCTCCTTTTTTGAGTTCGCCGAGGAGCATAGCTATTGCCTGTTCCTTAATCGCTTCACGGCTGTTTTGGGTTACGATGAGGGGCATACCCTTGATGTTCAGCGACTGCTGTATGAAAATGTTGATTGCATCGGTAAGTGTCAGCCCGCAGCGCGAAAAGACATCCTCTGCCGCGCTCTTTATTTCGGGATTTATTCTCATTTGAAATGTTGCTGTTTTAGGTGCCGTTGATACAAAAAGCTCACTGTTCATAAAAACATCCTTTCTTGACTATATTATACCCAAATGTAGTGCGTTTGTCAATACAAAGTTATTACCGATGTGAAAACCCTTTTTGAGATGAAAACAATTCCATCGTCAAGAAAATCCGGTTTTTGCCGATGGCTTTTTTCTGTTTCCCTCAAACTTTTTTTCGCACCATCCCTAATATATTAGGGTTGCTTTTCAGCTCGTTTTCTGACGATGACTATTTTGCCGAAAAGGGTTGATGGAATCGAAATAATGTGCTATCATCCCCATGATTTTCAGCAGAATAATCGGAAAGGATGAGATTATACACATGAAGGGAGTAATCTACGCTCGGTATTCGTCGGACAATCAGCGCGAGGAATCGATTGATGGTCAGGTGCGTGAATGTAAGGCTTATGCGAAAAAGAACGACATTGAAATAGTTGAGATATACATAGACCGTGCGCTGTCGGCAAAGACGGATAAACGCCCGGATTTTCAGCGGATGGTTAAAGATTCGGGCAATAGGACGTTTGATGTCATTATCGTTTGGAAGCTTGACAGATTTTCAAGAAAGCGCTACGATTCGCTATACTACAAGCAGCTGCTTGGTAATAACGGTGTCAAAGTCATTTCTGCAACCGAGATAATCTGCAGTGGTTCCGCCGGGATTATGTCAGAGTCCATGCTTGAGAGCATGGCAGAATACTTCTCCGCCGAGCTTTCGGAAAAGGTAAAGCGCGGTCATACGGAAAACACACTAAAACGCAAATACAACGGTGGAACGCTCCCTCTCGGCTACCGTATAGACGAAAACCACGAACACGCAATAGACCCGCTTACCGCCCCTGCAGTACTTGAAGCGTTTGAACAGTACGCAGACGGTCTTACCATAAAAGAAATTGCCGCTGAACTAAATCGTAAGGGACTGAAAAGCAGGCGTGGCGGAGAAATCTGTATGACAAGCGTTACAATTATGCTACGCAACAGGAAGTACATCGGTGAGTTTCGCTACGATGACTACACCATTCCGGGCGGTATGCCCGCAATTGTTCCCACAGAGCTTTTTGACAAGGTACAGGAACGGATTTCACTCAACAAACGCGCCCCCGCTATGCACAAAGCCGAGGATGAATATCTGCTCACAACAAAGCTGTTCTGCGGCAAGTGCCAATGCCTTATGGTCGGCGAAAGCGGAACTGCACGCAACAAAACAGTCCACAGATACTACAAGTGCATCAGCGCAAAGCGTAAACGAGGGTGTGATAAAAGGGCTGTTAAAAAGGAATGGATTGAAGAACTTGTTATTGAGCAGATAAAAGCAATCCTCTTTGACGATGCGCTTATGGAACGAATTGCAAAAGAACTATATAAAAAGCAGGGCGAGGAAAATACAACTATTCCGATACTGAAAAAGCAGCTCGGAAATGTTAACAAGAGTATAGAAAACATTATGAAAGCCATTGAGGCGGGAGTCCTCACAAAAACAACAAAAAGCAGACTTGAGGCACTTGAACAGGAGCAGGCACGGTTTGAAGCAGAGCTTATCCGCGAACAAGCAGCCAGACCGACCTATACGAAGGATGAAATACTGTTTTGGATATTGCAGTTCCGAAAGCTCGACACAACGCTTATTTCAAGCCGCCGCAAGCTGATAAACTGCTTTGTAAATGCCGTCTTTGTGTTCGATGATAAAATCGTATTTACACTCAATTTCAAGGACGGAACGAAAACCATAAGACTGAGCGATATAGAAGCATCTGCTATTGGTTCGGATATTAAAGGCTTTGCTCCACCAAAATCGGCAAGTAACGATAATGTTGCTTGCCGATTTTTCATATCTGCATTAGCACATAAACTTTTCAGTCTATGTGCTTTTTTTATACCCAAAAACAAGGAGGTAAATCCATGACAACACATCTATATATTAAGAAACAAATTAAATGTACTGCTATCATATATTGAGTAAACATAGCTCTGCAAACTGCAACCTTAAATATTTAAGCACAACAGTCCTATCAAATAAATACATAATGCAAAAGTGCTGTCAATTCCTGCAAAAATGCAAGATTTGACGGCACTTTCACTTATATAAAACCAAACATTAAGGATGTTTGAATTTAAAAAACATAACAACTCTCATCATCGTCAAAGCCGTTATGTTCGGTTCTCGGGCTCGTGTCCCTGCTCTCGCACATATATAACATCAACAACATCAAGGCAAAGACAGTCGGTGACGGTCAGCACGGAACGGCTCGATGGGCGCGAAAGGAGGAAATACGCAGAACATACAAGCACAATCCGTTTACGCCGGAGCTGTGGCGGCGGCAAGCTGCCGCTGGCAATGCGCCTACGGCGAAGCCGCTCCCTCAAGGTATAGTGGTAGGATGCAATTCTCCTGTTGACCCTCTCGCATTCGGCAGAAAAAAGAATGCTGCCACGCCGACAACGGCGCTTGTGGATGACTCGGATGTTCACGCGCTGATGATAGGTGCTGCGGGTGTCGGTAAAATATTTCATAACCGGTCGCCAATATAAGCTCATACATCATATTAAGGATTTTTTGCCATTTTACTTGACATTCTATCCTCTTTGTTATATAATCTCCTCATCACTTTACCACTTAAAACCGTTAAAGTGAAATATAAGTCGGAGGTAGGAATGTAATGAAAAGAATCTGCAAACTGCTCGTTTTATCCATATGCATAGCGTTGATATTCTCCGCGACTGCCTGCAACGGAGGAAAAACCGAAGAAAAGTATGTTATCGGAATTTTGCAGCTTGTTCAGCATGACGCGCTTGATGCTGCCACAAGGGGTTTTCGTGAAGCTTTAACCGAAAAATTAGGTGACAAAGTAACCTTTACCGAGCAAAATGCCCAGAACGACACTGCCGTTTGTGCTGCAATAGCAGGCGGCTTCGTTTCATCAAATGTTGACCTGATTATGGCAAATGCCACTCCTGCCCTTCAGGCAGCGGCCGCCGCAACAGCTACTATCCCTGTTTTAGGTACATCCATAACCGAATACGGTGTTGCTCTTGACATTAAGGATTTTAAGGGCACTGTGGGCGGAAACGTTTCAGGCACTTCGGATCTCGCTCCGCTTGACCGGCAGGCACAAATGCTCAAGGATTTCTTCCCGAATGCGAAAAAAGTAGGACTAATTTATTGTTCCGCCGAGCCGAATTCCCTTTACCAGGTCAACACTATTAAGGGATTGCTCGAGGGAATGGGATACACCGCGAAGCTTTATCCGTTTTCCGACTCAAACGATTTGGCGGCAGTCACCACAACGGCAGTGGGCGACAGCGACGTGCTTTATGTCCCTACAGATAATACCGTTGCTTCAAATACGGGGATAATAGATAATATCTGTCGTCCCGCAAAAAAACCGGTAATAGCAGGTGAAAAGGGAATTTGTGCAGGCTGCGGCATCGCCACACTTTCAATCGATTATTATGATTTAGGCCGCGCGACAGGTGAAATGGCTTATAAAATACTCATCGGCGAAAGCGATGTTTCTGCTATGCCCATTGAATATGCGCCCGTATTTACGAAAATGTATAACGCCGAAATTTGCGAGGCTTTAGGGATTACCCCGCCCGACGGGTATGTGAAGATCGCCGAGTAATACTTAACCTTGGGGTAAAAGCAAATCAGGGCATTTGTTTACCTTTGACAAAAGGCTACGTTAAACGAATGCCTTTATAAATTTTCATTGGAGATATGATATGTCCCTTAATTTCTTTGACTTGCTCGGTCAGTTGCCGGGTGCCCTCTCCCAGGGTCTGATTTGGGGTATTCTGGCTATTGGCGTATTCATTACTTATGAAATACTGAATATTGCCGACTTAACCGTGGATGGTTCCTTTTGTCTTGGCGGTGCGGTATGCGTTGTTCTTATCTTAAACGGATTTAGTGTAGAAATATCCTTGCTGTTCGCCTTTTTTGCCGGGCTGACGGCAGGACTTATAACCGGTATTTTTCATACCCTTTGCGGAATATCGGCAATTCTTGCCGGAATATTGACTCAATTGGGTCTTTGGTCTGTCAATCTTGCGATTATGGGCAGGGCAAATCAATCAATAAATGTAAACAACTTCCGTCTTTTGGTTTCGCTTCGTTATCTTCAGGAGGTACAAAACGGTGACCTTCCTTTCTATTGGTCTCCGATACTTGTCATAAGCATCTTTTGCGTTGCCATTATTGCCCTGCTTTATTGGTTTTTCGGTACACAGCTGGGCTGTTCGATACGCGCCACCGGAGCAAACATCAACATGGCGCGCGCCCAAGGAATTAACACAAACTACAATAAAATACTCGGACTTATGATTTCTAACGCAATGGTGGCGCTTTCTGGTGGTCTTCTGTCTCAATACCAGGGATTTGCAGATATTAATATGGGGCGCGGTGCCATAGTAATAGGTCTTGCGGCAGTAATTGTAGGCGAGGTTATTTTCGGCAGAATTTTCCGGAATTTCGCTTTGCGGCTTTTCGGGGTTGTTACCGGGGCGGTTATTTATTACACAGTAATTCAAACTGTGCTTTGGATGAAGCTGAATCCTAACTACTTAAAGCTTTTGACAGCCTTGATTGTAGTCCTATTCCTTGCTTTTCCGCACCTGAAGGCAAAAATAGCCTCGATTTCCGTCTATCGTAAAGGAGCTTCTGCCCGTGCTTGAAATCAGAAATATTACTAAAGTATTCAATAAAAATACCGTAAACGAAAAAACGGCGTTAAAAAAGCTTTCGCTTTCACTTGAAGACGGCGAATTTATCACCGTAATAGGTGGCAACGGCTCCGGAAAATCTACCATGCTTAATGCGATTGCCGGCGTCTTCCCTGTCGACGAAGGGCGCGTTGTTATTGACGGTGTTGATGTTACCCGCCTTCCCGAGCATAAACGGGCAGCTTATATTGGGCGCGTATTTCAGGACCCTATGATGGGGACCGCAGCAAAAATGGGTATAGAAGAAAATTTAGCCTTAGCTTTTCGTCGGGGACAACGCCGCAGTCTTGCTTGGGGAATTACGAAGAGCGAGCGTGAACACTATTGCAACGTGCTTGAGGATTTGGGTCTCGGACTCGAACAAAGACTTACCTCAAAGGTAGGGCTGTTATCCGGCGGTCAGCGTCAGGCACTCACTCTGCTGATGGCCACACTTAAAAAACCGAAGCTGCTGTTGTTAGACGAGCATACCGCTGCGCTTGATCCGAAAACCGCCGCAAAAGTACTTGAAATTACCGAAAGCCTTATAAAGCGTGACAAGCTTTCCACACTTATGGTTACTCATAATATGAAGGATGCCATTGCTCTTGGCAGCCGCCTTATCATGCTTTATGACGGACGCATAGTCATTGACCTTAAGGGAGAGGAAAAGGAAAATCTGACGGTTGAAAAGCTGCTGAAAATGTTCGGAAGCATCAGCGGCTCGGATGAGGCCGACGATAAGCTTTTGCTCTCGTAGGACCGCACAACCGCACCAAAAAAGACTGCTCACTTTGTGATACAGTCTTTTTTATTTCTTTTGCCCGGTGAAGGTAAAGCCTATTTGCTATATTTCCTTACAATTTTAAGTGTAGTGGTTTTGGGGAACTCCGTGTCACGTGTTTTTACTTTTGTAACCTGTTTATAGACGGGCATCGCTCTGTTAACGGCATTTACATCCTCGCGTATTCTCTCCTTGGCGTCGGGAACCTCGTTTGTGTCTAAGAAAAACTCGGCTACAATAGCTCCGCCTTCTTCGTAAACGAGCACTTCCTTGACGTAGCTTATACAGGAAAGCTTGTCCTCGATTTCTTCGGGAGAAATATTTTTGCCGTTACTGAGAACTATAAGATTCTTTTTTCTTCCCACATAGTAAAGGAAGCCGTCCTCGTCCATTTTACCATAATCGCCTGTTTTAAACCAATCGCCGTCAAAAACCTCCGCGGTGGCTTCAGGGTCATTATAATATCCGAGCATTACATTGTCTCCTCGAACATATATTTCACCGACTCCGTTATTATCCGGCTCGTGTATTTTAACCTCGTTACAGGGAAGCGGAAGACCGACACTTCCGAATTTATAGTTATCCTGTCTGTTTAAGGTTACCGCAGGAGAGCATTCCGTTATGCCGTAACCGTTAAAAATTTGTATACCTAAGTCATACATTCCTCTCTCATAAACCGGATCAAGAAAAGCTCCGCCACAAGGAATAATCTCTAAATTACCGCCTAAATTGTCGATAATCTGCTTAAAGATTTTTCTTCGTAAATCAATGCCGATGCTCATAAGAAATTTGCTGAGTTTAAGTCCTTTTTTAAGCTTTTCCTCTTTCCCTGTTTTTGCCGCGGTTTGCCAGATTTTTTTGTATATCGTCTCAACAGCAAGCGGAACGGCGGAAAAATTCTGGGGCTTATAGGTCATAAGAGCCTTTTGAATGTCTTTGACGCTCCGGCATATATAGCCCCATTCCGTAAGCAGACAACCCGAAAACAGCGCTCCAACCCACGAAAACGTGTGGTTAAGGGGCAAAAAGCCTATCGCGTGACCTCCAGTAAGAACACTGTTTCCCGCAAGCAAATTTGATGTAATATTTTTGTGGGTGAGCATAACGCCCTTGCTTTTACCGGTGGTTCCCGAGGTGAATACAATACAGGCTAAATCCTCCGGCTTTACCGTGTCCTCTAAATAGCTCCTTTCGCCTTTTTCAAGCAAGGCATGTCCCCGGGCAATACAGTTTTCAATTTCTTCAATTTTTATATATGTTTTTAATAAGATTCCTTCCCAGGTTTTAAATTTTTCAGCGGATTCCTTGAAATCATCGGAATAAAACAACACCTCACAACCGCTTTTAATCAAAACCTCAGCAAGGTCCTCGTCGGATAGCTTCGCATCAAGCGGTACAGTTATATTTGTACCTGTTATTAAGGAAAAATAGCATACAACCCACTCATATGAATTTTCACTTAAGATAGCAACGTGTTTGCCCTTAATGGATTCTCCGTAAAGATACTGACCTAAGCCGACAAAGTCGTAATATACTTCGTTAAATGTCTTTTCCCGCTCAATACCGTTATTGTCATGATACATATACTGCCTTTTATCTTTGCCTGTTTTTGCACCGAAAAGAACAATCTCTTTAACCGTGTTTAATTCCGGAAACTGTTTAATTTCGTATTTTTTCTTTTTCATATTCCCTCCGCAGTTTCTCCTCTTGTACTTTTATCCATTTAATTTTAGCCCATCATACGATAATTGTCAATATTTAATAAATAAATTAACACCTGTTTTTAGCATCAAGCGCTACATGGCATCGCGCCATTATGAAATATCTGTTTATGTATTCTGTTTGTGCAAAAAATTACTAAGTTATTATTTTGTGTTTATATATTGCAAGCTTGCCTGCACTGTGCTATAATTTGTGACGATAATCGTCAAGGAGTGTAGAAATGAGTAAACAATACGGTATGTTTGTGCGAAAAGGTCCTCCGTCAGCCAAGAAGTTTGACATGACCGCTCCGCCTATAAAACAAAAACTTCATTTAATGATTTTTGTTTGGTTTTTTACGACCTTGCGAAGATGGGCACATTTAACTAAGGTTCACAGGGTAAGAATGAAGGGAGTAAAGCCTCCGTATATTCTTTTATGCAATCATAGCGCCTTTGTCGATTTTTATATTATGTCATCGGTAATATGTCCTCATCGCGGATGCTTCCCGGCGGCTGTGGACGACTTTATCGGAAGGGAGTACTTTCTCAGAAGGGCCGGAGGTGTGCCGAAAAGGAAATTTACTGCCGATATTAACCTTCTTCGCCAATGCAAAAAGGTTTTAAAAGACGGCGGCATTTACGGCATATATGTAGAAGCGCGTTATTCTCTTTGCGGCGTTACCGAGGTTATACCCGATGCTGTAGGTCAGCTTCTTAAAAGGCAGGGCGTTCCCGTGGTAACCTTAAAATACAGCGGGCACCACATATTTGACCCGTTTTGGGGCAATCACAGGCGCAGACGCGTCATTCCCTTTGAGACTACTTTTTTACCCAGGCGTTTACACCGGAAGAGTTGAAAACCGCCACAGTTGATGAAATTAATGCAAAAATACGTGAGCTGCTTTATAATGATGATTTTAAATGGCAAAGCGAAAACAGGGTTAAAGTAACGTATAAAAAACGCGCCGAGGGACTTCACAAGGTGCTTTATCAATGCCCGAACTGTATGGCGGAGTATAAGACGGACTCAAAGGGCGCACAAATTTTCTGCCGCAGCTGCGGCAAGTCCTGGACCTTGAATTATTACGGCGAGCTTGAGGCAAACGAAGGTGAGACTGAGTTCAAATTCCCGACAGATTGGTATTTGTGGGAAAGACAACAAGTACGAAAGGAGATCGAAAACGGAACATATCGTTTCGAATCCTCTGTAGAAGTCAACGAATTGCCAAACTCACGAGGTTTTATATATTTGGGCAAGGGAAAGATGATTCATGATATGAACGGCTTTTCCGTAAAGGGTATATGCGATTATAACGGGGAACCGTTTGAAATGCAAATACCCGCCGCGGGACAATATGCCGTACATATAGAATATAATTACAGATTCGGCAAGCACAGGGACTGCGTGGACCTAAACACGCTTGAGGATACCTGGTATGTGTTCCCTGAGGACTGTGAGTTTTCCGTAACAAAAATCTCGCTTGCAACCGAGGAGATGTTTAATTACATTTGGGAAAATAAAAAAAAGCAGAACGCTAAGATTGGAGAGAATTAAAAATGAGAGAAGAGCTAATGCAAATGCTGACGGAATACACGGGAGGTAAGGCGCGTGACATTCAACCTGACTGCGTTTTAACTGCCGATTTAGGCTTAAACTCCGTTGAGCTTTTAGATCTTGTATGCTTAATCGAGGAAAAATACGATATTGTAATTCCCGACCGTGTGCTTCAGACTCTTGTTACTATTAAGGATGTAGTGGAGTATTTAGAGGCACACGTTAAAAGATAACAAAAGCTTTCGACCACAGGCATTGCCTGTGGTCGTTTTTTATCTTTTACCCTATTCCTGCTTTTGCAGCGGCTTAACACAATTTGTTGTAACATAAGCGGCTCCGAGCTTATGCGCCTTTTTAAGCGTTCCTATTCTGTCTACCGTCCAGCAATTGAGTGAAAGCCCTTTCTCGGCAACATCGGCTAAAGCCTTGTTACGCATCATAAGCGTATGCATAACATCAATCCCGCAATTTCCGATTTCCTCCGCCATGGCTATAACCTTTCGTGAAACAACCTTGCATAAGATCATCATTTGCAGTTCGGGGCAGAGCTGTCGGATAGCTTTAAGATTGTTCACATTATAATCGATTATTATGGCTTTTTTAAGCATCTTAAACTCCTTGAGCATATCGATTAAATCAGCAAAACCAATCTCATTGCCCGATTTTATCTCAATAAACGGGCTAATGCCGTATTCTGTGCAGACCTGCAAAAATTCGCGAATCGTAGCTATTTTCTCATCCTTATAAAGCTTTATATTCGCTCCTCTTTTATAACGCAGAGCCTTTATTTCCTCAAGTGTTTTTTCCGAAACGAGTCCCTTTCCGTCCGTCACCCGGTTAAGCTTTGCGTCATGTGTTAAAACCCACTCGTTATCCTTCGTCATACGAATATCGCATTCCGCATACTTAAAGCCCGCTTCACCGGCAAGACGGTAAGCGGAAAGACTGTTTTCCGGTGCACAGGAAGACAAACCGCGATGGGCGATCATTTTTAAGTCCTTCGTAATCTCTATTCCATCCTTAGGTTTTAAATACTCGCTTTTATTTGCTATGTAATTTGTCAGCAACCCCGCGCTAAGTCCGACTACCGAAATGGCAGTCATAATCGGTGCGATTATTTTCTTCATCGTCATCACCTCTTATCTTTTGGTATTGTATCATAATATTTACACCTTTGCAATACAAGACAAACCTGTTTAATCCGGGAAAGAATAAAATTTGCAAAAAGCTGGAAATTTTCCGTAATAATGTTATACTCATAATTTAAGGAGGGGAAACACATGAAAAAAATCAAGACCGTCATCCTTGACGGATATACTGAAAATCCGGGAGACTTGAATTGGAGCTATCTTGAAGACACCTGCGATTTGACTGTCTATGAGCGTACTTCCGGCGAGCTTATTGTTGAAAGGGCAAAGGATGCCGAAATTGTAATATTGAATAAAGTTCCCCTTAGCAGGGCTACTATAGATATGCTGCCGAACCTTCGTTTTGTCGCACTTCTCTCGACAGGCTATAACGTTGTTGACTGTGATTACCTAAGGAGCAAAAACATTCCGGTGTCAAATATACCTGCGTACTCGACACAGGCGGTAGCTCAGATAGTGTTTTCGTTTCTTTTGCACTTTTCAAACAGAATTGCCGATTATAATGATTCCGTAAAAAATGGGGACTGGGTCGCTTGCCCTGATTTCTGCTATTTAAAATATCCCGTTTTCGAGCTTTCGGGCAAAACTCTCGGCATAATAGGATTCGGAAAAATCGGCAGCACGGTGGCAAAAATTGCTAGTACCTTTGGGATGAATGTTATTGCTTTTACTCCCTCGGGTAAAAAGGACGGCGTAGACTATGCTCTTTTCACCTCTCTTGACCGTGTGCTAAAAGAAGCTGATTTTCTCTCTCTGCACTGTCCCTTGAGCGATGCGACAAACAAGCTCGTAAATGCCGAATTTATTGATAAAATGAAAACGCGTGCTTACCTTATTAACACTTCACGCGGCGCGGTTATTGACGAGCACGCGGTTGCGCTTGCTTTGAAATCCGGTAAGCTTGCAGGCTTTGGCGCAGATGTTTTGTCCACCGAACCGCCCTTGGTCACGAACCCTCTCCTCTTTTCTCCAAACACGGTACTGACTCCTCATATCGCGTGGGCGGGATATGAAACCCGAATGAGACTGCTTAATATGCTTAACGGAAACATCGAAGCATATCTTAACGGCACGCCACGAAACGTTGTCAACTGACTATCTGTAAATTATTAACATATTTTTTTTGAATTCCCATTTATTTTTTTACAATGTTACAAAGTTTGAAAAAGTGCGTCTGATTTTTAACAAACTTCTTGCATAAACATAGAAATATGGTAAAATATAAATGCAAAAGAATAAGTAAAATATATACACGAGAGGATGTTTTATATGTCAGTTAAAGTAGCTATTAACGGTTTCGGAAGAATAGGCCGCCTTGCCTTCAGGCAGATGTTCGGCGATGAGGGTTATGATATAGTCGCAATAAACGACCTTACAAGCCCCGCTATGTTGGCCCACCTTCTCAAATATGATTCCGCTCAAGGCAAATATGCTCTTGCTCATACGGTTAAGCATGGTGAGGACTGTATTACCGTGAACGGCAAGACGATTAAAATTTACGCGGAAAAAGATGCCTCCGCTCTGCCTTGGGGTAAGTTAGACGTTGATGTTGTTCTTGAATGCACAGGTTTTTACACCACCAAGGATAAGGCAATGGCTCATATTAACGCAGGCGCTAAAAAGGTCATTATATCGGCTCCGGCAGGCAAAGACCTTCCTACGGTAGTTTTCGGCGTAAACGAGGGAATTCTTACAAAGGATGACACAATAATTTCCGCAGCCTCCTGCACTACAAACTGCCTTGCCCCAATGGCTAAGGCTCTTAACGATTTTGCCCCCATTCAGTCAGGCATTATGATTACTGTTCACGCTTTCACGGGCGACCAAATGCCTCTTGACGGTCCCCACAGAAAAGGCGACCTGAGAAGGGCGCGCGCAGCCTCCGTAAACATAGTCCCCAACTCCACAGGTGCTGCAAAGGCAATAGGTCTTGTTATCCCCGAGCTTAACGGCAAGCTCATAGGCTCTGCGCAAAGAGTACCTGTAGTCACCGGCTCGACAACTATTCTTATTGCAGTAGTAAAGGGTAAAGACATGACAAAAGAATCAATTAATGATTATATGAAGAGCGTTGCCTCCGACTCATACGGCTATAACGATGATGAGCTTGTTTCAAGTGACATTATAGGTGACACACACGGCTCGGTGTTCGATTCAACTCAAACTATGGTCACAGCTCTTTCCGACGATTTGTATCAGGTGCAGGTTGTAGCTTGGTATGATAATGAGAACTCTTATACCTCCCAAATGGTAAGAACAATAAAGTATTTTGCCGAGATTGCCTAATCTAAAATATTACCGGTGCTATAAACGAGCACCGGTTTTTTATTTTAAAAATAAAAAAGCAATATATTGGGTATAATATTAAAATAAATTAGCGGGAGGATTAATTTTTTATGATAAAACGTTTGGCTTTGTCAATCGTTGCAATGATTATATTCATGAGCGGATGTCAAAAAATTTCCATAAACAGACAGCCCGCCGGAAGCTACCTTCAACCCAACGACAAACAAGAGCAGCCGGATGACAGTTTCAACGAGAGCAAATTTGTTGTATCCCTCGATTATATACGTTCAGGGGCATCAGATATTTTTATTGATCTGTCTATTGAAGATTGGAACTTTGCAAAAAGCCATTTTGAAAACACAAAGAATTACTTTGATAAATCAAAAGCGAATTTAATTGAAAAAGGTATTCCCGCTGAGCTTATAAAAAAAACAAGTCTCTCAATAGAAAAGCTGCAAGAAGCTCTTAAAGAGAAAAATCAACTTGAGGCGAGCGCTCAGGCAAATCAAATATATGGTTTTATTTGTAAAATTTTAAGCTATTACAGCAGACCTTTTCCCGCTGAGGTTAACACAATGAGATATTATATAAAAGAAGTGATATTGAAGGCAGAGATAAAGGATATAAAAATGCTTGTTGAAGCCTTAGAGCCCTCCGTTCGTCTTTGGCGGGATTTAAAAACCAAGCTCAACGGAATTTGTGAGGGGGACATTATTATAATGGATTCTTACGTTGACAGCTTAAATAAGGCTGTAAACTCAAAAAATTTTGAAATAATAAAAGCTATCGCATATAACATTCTTGTCCATTTAGAAGTAATTGAAATGGATTTTACAAACAATCAAATAAAATAGAGTTATGTTGAGTTTTTCTCCTTTGTGTGGTAATATTTTCTTACTACTAAAAAGGAGGAAGCGTATGCAATATCAGCTTAATTTTGAAAACCATATGGAGTTCAAGGTGATTGAAAAAAACAGGCTTTCCCCCAGAGCTTATTTTATTCCCGAAAGAACTAAAAAGGCAAAACTTGCGGCAGATCCTAAAAGGGAGCGCTATGAAAGCTCTATGGTTCATGTTCTGTCGGGAAAATGGGATTTCAAATATTATAAAAGCAAAGCGAAAATGCCCCGTCAGATAGATACGGAAAAACTGAAGTTTGACACGATAACCGTGCCGTCAACCTGGCAAAGAACAGGCTACGAGCCGCCTGTATACCTCAATTGCCCATATGGCTTTACAGGTTCGGGTGTTTTGCCGCCCGCACTTCCGGAAGATTTTTCTTGCGGCGTATATCGAAAAAAATTTAATGTTGACAGCTTAGACAAAACAAGAATTATTACATTTTTGGGCGTGGCGCCATGTATTGATTTGTACATAAACGGGGTTTTTGTCGGCTTCGGTGAGGCTTCGCATAACTCTTATGAATTTGATATAACAAATCATCTTCTGCAGGGTGAAAACGAGCTTCTTGTTGTAGTATTCAAATGGTGTACCGGCTCATATCTTGAGGCTCAGGATATGTTCCGTGAAAACGGGATTTTCAGAGACGTTTATATTACGCAATACGAGCGGGCGTTCATAAACGACTTTTGTCTGAAAACCACAAAAACGGGCAAAGCCTACTCCTTGAGCGGAGAAGTTTTCCTCAAGGGTAGCTTTGAGGGCTGTACTGTTGAAATAGAGCTGTATGACGATAAAAAAAGTATCGCAAAAACTGTTGCCAAGGCAAAGGAAACAGTGAATTTTCACTTTGAGAAGCTTTCCGTTATTGAGTGGAACGCAGAACAGCCATACCTGTACGAGCTTTTAATTACACTCAGAAGCGGTAAACAGTCGCTTCTGTGTATACGAAACTATACGGGATTTAAAACAATTAAGATAAATAAAAACATATTTACCCTTAACGGAAAGAAAATTAAGCTAAAAGGCGTTAATCACCATGATACTCACGAGACAAAGGGTTACGCTATGAGTATAGACGACATGGAAAAAGATATTCTTTTAATGAAGGCGTACAATGTCAACTGCGTAAGAACCTCTCATTATCCTCCTGACCCGCAATTCCTTATGGTCTGCGACCAATACGGTCTGTATGTTGTTGATGAGGCGGATATAGAAACGCACGGTTTGCCTGATTTGGGCTTAAGCGTAAGCGAACTGAGTATGAATCTGAAATGGGCGCCGAGATATCTTGACAGGGTTAAAAGAATGTATTGGCGTGACAGAAACCGTCCGAGTATAATTATGTGGTCCTTAGGCAATGAGTCGGGCGGTTATAAATGCCAAGATAAATGCTATGACTTTTTACATTCCGTATGCCCTGAAATACCCGTTCACTATGAGGGCGTCTGCCGTACAAAACGACAGCATTACGATGTTTATTCGGAAATGTACACTCATCCCGACAATGTCGAAAAAGTCGGCAAGGGAACACGCGGAAAATCATATACAACTGTCCCCTTTTATTTGTGTGAATACTGCCATGCTATGGGAGTGGGTCCCGGCGCAATGCAGGAGTATTGGGATTTATTTTATTCCTATGACAATTTGATGGGCGGCTGCGTTTGGGAATGGGCAGACCACGCCGTTAAAAATCCTAAAAAGGATAACAAATTTAAGTATGAGTATACATACGGAGGAGATCACGGAGAGAAAAAGCATGACGGCAATTTCTGTGTGGATGCGCTTTTCTATCCTGACAGAACGCCTCACACGGGCGCGCTTGTTATGAAAAATTCCTACAGACCCGTAAGGGCTTCTCTTGTGAGCGGTTCAACATTTTTATTTCTAAACACAAACCGCTTTAAAAACGCCTCATATCTCGAGATTTTCTGGCAGCTTAAAAAGGATGGCGAGCTTGATAGCTCCGGCTCCTTTGTTCTTGATATAGCTCCGGAAAAAGCATGTAAAAAAACATTGCCTCTCGGTAAGCTTGAAAAAGGGCACACTTATCATATTGACTTTATTTATCTTGACGGGGATTTCATCGTAGCCTCAGAGCAAATAGAGCTTTTAAAAGTACCGCTTTGTTATGATAAAGCAAGCAAGGGCAAAATAACCGTCGTTTCTGAAGAAGAGAGCATAACAGTCAAGTTTGATATGGGCTATGCCCGCTTTGACGCAAAAACGGGCTTTTTGACCGCTTACAATGCGGCAGGCAAAAACCTTCTTGCAAAGGACGGCGCAATAGCTCCCAATCTTTTCAGAGCTATGCTCGACAACGATATGGTAAATAAAAAGCTCTGGATAGACAAATTCGGGCTTGACAATCTGCTCTTTAATCTGCAGGAGCTTGAAGTTGAAATTGAAAACGGCGAAATCGAGGTGGAAACACACTATACGGTGCTCGGTAAAAATCAACCGCTTTTTGACTGCTGCCTTAAATATATCGTCGGCGCCAACGGAGTTTTAGAGCTTAAGGCAGCTCTTGAGCAGTCGGAGGACTGCGATGAATCTCTTTACGACATCCCGCGTTTCGGAATTTATTTCGCTATGCCCAAAGCTTTCGGTAATGTCGAATATTTCGGCAGGGGTGAAGCGGAAAATCTCTGTGACCTAAACGCGCACGCGCCCATAGGTCTGTATCGTGCTCTTGTCAGTGATATGCATGAGGACTATATCAAGCCCCAAGACAACGGCAATCACAGCGATACAAGATTTTTCAAAATAACTGACAAGGACGGTACGGGAATTGCCGTTTATTCCGACAAAGAATTTACATTTAATGTCCACAACTACAGCCAAAAGCTGCTCTCGAAGGCGAAGCACCGCGAGGACATCGTAAACGAGGGTAACACCTTCGTTACCATAGACGGTTTCACGCGCGGTACGGGAACGGCAAGCTGCGGTCCCGACACGCTTGACAAGTATAAGATCAATGCCGAGGAAAAGCTTGAATTCAAGCTTGTGATAGTTCCGGTAAAATAAAAAGGCACGCAAAAACGCCGAGAGCAGCGTTTATAACAGACATACCGGGTTTTCCGGTATGTCTCCTTTTTACCAAATCCCTTAATTGAAAAATATCAAAAGCAAATTCTTTGTCTTCTTACAAACAATGAACAGGATATGTATACCTTAGCGACGTATTTTGGAGCATTTAATGAAGGGTACATCAACATTGAAATACTAAATTGTTCTGATGAAATAGGTATCCAAGAGTCTTTGCCGGATACGTTCAAAGATTTTGTTTCACAAAATCGTATTTTAGATATTTTCGTTGAGCCTGACGGGGATGTTTTAAACATTGGTAATTGCAATAATAAAATTGATTAAAGGATTTCCGTTGCAATTTGTGATATGGCTTTCAAGTAATAAAAGAAATCCCGCCGTCACATTCGCGCAGCGGCGGGTAGACGTGGGACGGTTCAAAGCCACTGATAAAAGCCTTATTTTACCGCGCCGATCATGTTTTAGCGGTAGTGGGAGATGTTAAATGCCGATATGTAAACTAATTCACATATATTGCGAAAGAGTTGGAAAATAGTTGTTGTTTTGCCCATATATCACCGCGATTCTCTTGTGATTTACCGCAATCGCCGTCCGCTTTGCCTGAACGAAGGGAGTGCGCGGGACGGTTCTATCGTCCTAATTCGGACAAGCGTAAAGGAACATTATTCACAATTTCTTGCGCATTCGTAAACATGCTTCTATTGCAGCGGGCTGTTTAAGAAGCCAAATCTCCCCGACACGGCATGCCGTATCAGGGAGATTTTATTCGTTATTCGGCTTACCGCTTCGCTAACTCCTCAACAAGCATTTCTCTTATTTTTGAGGGCAATGCTTTAATCTGTTTTCTGTCCATATCCTTAGTATCAAAGGCAGGTAATATTTTCACCTTAACATCTGTGGGAACGACGTTCCCTGTCTCCTCCAAGGCGTGTCGGGTACCGTTTATCAGAACCGGAATTACTTTGCAGTGGGTTTTTTCGATAATCTTGTATGCTCCATTCTTGAACTCCCCTATCTCGCCTGTTTTGGAGCGCGTCCCCTCGGGGAAAATGATGACGCTTCTGCCGTCATTGATAAGCCGGGCGGCTGCATCAAGAGACTTAAGAGCCTCGCGCGCATTGTCCCTGTCTATATAGATGCAATCCATCAGCCTCATACAATGATTAACAAGCGGATAAGACTCGGCTTCCTTCTTTACAATGTAGGCGCATGGCTTTTTAAAGCATGTTATACCTATGGGAAAATCGAACATTCCCTGATGATTTGCCATAAACAAAACTGTTTCATCATCGGGTATGTTTTCCTTGCCCTCAACTACATACTTAACCCCCGCCGACCTTACAAGCGGAGTCATCCATTTTGTTACGATCTCATCGACATAAGGCTTATATATCTTATAATCTCCCGTTGCCTTTAGCTTACCGGCTTTTCGGATTTTCGGCAAAATTATGATTAGGGAACCTGCGAACCTTGTATACCAGCATATGGTTTTGAGTGATTTCAGGTTAAGTCACTCCTTTCGCCTTTTTGACTTTATCATACATTTTTGTAAAGGTATCGGCAATTACATGCGCGGTATTGGGACCTAAAGAATTCGTTTCTTCATAATGGCGCCTGTCAAGGCGGTCCCTTACCTGGTCTATATACGGCAGCTCTGAATTGAGCATAAAGTCGTTTGGCGTTACTATATAGCCTATCTCATCATTTGAAAGACCGAATATAACAATATCCTTATCCCCCGCTATCTCTGTCAGCGGCAAGGGATTTTCCGACGGAGATTTACCCTCGGCGGACTCCGTCGCCGATAAATATCCGCCGTAAACAAGCTCGGGATATATCTCACCCGGAAGGAACAGTGCCCTGAAATCCCCTATTTCAAAATAGCTCATCTCGGTCAAAAGTCCTAAATTTATTTTTCCTTTTCCTATGTCATGCGGAACAGCCGGGATGATTTTCATTTTTGCAGCTGCAATTAAAACATAGTTTTCCGCCTCAATATAAAACTCCTGACGTATGAAATCTATTTTCGGTTCGAGCTTCTTTTCGTTGTCTATGGAAAGGGCTACCTCGGCAAGCGCCTGACCCGTCATAACGGTAGATTTCTCATTGTCCTCATCCATCGGATGCATGCTCAAAAGTCCGCCTATTGCGCCGACGAAATAGGCTGTTTCCGCTCCGGTCTTATCCATAATCCGTTTTGCAAGATATGCCGGAAAATCAGCGCTGACCTTTGAATTTTTGCCTTGCAGCGACTCGGAATGAGATGCAAAATTCAAAATATGAACCTCTCGGCTGCCGTCGGAGGGTACAAAGCGCAGTCTTGTAATAAGAGTGCTGAAAACATGAGGAAGTCGTGAATCCCTCTGCCAAGAGTCGGGAACATCCTTATTCCCCCAGTATAAATCTCCCTCTCGCCTGTCCTCATACGCAAGTTCAACCGCTTTTTTAACGCCCTGGCGTACGATTTCGCAAAACTCCGGGTCTCTGCCCGTCTTCTTTGGGATTTTTTTGCCCAATGTCGGTCCCCAAAGACCCATAGTATCAATTGCGGCATGGTCGTGAGTACTGCAAATTACTATTGACCTGCAGCCCGTTTTTTCCTTGAACCCCTTAAGAAGGTCCTGAATTATGTCCGTATCGTACTTAAACAGACCTATTGTGTCCGTAGAAACGAATACTACGCCTCCCCTACCCGAATTGTCATCAATCCAGACGGCTCTTGCCAATAAATCATCTAAAACACCTGTTGCAGGATTGTTGCCGCGATAACCCGCAACATAAAAAGGGCGTGCGTTCATGTCAGGCGGCATAATAACCGTTTTGCCGAAGCCTACGGTAAAGAAATCGGATTTTGCTTCACCTAAACAGTCAAACTCCCCCTCGGGAAGCGGAGCGGGCGGATTTGCTTCAAACCTTTTTTTAGCGTTTTTCGCCATACGTCCGGCTATAAGACCTGTAGCCTTACCGAGTATATTCATCACATAGCCTCCTTTTAGTAAATTTTATCAAAATAAATAAGAAATTACAAGCATTATTTACCAATTGCTTGCGGAGAATGCGAAGGTATGCTAATATTATTAATAATTCTTCTGATAAAGGGGCGATACAATGTGCTTTAATTTTACCGAATTAAATATCGGCGCTAAAACAAAAGAGGAGCTTTACGCGGCAACGCTTTTTTCCGATGAGATTGAAAAAAGAACCGGAAGAAGACCGAATATCGCAAAGCACTTCCCTGCTCCCGTTGTGTTTTTTAAGACCTGCCAAAGCGACAGACTGCCCGATAAGGACTGTTTTGAGATAGTAGGCGGTGACACTTGTTTAACGATATACGCATACGGTATTCGCGGTTTTATTTACGGTTATTCGCTTTTTTTGCGGAAAAGCGAATATATCGGGGAAAGCATTTCACTTTTGAGGAGTATTGAAGGCAAATATATTCCCAAAAAGAAAATCAGAGGTCATCAAATAGGCTACCGCGGCACTCCCAATACATACGATGCGTGGGATGTTAATCAGTATTTCAGATACTATCTTGATATGATGGCATTCGGCTGTAATATCTGTGAGCATATTCCTTATCAAGAGGGCGTTTCCGAAAGGAATAAGCTAATGCGTTTTGATGAGGAGGAGCTTCTTATAGAAGCCTCGGCTAAAGCGGATTTGCTCGATATGGATGTGTCCGTATGGTTTCCGAATAACTCTAACGAAACCGAACAAGAGGCGTTAACACGGCGCGAAAAGCTTTTTAAGAGGATACCGCGCCTTGATGTCGTATTCCCTCCCGGAGGAGACCCGGGAGATCTGTACGCAGACGATTATTTAGACAGGTGCATTAAAATTTCAAGTATATTGAAAAAGCATCACCCTCATGCAAAGATGTTCCCGTCAGCACAGAAGCCGCATGAGTATCCCGACTGGGGATTTGCGTTTATTGAAGAAATGGAGAAGCTTCCGGACGAAATAGACGGCGTTATTATGGGTCCTAATCATGCCTTCCCCCTGCACGAATTGAGAAAGCGTCTTCCCCAAAAATACCCTATCAGATTTTATCCCGATATTACCCATAATGTGCGTTGCGAATATCCCGTCCATTACTCCTTGGACGATTGGCATTTCGCCCTCGCAAGCTGTCTTGGAAGAGAGAGCGTAAACCCGCGTCCGGTTGAATTCAGAAATCTTTACAGGCAGACGGACAAATACGTTATCGGCAGCGTAAGCTACTCGGAGGGTGTAAATGATGATGTAAACAAAGCGGTTTGGAGCGATATGGATTTTTACGTAGAAACCGACCTTAAGGAAAGTCTTCTTGATTATGCGAGAATGTTTTTCTATGGCGCTTCACCCGAAATAATAGCAGACGGAATACTGATGCTTGAGCAAAACTGGCAGGGAGACCCGGCAGAGAACCCGACAATTGAGCATACCTTTAGCCTGTTTTCCTCCCTTTCGGACGAATATGCGTTTTTGAATGACAATTGGCGTTTCAATCTTTGCCTTTTCAGAGCCATATGCGACTATTTGGTCCGTGCGCGAAGAGTATTTGAGCTTGACCTTATTGAAAAAGCCCGCGCGCAGCTGAAAGCTTCTGATACAGCCGCGGCGAAAGCCACTCTTGAAACTCCGTTTCCCAAAAGCTATAAGGAGCAAAGAGAAAGATTAAACACTCTTGCAAGAGTGCTCTTTGACCAAATAGGAATTCAGCTTGATTGCGAGCATTATTATGCTAAAAATCCCGAAAGAGGGGCTACTCTCGAAACGATAGACCAGCCTGTCACGGATAAAGCGTGGTATTTGAACCGCCTTTCTTATGCGGAAAGTCTCGACAAAAAAGAAAAAGAAGGTTTTATTCAAAGACTGCTAAACAGAAATACCGTACAGGACGATGAAATATATTTCTCGCTTGCGCTGCATGGCTTTGAGCCTTTGGGCGTAAGACCCGAGGGAGAGTTTTATATTAACTTTTTGGGCGACAGGAAAAATATTAACAACGGTCAAATTCCCATGAGTATGCTAAAGCTGTACGACCATTTTTCATTAAAGGCAAAATTAGGCGGTTTTGCCGGCAACAGTGATTACGAGCTAAGGGTAACCTATAACAGCGGCAGCCGAATTCCCTTGCTGAAGCATCACAAGATTATCGCTAACGGAATTACAATTTATGACGGTCCTCAGTACGGCGGCGAAAGGGACGAGGATTTTGACAGGGAAATGCTTGGTTATGGCTTTGAAAGTGCTGCTTACATAATTCCAAAGGAGGTTTTTGTAAACGGAACCTTAGAGTTGGAAATCTCCGAGCCTAACGCAGGTTTTCAGCTTTGTGAGTTTTGGTTAAAAAAGAGGAGGAGCAGGTAATGAAAGTCATTGTAAGTGAAAACGCAAAGGAAATGGGAATAGCTGCGGCGAAAAGTGCGGCGGCATATCTTCGAGAAACGATTAGTAAAAACGGTTATGCTCGAATAGTGGTCTCAACGGGAGCTTCACAGCTGCCGATGTTTGAGAGGCTTGCGCAGGAGAATGTCGATTGGTCAAAAATCGAAATGTTTCATCTTGATGAGTACATAGGTCTTCCGGAAGCTCATAAAGCAAGCTTCAGAAAATATCTTAAAGAGCGTTTTGTCGGGAAGATACCGCTTAAAAACGCGTATTTTGTGGAAGGCACTGCGGATTGTATCCCCGCGCTAACCGAAAAACTGTCAGAGCGCCCCGTTGACTTGGGCTTAATAGGAATAGGCGAAAACGCTCATATAGCCTTTAACGACCCTCCCGCAGACTTCGAGACAAGGGAAAGCTATATCGTAGTCAATCTTGACGACAAATGCAAAAAACAGCAGGTGGGAGAAGGCTGGTTTGAAACCTTGGATGACGTCCCGAAACAGGCAATCTCAATGAGCGTATTCAGAATAATGCAGTCAAAAAAGATTATCTCAGTCGTGCCTTACGCCGTTAAAGCAAACGCCGTTAAGAAAACGCTTGAAAGCGAGGTTACACCGGTCATCCCTGCAACAATACTGAAAACGCACCCGGATTGGGAATTGTATCTTGATAAAGACTCCGCTAGTGGTACGGTGATATAAAAATATCGGCTTCTCCGCTATATAAAATAAGTGTGCATAGAAAAACCACACTAAAGGTTTATCCTTTGGTGCAGTCTTTTTTCTTTTGTCCCGCTAAAAGAGAGTCGGTCAAAATTTGCTTTCCCCCGAATTCTGAACTCTCTTTTTAAGATTTTTTCCCTATTATCTTGCCGTCGTGCTGACAGCGTTGCTAATAGCTCCGCTTATGTCGGAAACAATATCGCCCGCTAATCCGTTACCTGTGTCCGATGTGTCGCTTATTATACCGCTTTGGGTGTCGGATAAAGTGGTACTCGTATTCGCGTTGATAGGTGTTCTCGTAGTGGTGGTGTTTCCTAGATTATTTCCTCTGCAAGCGCCAAGCAGTGCTAATACGCATAATACCGCAGCTGCAATTCCGATTTTTATTGCTGTCATTTTTTTCACCTCTTAATTCTTATGGAATAGTAAAAACCTTTTTCGGTTAATCGGTTTAAAACATTTCCCGCTTTAATTCTACCCCGAGTAGTCGCGTTTATTCATTTTGTCAAAACACCGTTATCCGAATAAAGCAATATTAAAATATTTTCCTCAAAACCTGTTTGGGGATCTATATAAACAAGGAGCTCCTGCTTATTTTCCCCGACGCAGTAATATTCATAAGTGAACTTTTCCCCTCCGGAATCTGTTGGGATTACCGCCTTATTAATACTCTTTATTGTTAAATAATCGCTTAAAAACCGCTGTGCCTGGGTAACGGAATATTTCGGCTCTTCAATTGTCTTGTGTGTCTTGTGATTCATTAAATATCCCCGGGCATCTACCGAGATGACTTTTCCCGTATCAAGCGCAACGCTGACTTTTATTAAGTCGGTATAGCATGTCACCCCGTTTTGCATATAAGAAAGATTAATCGTACAAATTCCGTCACTTGTTGTGAAGTAGCTTTCCTTCATGCTGTCAAATCCATGCTTTTTAAGATAATCAATAGCAATGTCTACAGCCTGTGCGGGCTTCTTTACGGCTTCGCCCGCGTATGTGGATCCGAGAATATAACACATATACCCGCCTTGCTTAGTTATTGCTATAGTAAAGTCGGGACCGTTAAAGATATATAAAGGCAAATTTCCCCCTTCTTCCTCTCCTTCGGAAAGGCTTTCAATATCAATGTTAAGGAATTCTGCGGCAACCTGCTTTGCCTTCTCTATACTTATTGCATCTTTTCCCTTCGTCATTTCCGGTTCCTTTTTTAAAACACTGTCGGAAAACGGACCGTCATAAAGCAAAGTGGGAAAATCCTTCAGGGACTCTTCCGCATCCTCCAATGCCCCGTTAAACTGAATTTTCGCATCCGATGTGGCATCCTTAACCTTTGTTTCAGTGCCGCTCTTTTTAGCTTCTTCAAAGCTCAGGTTGCCTGACTGCTCCTCGGCCAACAAATAGTTAATCTGCTGTGAAAGCGTTGAGGCGACATCCTTCATGGAAAAAAGGCTCTGTGTCTCCTTTGCCGTAATTTTTTGACCCTTGGCGACCTTTTCATTGAGTGACATCGTGTAGTCGCCAACTTGTGAAAGAAATCTATATGTGTTTATCAGCTCCTGGTGCTTAGCCGGAAGCTCTGATAAAGCATTTTTTGCCGAAGCGCTGTCAAGCCAAATTTGGGCAGAAATATTAGCAAGCATCGGTGAGGTATTGGCATATATTCCTTTTTGCAAATTTGAGTTTATGCTTTCCATATATGATGAAAGGGTTGATAATGCCCTTTCCTTTGTAACGTTTAAATCTCTTTCATATCTGTTTACCAAAGCGGCATTTACACCGCCCCAAATAGCAAGCGTGACTATTAAACTTGTTAAAAAGCCTATAAGACGAATTTTAGTACGTCTTTTCATACTTGTTCTCTTCATTTATTACAACTCCCGTTTTTTTTCTTTTGTAATAAATTCTCCAAAACTAAAAAAAATATGTATTGTATATCGTATTGATTGAAAAATAAAAAAAATAGTGTATAATATTTTAGTTAGGGCACAGTATTAAACTCGGAGGCTAATGTTGGCAATTTATTTTGATAACAGCGCAACTACAAAACCCTGTGATGAAGCCGTTGCGGCAGTAAAAAAAGCTGTGTCGGAGAGCTACGGCAATCCTTCGTCCTTACATTTTCTCGGTATAAGGGCACACGATGACCTGGAAAAGGCAAGAAGGGATATTTCCGAGGCTCTCGGGTGCCGCTTTGATTGTCTTTATTTTGCCCCGTCGGGTACTTACGCAAACAATGCCGCCATTTTCGGCGTTTGGAACAGACTTAAAAAAGAGGGCAACACAATTGTAACCACGGCTCTTGAGCATCCCTCGGTGCTTGAACCGCTTAAAAAGCTAAAGGAAAGCTTTGGGGTAAACATTGTTTATCTTTACCCCGATAAAAACGGAAATATTGACAAGGACGAGCTTTATAGTGTAATTAATCAGGACACGATTTTAGTAAGCATGATGGCAGTCAACAATGAAACGGGATTGATTCTTCCCGTATCCGAAATACGAGGTGCTGTCAAGAGAGCAAAGGCTCCCGCCGTTATTCACAGCGATTGTGTTCAAGCCTTCGGAAAGATAAGGAGCTCTCCCGATTTTCTTAAAGCAGACTTAATGAGCATAAGCTCCCACAAAATCCACGGACCAAAAGGAGCGGGCGCGCTTTACGTTAACGATAAAAAGAAGCTAAAGCCCCAAATCTTCGGCGGAGGTCAGGAAAACGGCATGTTCCCCGGTACCGAGTCAACGCCTGCAATTCTCGGCTTTTCTGCCGCCGCAAAAGCCTTGCCCGATATAGAACAGGAATTGTCCTACATTGCGTCTCTTAAGAAAAGACTGATATCACAGCTTAAAGACTGCGATAAAATAGTTATCAACTCCCCCGAGAATTCCATTGCCTATATAATAAACCTCTCGGTTCTAACAATGAAGTCCCAGCCTCTTGTGGGCTACCTCTCCGATAAGGGTATCTGTGTTTCTGCAGGCTCCGCCTGCAAAAAGGGCAAAAGAAGCTCAACTCTTGTCGCGATGGGTCTTAAGCCTTCGGTTATTGACAGCGCAATACGCATAAGCTTTTCACGATTTAACAAGGAGTGCGAGGTTGACGCGCTCGCAAATGAACTCTTAAATTTAGCTAAAAGGATTTGACCTAAGAAAGATGAAGGAAGTTATTCTTATTAAAAACGGAGAATTGGCATTAAAGGGCAACAACCGAAGCTCTTTTGAAGATATTCTCGTTAAAAATATCCGCCGCCGTCTTGATAAATTGGGTGAGTTCACTTATTGTAAGGCTCAATCCACCATTATTATTGAGCCCCGGGATGAGAGGGTCGATTTAGACGAAGCGGAAAAAGTCATTTCGAAGGTTTTCGGTATTGCGGCATATTCACGCGCCGCCGCGCTTTCAAAGGATATGGAAACAATTTTAACCGAAACCCCAAAATACCTTGCAGAGAGATTAAATGCGTGTTCCTCCTTCAAGGTTGAAGCGAAAAGGTCTGATAAGAAATTCCCCCTTACCTCACCTGAAATAGCCGCTGCCTTAGGTGAGAAGATATCGTCTGTTTTTGGGCATTTGAGCGTCGACGTTCACAACCCCGAGCTCACGGTAACGGTTGAAATTCGTGACAACTATGCCCTGTCAAGGGGCGATCAATTAAAGGGAGCGGGCGGACTTCCGACAGGCACCGCGGGTAAGGCAGCTTTACTGATTTCCGGAGGAATTGACAGTCCAGTAGCGGGATATATGATGGCTAAGCGCGGGGTAGAGCTCGTTTGCGTACACTTTTCATCCCCTCCGTACACCTCCTTAAGAGCAGAGCAAAAGGTTCATTCCTTGTTAATGAAAATTTCCGAGTTTTGTGGTAATATAAAGCTGTATGTAGTCCCATTTACCGAAATTCAAGAGCAAATTCAAAAAAATTGTCCAGAGGATTATTACACGCTTATAATGCGGCGATTTATGATGAGAATATCGCAGCAAATAGCAAGAGACACCGGCTGCTTAGCGCTTATAACGGGTGAGAGCTTAGGTCAGGTTGCAAGCCAAACCATACAAGCCATATCAGGCATTGACGCTGTTTCCGAGATGACGGTTTTCCGTCCTCTTATAGGTATGGATAAAGGAGAAATAATAACGATTTCAAGAAAAATAGAAACCTTTGATATTTCAGTGCTTCCGTTTGAGGACTGTTGTACGGTATTCACTCCAAAACACCCGCGAACGCGCCCTAAACTCCCGGATATTGAAAAAAGCGAATCTGCTCTTGATGCCGCTTCCCTTTGTGAGACCGCCTTAAAAAGCACAAGGTTGCTGCACATTGGTCCTAAGATGCGTATCGGAGAAAAGCCATGACTGATTTTATTGAAAAAGCAAAAAATATAATAGGACTTCTTTCCCAACTGAATATGACGCTTGCTGTCGCCGAATCCTGTACCGGAGGGCTTTTGAGCAAAATAATCACCGATCTCCCCGGCGTATCCCATGTTTATAAAGGAGGCGTTTGCGTTTACTGCAACGAGGCTAAAAATAAGCTGCTGGGAGTTTCAACCGATACCCTCGAGAGTTTTGGCGCTGTCAGCAAGCAGACGGCTTCACAGATGTCCCGCGGGGTGTGCAGTCTTTTTGAATCGGATATCGGGGTAGGAATTACGGGATTAGCGGGACCTGCATCCGACAATACCGAAAAGCCTGTGGGGCTTATATATGTGTCGGTTACAGCAGGCAATGACACAAGAGTCATAGAGCTTAAAAACAGCTTTAACAACGATGTTAGAAATTCAAACAGATACGAGGCCGCACATCAAGCCATTCTTTTACTTGAAGAAACACTTCAAGCACTGAAAGGAAACCAAAATGAACAACGAGGAAATTAAAGGAAACAAGGACGCTTTGCTCATCGGTGAGGGCATAGCCGAAAGTCCAGAAGATAGTCAAGCTCCCCCTTCTAAAGAGTCTTCCGATGCCCTTGATGAGCTTTCTAATGAGGAAAACAAATCGGCAGAAGAAATAAAAGAGGAATATTTATCCCGTTTTCGCTCATATGAGGAAAGAGTAATAAAAAACGAAAGAGCGACTGTCGGCGGCAGAATCGGGAATCACACAATAAAAAGCGGAAACAAGGCGTCAAGATTTTTCAAAACCTTGCTGTTGATAATATGTTCTGTAGCGTTTGTTGTTTCGGGCTTCATAATAGTAGAGCGAATAGTTAATTATTATGAAACAAAAAATAATGACACACAAATCAAAGACTTAACCCTCTCTGACTCTGACCTGCCGAGTATCGACCCATCGACCCGGGAGTTTCTCAGAGCAATGATTTCAAAATATCCTCAGCTTGAGGGAGTAGATTTTCCCCCCGGCTTTAACTACAAATACGCGCTTCTTTATGCTGCCAATAAAGATTTTGTGGGGTACTTAAAAATCCCCGGCACAAAAATAAACACAGCCGTGTTACAACACAGTGACGATGACTTTTATTTTGACCATGATTTCTACGGAAAAGAATCAAAATACGGTGCTGTTTTCGCTTCGGCAAAAAACAATATGGTAAATCTTGACCAAAATACTGTTTTGATAGGTCATCATATGAAGGACGGCTCGCGCTTTCACGACCTTAAATATTACAGAACTCAGGAGGGCTATAAAAAGTCTCCCGTTATTGAGTTTAATACAGCGTACGGCGATTATAAATGGAAGGTATACGGCGCCTTTATTATCAACGCAAAGCCCGAAGACGATAACGGTTATATACTCAACTGCCTGTTTAACAATATAAGCCTGGAAAGCTTTGAAAAATATATCGCCGAAATTGACAAGCGCACCCTTTATAAAACGGGAGTGGATTTACTCCCCTTCGACAAGATTCTTACTCTTATGACCTGTACTTATGAATTTGACGATGCAAGGCTTGTAGTTATTGCAAGAATGTTAAGAGAAGGCGAAAGCGCACAAGTTGACCTTTCTCTTGTCACAAATAAGTCTTCTCCCATAAAATATCCCCAAGCGCTTTACGATAAAAGAGGTAAAACAAGCCCCTACGCCAACGATGAAAAATGGTACCCTGAACAATAGGAGGAATATACTGTGACTATCCGATTTTACTCTTATGTTTTTAACAAAGACATATCTTATTCTACCGCCAAGAACATAATACAAGGCGCAATCACCCCCGGGGAAACGTCTGACTTCGAGGATTACTGCGATTTAACAGAGCTGTTCACCGCTTTGGAGGAATCCTTAAATTCGACAGATGTTCATGTTTTAACGGCGGCACCCGTGATTTATAACGATTTGAAGAGCGCTGTAATCGAAGTTCTCGGCTTGCAAGCGGAGAACAACTTAGCGATAAAATTAGCGTTGGGCGACACTCTTCTTTCTCAGGACGCTATAAACAGTCACTGCCTTGTTCCTGCAGATTCCTCCGTGCTGTTTTCGATTGATGGTATGTATTGCGGCTTTTATATGGAATCACAGGGGCAATATATTGTTCTTCTTCCTCTTGATAAGGACAGGCTCGGCTATATGCTCGACAGCTCGGATCTGCCGTTCGCGAATAAAGACACAGCTCAAATTAATTTAACCCCTGCGGAATCCGAAAAGATACATATCCCCGATGAGCACATAAACGAGGCTTTTCTTCTCATCAGACAGCTCAGAGAAAATTCTCAAAGGGTCGCGTTACCCTTAACCGGCGCGACCGAATACCTGAAGGCAATTCTTGAAAACTGTGACGGATGGAATGAATATTTCAAATTAGTCCCTCATATTGAAGACAAAAGCGTTCAAAAGCCCGGTGAATACGCCGCCCAAACAGCAAAAATCGCAAGAGAACTTGCGGGAACAAACCTTGGTGTTTTTATTTCCGATATTTACGAGAATTTCGATGAGAATGAAAATAATCAAGCCTTTTCCTTTATATGCGTTGCCGATGAGCATAAGGCAATAGTTAGAAAGCTTTATGCAAATCCGGGAGAAACCAGACCTGATTTACTCGAGGAGGCAGCTTTCGGTCTTCTTTTGCTCATCAAAAAAATCGCTTCGGACCTTGCCGCAATCAAGGAAGCCCTTTATTCGGATAAAAACTCCTCCGATAACGCAGAAGAAAGCGACGAAGAGGAAAACGACGGCAAGCCCGAAGAAAACAACGGACGCCCGGTGGGAAACATCAGTAAAAAAGGTATGATTGCAGCCCTCGTTATTATTGCGCTTGCCCTTTTGGCAAGTATATTTGTCGGTTTAAAAATCACGGGCGTATTGGACGGTTTGTTCCCCGAAGAGACGACGGCAATCACCACTCATCCTTCGGAAACCTTACCCGCCGACATAACCTTTGATAACTACTCTCCTATAACGGCAATTAATCCGAGTGAAACCTTGGACCCGAGTGCAACTGCCAACTTAACTGACAGCAGCTCGTCACCGGAATCATCATCGATTACTAACAGTAGCTCGTCATCTAAAAAATCATCTAATAATAACAGCGGCGCAATAACAAATAAACCGCCGGTATATAGCTCAACAAAAGAAGCGAACACAACTGCAACTACAGCTACAACCACAGCTACAACTACAACCACTACTACAACCACAACCACGACTTTAACTACTACAACCACAACTACACAACCTGACGAGACACCGGCTGAATAAAAGTAGATTTCATTCCAAAGGAGAATAATATGGCAATTCTTGTAACAGGCGCAGCGGGATATATCGGCTCCCACACATGCGTAGAGCTTTTATGCGGCGGATATGACATTGTCGCTATAGACAATTTCTCTAACAGCTCACAGACCGCTCTTGACATGGTAGAGAGAATTACCGGTAAAAAAATGCGCTTTTATCCGGGGGATATCCGTGATAAGGATATATTAAACCGCATTTTTACGGAAAATGAGATAGACGCTGTCATTCATTTTGCGGGACTTAAGGCTGTAGGTGAATCCTGTGAAATACCGCTGGAGTACTATGATAACAATGTATACGGAAGCATTGTCCTTTGTAAGGCTATGCTGCAGCATAACTGCAAACGGCTCGTTTTCAGTTCCTCCGCGACGGTTTACGGAGAAAACAACCCTTCTCCCTTGCGCGAGGATATGCCTGTGGGAGCGGCAACAAATCCTTACGGCTCCTCAAAGTATATTATTGAGTTGATTTTAACTGATTTATTTAACTGTGACAACAGCTTCGGAATTTGCCTTCTTCGTTACTTTAATCCCATTGGCGCCCATGAAAGCGGTTTAATAGGCGAGGACCCTAACGGGATTCCGAATAATCTCATGCCTCGTATAACTCAAACCGCCATAGGAAGGTTGCCCTACCTTCCTATTCGCGGGACGGATTATGATACACATGACGGTACGGGTGTAAGGGATTATATCCATGTGGCAGACCTTGCAAAAGGACACATTAAAGCCGTTGAAAAGCTTGCAAACAGCACAGGTGTCTTTACTTATAACCTCGGAACAGGGACAGGCTACAGTGTATATGACCTTGTCAGGGCGTTTGAAAAGGCTTCGGGACTTAAAATACCTTGCAAGAAGGAGCCCAGAAGACCGGGAGACATTGCCGTTTGCTATTCTGACCCGTCAAAGGCATTTAAGGAGCTTGGGTGGAAAGCCGAAAAAAACCTTGACGATATGTGTGCTGATTCCTTCAGATGGCAAAAAAATAACCCCAACGGATATAGGAAATAAATATATGAGCAACTCTTATAATTCAAGAGATTTACGCCATAAGTCTGTTTTCGGAGCTTTATCGGAAGGCGAAAATGTAACATTTTCCATACTCTTACCCCGTTCCTTTTCGTGTAGCGGGGCAAGCTTTGTTGTCCGCAAGGACTTTGGCAACGCTCAGAGGATTGACTTATTCTGGAACGGAATCACACAAAGCGGCAACGAGGAATGGTGGACAACCGATTACTCCTTTCCCTCACCCGGTTTGTATTTTTATCATTTTGAGTACCAAATTCCTTTCGGAACGGGAAAAATATACATGAAAAACTCCGGCTTGGGCGAGTATTCGCCTTCGGGTACCGAATGGCAGCAAACCGTCTATAATTCGGATTTGAAAACGCCCGATTGGATTAAAAACGCAATAATGTATCAAATATTTCCGGACAGATTTTTTAATTCCGGTAAAAAAAAGGAGAACGTGCCCGAAGACAGAATAATACATGAAAGCCCGGACGAACCGATAATATGGAACTTTGAAGAAAGAAAAATCCAAAATAACGACTACTTCGGCGGTGACCTTGACGGAATAATCGAAAAACTTCCCTATTTAAGCTCACTTTCCGTTACGGCTATATACTTAAACCCAATATTTGAAGCTCATTCAAACCACCGCTACAATACGGCGGACTTTATGAAAATAGATCCTCTTTTAGGCAACGAAAAAACGCTTAGGCGGCTATGTAAAAAAGCGTCCGAATACGGAATACGGATTATACTTGACGGAGTTTTCAGTCATATAGGCTCCGACAGTGTTTACTTCAACAAGGAAAAACGCTACGGCGAGGGCGGCGCTTATAACGATTTGAATAGCCCTTATCGTCCGTGGTTTACCTTTACCCGGGACGGAAAATACAATTGCTGGTGGAATATTAAGACCTTGCCCGAAGCAAACGAAACGGACCCGTCATATCTTGAATTTATCCTCGGAGAAAACGGGGTTGTTCAAAAGTGGCTCGATTGCGGAATATCCGGCTGGCGTCTTGATGTTGCGGACGAACTGCCCGATTTGTTTCTTGATAACCTGTACAGTAGCGTAAAAAGGAAAGCCCCCGATTGCATAATAATCGGGGAGGTGTGGGAAGACGCCTCAAACAAAATAAGCTACGGTGCGCGCCGCCATTATCTCCTTGGAAATCAGCTCGACAGCGTAATGAACTATCCCCTTGCCGAGGCCATGCTGCGCTTCATGAGGGACGGTATAGCCGAGGAGCTTATGGAAAGCATAGTTTCAATATGCGAAAATTATCCCCGGCAGATACTCAATTCCCTTATGAACCATATAGGAACGCACGATACGGCAAGAATTATTACTCGTCTGACAAACAGCGAAATAGAAAAAAAACCGCGTTCCTTGCAGGCAAAATATAAAATATCCCCCGAAGAATATGAAGCTGGTAAAGCATATCTGAAAGTAATTACGGTGTTGCAATATATGCTCCCCGGCTTTCCCTGCATATATTACGGCGATGAAGCGGGTCTTTCGGGCGGCTCTGACCCGTTCAACAGAGCCTGTTTCCCGTGGGGCAGGGAAGACAGCGAGCTTACAGAGCATTACAGACTTTTAGGGCGGTTACGTTCATCCCTGCCGTGCCTTAAGGACGGTGCATTCGTACCGATATCGGCGATGCTCGGCTGTATAGCCTTTGTAAGAGAAAGCAAGGAAGCAAACTGCAGTATTATCGTAATAATCAACCGCAACAGCCATCAGATTGACTACTATCTGCCCGAACGGTATAAATACTCTGAGGAACTGCTGACAAACACGCCCTGCGGCGAATTTGTAAATGTACCGAAAATCGGCGCGGCTGTGGTTAAGGCTAAGTATCTTGATTGAATGGTTAAAGCAGCTTTCAAAGCTTCGGCATAAGGCAAAGCCCTCAATTAAATTTACAGTCCGAAATATTCAACGGCATTATTAAATGAAATATCCCGTACTACTTGGCATACAAAGTCCATGTCGGCGGGATATTTCCCTTGCTCGACCATGTCTGCTATAAGCTTACAGAGTATGCGCCTGAAATACTCGTGGCGCGGATATGAGAGAAAGCTTCTGCTGTCCGTTACCATGCCTATGAATTTCGTGAACACCCCGAGGTTCATAAGCGCCTTCATTTGCTCGCGCATGCCGTCGTAATTGTCGTTAAACCACCAGGCAGAGCCGAACTGGATTTTCGAGTGCACCCCTGTTCCCTGGAAGTTGCCGAGCATTGATCCTAAGACGTAATTGTCCTTTGGATTAAGCGTAAACAGTATAACCTTGGGCAATTTCCCCTCGGTTTCAAGACTGTCAAGCAATCTTGAAAGATTGTGCGCGACAAAATCGTCGCCTATCGAGTCAAAGCCGGTGTTGGGTCCTATTTTATTTAACATAGCCGTGTTATTGTTGCGCATCGCGCCTATGTGTATCTCCATTCCCCAGTCTTTTTCGGCGTACAGCTTACCGAAGAAAATAAGAAGCTCAGTCTTGTATTTTTCGATTTCGCAGATTTCAAGCTTATCACCGTTTAACGCCTTTTTAACGATACCGTCAAGCTCGTCCTCCTTCGCCCTCCTGAATGGCACATATGTAAGACCGTGGTCGCAAGCCCTGCAGCCGAGCGAAGAAAAGAAGTCCACTCTCTCTCTGAGTATTCCGGTAAGTGATTTGAAATCCGTCACGGTTTTGCCTGAGACACTGTTAAGCGAGCTAACCCAATCGGGGAATGACAAAGCCTCAACATCAAGAGCCTTATCGGGACGGAAAGCGGGTAATACCTTAGTCTTAAAGCTCTTATCCTTAGCTATCTCAATATGGTATTCGAGCGAGTCGGCGGCGTCGTCCGTGGTGCAAATGCAAGAGACGTTGCTTCGCTCTATCATCTCGCGCGGGGTAAAGCCGCCCTCTTTTATTTTTTTATTAGCCCTCTCCCAAATATCATCACAGGTCTTTTCATTGAGCGGCTCTTCTATCCCGAAATACCGCTGAAGCTCGAGATGCGTCCAGTGATAGAGCGGATTTCCGATAAGGTGGGGAATAACCTTTGCCCAAGCCTTAAACTTTTCATAATGACCTGCGTCACCTGTAATATAATGTTCCTCGATACCGAATGAGCGCATTGCGCGCCATTTGTAATGGTCGCCTAAAAGCCACAGACTTGTAATGTCCTCAGGCTCCTTGTTCTCATAAATCTCCTGTGGTGAAAGATGGCAGTGCCAGTCGAATATAGGCTCGTCCTTACATACCGCAAAGAGCGTTTTCGCCGTTTCCGTTGTAAGCAGAAAATCCTCACTCATAAATTTTTCCAAAACACTCACTCCTTAATTTAATAATTACACTCACAGCGTAATCCCGCTCTTAAAAATTGCCGCTTCCCTGTATCCGTTTTGTTCACTTTTTGTTTTTTCTCCACTCGCCGTCTCAATAATCAGCTTAATAAGCTCGTCACGATAAAAAGTAAAATCGTTATTTTTCAGAATTCCCGCCGCATCAAAATCAATCCAGCTCCTTTTTCGATTTGCAACAGATGAATTAGAAGAAATCTTAATTGTCGGAACAAATGACCCGAAGGGCGTTCCTCTGCCCGTTGTGAACAGGAGCAATGTAGCGCCTGCCGCCGCAATATTTGACGAGGACACAATATCATTTCCGGGACCCCAAAGGAGAGACAAGCCGCTTTTTTTACATTCGCCGTACAACTCTAATACATCCGTTACGGGTGATCTCCCGCCCTTTTGTATACAGCCTAAGCTCTTTTCCTCAAGAGTTGTTATTCCCCCTTGCTTATTACCCGGTGAAGGATTTTCATATATAGGCTCTCCATGCTTTGAAAAATACTCCTTGAAGCTGTTAATCATTAATACAGCTTTGTCGAAAACCTCTTTGCTTTCACATCTTTGCAAAAGGTCTGTTTCAGCACCGAACATTTCGGGAACCTCGCTCAGGATAACAGAGCCTCCGGATAAACAAATATAATCAGATACCATGCCGCAAAGCGGGTTTGCGGTTATACCCGAAAAAGCGTCCGAGCCACCGCACTTCATTCCCAATACAAGCTTTGAAAGAGGAACACGAGTGCGAATTTCGCCCGAAGTGTTTCGGCACAGCTCTCCCACCATTTCAAGAGCGGTCGAGATCTCGTCATACTCATCTTGAGCCGTGATGAATCTGATACGCGACTTTTCTGTGCGCGTAAGATATTTTTTCATAACTCGGATATTATTGTTTTCACAACCAAGACCTAAAAGTACAACCCCACCCGCATTTGGATGGCGGCAAAGTGCAGACAAGAATTTTGCTGTATTCTCGCCGTCCTCTCCTAATTGTGAGCACCCGTAAGGATGAGAAAAGGCAAATATTCCGTCGCAGTAACCGCCGAATAATTCAGCGGCTTTTTTGGCTATTATCTGTGCAGTATTATTTATACAGCCCACTGTCGGAACAATCCATATTTCGTTTCTGGTTCCTATCCTGCCGTCATGACGCTCATATCCCATAAAGAAGCGCTCTTCATATTTCTCCTGCCTGTGTGCAAAAGGCTGAGAATATGAGTATTCCGATGTTCCGCTAAGAGCGGTTTTCAGGTTATGCAGATGAACCTGTTCACCTGATTTTATATTTTGAGTTGCAATGCCTATGCGTTTGCCGTATTTGATAACCTCTTCCTCTTTTTGTATATCACGCACGGCAAACTTGTGACCTGCCGGTATATCCTCCAAAAGCTTTGTGCCCAAAGCCGTCTTCCCTCTGCTAAGCGGGAGAGCGGCAACGGCCACACTGTCACTTTTATTAATTATAACCGATTCTTCGCTGATTTCGTGAGTCAGACAAAGCCTTAAGGCATCATAAATGCCGTAGTTATTAATATCTTCATACGCCTTAACGACTTTTTCCGAAAAATCAGAAAAAAAGGTTAAATCAATTCCCCACAGCCTTGTATTTTTCAGTATTTCCAAAGGCTTTGATTTGCTTATAAATTTGAGAACCGCCCTGTCATCTCGAATTTCATACCTTTGTCCGTTTCTCTTACCGTAATATTTGCCCTCTATCCACTCTCCTTGATAAAATTTGATCAGTGCCCCAAGTGCGAAGGCAAGGTTATCGGGTGCGCTGTTTTGCCCCTTTATGCAGTCAACTGCTGACGGCAGACAACGGGCTTTATATTTTGATACCGAATTAAGTGAAATGTCAAGCAGACGGTGCTCTAAATAGGAATTTCTAAATCTTTCAAGCACCGATTGAGCATAGGCGTTCATTTCATCAAGGGGAAGCTCAATAAACGGAATTATCTCCTCGCTTAAAGTTTGTCTGATAAAATTCTCGAACAGCTTGTCACACATCATTTCATAAACAGTGTCGTGTCCCGCAAGGAATGCGGCAAGAACCGACAGCGTATGAGCGCAGTTAAGTATTCTGACCTTTCTTTTCTTGTATGAGGAAATGTCGTCCGAAAAAACTACCGAAAGCCCCGATTTATCAGCAGGAAATACGCTTGTCCACTTTTTCGGAGCCTCAATCGCCCAAAAGAAAAACGGCTCCGCCGTATCGAGAAGCGAGTCAAAATATCCAAGCTTTTGTCTTAATCTCTCTTCATCGTCCGAAGGATATCCCGATACTATTCTATCTACAAGCGTATCGGCAAAAAAGCACTCGCTCTCAATCCATTTTTTGAATCTGTCCGGCAATTTCCAAAGCTTTATATAATCATTTACGCACTCTTTAAGCCTCTTCCCGTTTTGGTCTATAAGCTCAACTGGCAATATAAGCAGTCCGTGTCCCTCGCCAAATAATGAAAAACGCTCAAAAAGCAACCTCGTAAGCTTGCCGGGATAAGAAACGTGCGGACAGTCGTTAAATTTATCGGTATCCTTAAAGGCTATTCCCGCCTCTGTAGTGTTAGAAATAATTACCTCCAAATTCGGGCTCCTGCCTATCTGCAAGAATGCTTCAAAATCCTTATAAGGGTTTATACAACGGGAAACACTGCTTATTATCCGCGCTCGCTCTATGCTCATGCCGTTCTCCATACCGCGCTCTATGACAGTATAAAGCCCGTTTTGCGAGTTTATTTGGGCACATTTGCCCTCTTCAATCGGCTGGCACAAAACCGCGCTGCCGTCATAGACCTGCTTTTCGTTCATTAAATCAAGCAAAAAACAGACAAATGCCCTGATAAAATTACCCTCACCAATGCAGAGAATTTTTTCCGGCCGAATTATCTTTTCTTTATAATACTCCGTAATTGACAGCATGGCACTGTCTCCCTAAATCATATCGTTAGCCCCGTACCCGACTGCTATGCAAAGCAAAAGAATAGCCGAAGAAAATATCGCATTAATTAAGAACAGCTTCCAAGACCAGCGCAGCCATTTGCCGTACGATACGCCTACTAAGCCTATTGCTATAATCATAACGCCGCTTGTCGGAAAAAGCAAATTCGTAAAGCCATCGGCAAGACAAAATGACGTAACAAGACTTTGCCTTGTAACGTTTATCATATCCGAAAGCGGAGCTAATATGGGCATAATGAGAAACGCCTTCGCTGTTGAGCTTCCGAGAAAAAACTCAAGAATAATGACAAAAGCAAAAATAATGAAAATCGCCTGGTAAGGACTCGCCCCGTCGATTATTCCGTATACTGAGTTTAATATTGTATCTATTATCATACCTTTATCGAGAATATAAGCCACGGCTATAACAAGAATAATAAGCGGAATAGCGGGAGCTATAGTCTTAACTCCCACCATGAAGCTCTTAAATAATTTCCTGCCGCGAAGTCCGGCAAGATGACCCGAAAGCAAGCCGCCTACCGTAAAAAGAATCGCCATCGCCGGCAGCGAAATTGCCCCGTTCATTTCAAAAATAAAATCAGCGGCGACAAACACAATATCAAGCGCCATACATATAATAAAAGCTCTTGTAGCCTTTTTAATTGCCCCATTGCTCAGCACCTCTTGCGTTTCCCCGACGGAAAACTTCTCTCTTATCAGCTTGTCACTCTCATATACAAGGGATTTTTCAGGGTTTTTCTCTATTTTCTTTGCATAAAGGATAAGGAAAAGAACAAGTAATAAATAAACACCGGCAAAGATTATCAGTCTTAACCACAATCCCGAAAAAATCTTTAAGCCTATGAGCTTTTGCACCGTCATAATATTGTACGGATTAAAAGTAGCCGCCGTAAAGCCCCAAGCTACCGAGATGAGACTGATTCCCAGTCCGACAAGCGAATCCCAGCCCAGTGCAAGTGATACGGCAACGGCAAGCGGAACGAGCGTGATAGACTCCTCAAGAATTCCCGTAATAGAGCTCATTCCCATAAGCACAAGCACCATCATGCTTAAAAGCAGATATTTTCTTTTTTCAAACCCTTTGACTAATGATGCCATTATGTATTTCATAATTCCGCACTTATCAAGTATGAGAAAAGCGCCACCGACAAGCACAATAAACAGAATGATAGCCGCTCCCGTCATCGCCTGCTCGCTGCCGAAGCAAAGTATCGGAGACAGCGCAACCTTCCAAATCGGAATTCTGTAATCAGTATTTTCGCGGTACGTTCCGCTGATAATCTGACCGTTTTCGGAACGCTCAAACTCACCTGTGGGCAGTATTTGAGTCATTACTCCCGCAAAAATAAGCACGACGGCAAGCGCTAGGGTTATGCTTATCATCGTTTTTTTGTCAAGCTTTAACCCGGCATTTTCCCTTTTTCCAATATCTTTTCCCCCGATTTTAATCATCAGTCCAAATTCCTTTCCATATTGACAAGGAAGTCCTGTATATTCGTGACTATCCCCGTAACGCTTAAGGAGCCCCTGTCTCTAAGCTTATTTACGGCGAACTCGGAAATATCCACACTATAGAAGTATACCGGGCGCACAACGCCTTTCACTTTAACAAAGGAGGGCGTCATATTCCCCGTTGCAATAGTATGAAGCTGTGTTGCCAAGGCAATAACGACAGTCGCCTTCTTTGTTAGCTCGCGCATCGCGTTTTGAGCCTCATAAACATCCGATATAACCTCGGGAAGCGGACCGTCATCGCGAATTGAGCCGGCAAGAACATATGGAATACCGTTTCTGACAAGGCTGCTCATTACTCCGCTGCCAACCTTATATTTCTTTAGAAAGGCTTGAATAGAACCTTGTTCCCTTACAAGGTTTATCGTATGCAGATGATTATAATGCCCATTCGTCATCAGCTTTTTTGTGTAAATATCCTGACCCAACCCCGTATTAAATATCGCCGCCTCTAAATCATGCGTGGCAAGAGCGTTACCGGCGAAAAGCGCGTGACAATAGCCCTTATCTATAAGTCTTGCCATGGCGTTGCGGCTGTCATAGTCAAAAACACACGCGGGACCGAGCACCCATACGATGTTCCCTCTCTCCTTATCATTCCTTAAAATACTGTAAAGCTTATCATAATCCTCTGAATAAGAGGACTCTCGCGATTTACCCGTTCTGAAGGCAAAAACTGAGCTGTCATCAGTCTCCTTCTCCTGCTCAAAGGCTTTTGAGTGTACATAAACTCCGCTTCTTCCGTCGTCTGCTCTGCCTATGACTACCATATCTCCCTTTTTTATTTTTCGCGGCTCGACGGCTCTTGGTATACCCCCGTTTATAACAACGCATGAATCCATACGGCTGTCCTCAACCATTATCCATCTGCCGCCTATTTTTACGTACTCGGGAAAAATTGTCGTAGCGTAAAAGTCTTCGGGAAGATACCCGTCACCCGCAGGCATTACCGCAGCATCGGGCGCGGAAAGAAACGGCTCCTTACCGAAATCCGGCTCGCAAAAGCGAGGCAATGTAAACAAAAAACCACAACCTTATTTATAAGCTTAAAAAAGTATACCACATTACCGCTTTAAATAACAATACGAAGGCGGGAAATAATTGACAAGCTTCGTCTCATAATATAAAATTATTGCAGATTAAACATAAGAGGAATAAAATGAGAAACAGGCATAAAAAGCACGCCAAGGAGCGCCTTGACGCATGCGGCGAAACAGTTGTACACAGTACAGCCTTATTTAAGGACAATCCGAGTGCCCTTTTTTGCTCAAATGCACCCGTACATCTTGAAATCGGCTGTGGTAAGGGCGATTTTATATGCGGTATGGCAAATTTGTACCCGGAGATTAATTTTATCGCAATCGAAAGGGTAAATGACGTTCTTGTAACGGCTGCCGAAAAGGTAAAGGGTCTCTCTGTTGATAATGTCAGGCTTTGCCGCCTTGACGCCGCGGTACTTGCGGATATTTTCCCCAAAGGCTCAATAGAAAGAATTTACCTCAACTTTTCCGACCCGTGGCTCAAGAAACGCCATTATAAACGCAGGCTCTCTCACAATGGCTTTCTTCAAATTTACAAGAGCATTCTCACCGAAAACGGCTCGGTTTTTATGAAAACAGATAATAACAACCTGTTTGAATTTTCTCTCCTTGAGTTTCAAAATGACGGCTGGAGGCTCGAAAACGTCACTTATGACCTATATAAAAGCGGTTTTGAGCCCAATATAGTAACAGAATATGAAAAGCGCTTTTCCTCACAGGGAATAAAAATTAAACGCCTTGAAGCTTATGTTAAATAAAATCCTTCCGGGCAATAAAGCAACTAAAATGAAAGGGGCTGTATCACAAACTTCTAATTTGAAGTTTTGATACAGCCCCTTTTCTGGTGCCGGTGATCGGGGTCGAACCGATACGGTATCGCTACCACCGGATTTTGAGTCCGGCACGTCTGCCAATTCCATCACACCGGCTGATGCTAAATGATTATATAATATACATCAAAATAAATCAATAGAAACGAAATGAATTTTGTTCCAAACCTTTACTAAACACCTGTTATTTTTTGTTGACTAATGTAATTTTTTTCCTTATACTTATTTTATGGGAAAAGAGATGACGCTTTTGAAGGTTTATCACGGGAGCATTATAACCGTTGACAAAAATAATTCTATTAAAAAGTATCTTGTTGAAGACAACGGGTTAATCATTTTTACGGGAGACACTCTGCCGAACGAATATAAAAACGCACAGTGTGTCGAGCTTGAAGGCGGTGCATTGATGCCGACCTTTGCAGACTCGCACGGGCACTTTGCCTCGTATGCGATGCTTGCAACTACCGTAAAGCTCAATAAGGCAAGAAGCAATACCGAAATAATCGAAATCTTGAAAGAGGCAGACAAAAGCGTGCCTCCCAAAAAAACAATTCTCTGCTTTGGAGCCTCCCCGAAGGTTACAGAAGGCAGGCTGATTGAAAAAAATGAGATTGATGCCGTTCTCTCTCACCGCACCGTAGTTATAATCTGCAGTGACGGTCACTGCGCCGTTCTGAATCAACGCGCTCTTGATAAAATGCCCGAAATCGTAAAAAAGACCAACGGCTATAACGGCGACACGGGAATATTAATGCACGAGAGCTTTTATAAAATGGTTGATAACATCCTTAAGGTAATAAGTGCCTTTGACGCTTTGCAGGCTTTTCAGGGCGCTCTCGATACATATATGGAGAAGGGATTCGGGTTAATCTGCGCACAAGGAGGCACAGGCTTTCCGCTGGATCTTGACGTTGAACTGCTGAAATGGCTTTTCAGAGGGCAGAAAAACGGAGCGCAGGGAAGAATTTTTATTCAGTCGTTTAACATAAAAAAAGCGAAAAAAAGAGGTATCGACCGTCTCGGAGGGTGCTTTGAGTGCGCCCTTGACGGCAGTATCACTTCGAGCGATGCCGCCTTGTATGAGCCTTACGAGGGCACAGATAATCGCGGAATTCTCTTCCACAGCGATGAGGAGCTTTATGATAAAATCAAAAATATTCATCTTGCCGGTATGGCGTTTCAAATGCACGCCATAGGCGACAGGGCAGTAATTCAAGCCGCAAGAACCTATAAGAAAATTCTTGAGGAGTATCCGAGGGAAAACCACCGTCACGGTATAATCCATGCTACCTTTGTCCCCGAGGAGGCAATGAAGATTATTGAGGAATACGGTATTCAAATAATCGGTCAACCCGCGTTTATAGAGCTTTCGGAAGAGAATTATGATTTTATGTACGGAAAGCTCGGGGAGCGTGTTTGGATAGCCGAGCCTCACAACGAGTTCATTGAAAGAGGTGTAAATTTTTCCGCAAGCTCCGATTGCCCTGTTACCTTCCCGGACGGTTTGTCCTGGATTCATTGGATGGTTAATAACCCCAACACAAAACACACAGTGGACCTTACAAATGCGATTAGAGTATGCACTGTTAACGGTTATTTCAGCACCTTTGACGAGCATAATCGCGGAAGCCTCGAGGTTGGGAAAATCGCCGATATGGTACTTCTTGATAAAAGCCCGTTTGAGGTTGCGCCATCCGAAATAAAGGATATAAAGGTTCTTGGTACATATTTCAAGGGGAAGCAATGGAGCAGGGAAAACAGGAATGTTATTTTCACTCTGCTCAGGGGTATGCTGATTAATAAATCCGCAAAGCTGTAAAGAATAAGAGGTAACATTATGGGTATCTTACAGAAAATCAAACGGAAGATTTTTCAAATTAATTTTGAACGCAAAGAAGTTCAAATTGATAAGAAAATCGGAGGTTTAGCTCTTAACAAGAGACTTGAGACAAAGCATCAAAGCGAAGGCGCCAAGGACACGCAAAGTACCGATTATCGTCTTCTGGGACCCATATTCGAAAAGGTTGTTTTAACGAGTAAAGACAAATTCGTAGATGTGGGCTGCGGACAGGGAAGAGTATTAAGCTATCTGCTTACAGAAAAAGATTTTAAGGGAGAATTAGTCGGCATAGAGCTTTCAACAGAAGTTGCCGTATTCACGAAAAAGAGGTTTGACGGCTATTCACAGGTTGAAATTATAAATAAAAATGCCGTCGAAAGTATCCCTGCCGACGGCTCCGTGTTTTATCTGTTTAATCCGTTTGACGGTACGGTTCTCAAGGCTTTTCTTGACAGCTTTGAAAAGACGGTTAAAAACCCGGCACTTCTCATTTACGCGGTTCCCGTTCACCACACCGAATTTGACGGCAGAGAAAAATTCTCTCTTGTAGAAACCTTTGCGGTAAAAAGAGAATTTATGGAGTACGACGCACAGATAGCTATTTATAAATTCGACCCTCAGCTTTAATTTGTAAGCAACCGGGAATTAATACAGCTTAGCCCGCCGTTTGGCAGGGCTGATTTTGTTACTAATACTTAAAGCATCCCTTTTCGTGGTCGTCAATTACGCCTATTGCCTGCAAATATGAGTAGATGATAGTAGTGCCGACAAAGCTCATACCGCGCCCTCTCAGGTCTTTTGATATTGCATCCGAAAGCTCGGACCGTGTTTTAGGACATTCGTCTTCGTTTTTTATTATCTTTCCTTTTGTAAAGCCACGAATATATTCGCAAAAGCTACCGAATTCCTCCTGAATACCCATAAATATTCCGGCGTTTTTTACAGCGGCGGTGATTTTTCCGTGATTTCTGATAATGCTCTTATCCTGCATAAGCTCATTTATTTTATTCTCATCGTACCGGGCTATAAGCTTATAATCAAATCCGTCAAACGCCCGCCTAAAGTCTTCACGCTTGTTGAGTATCGTTATCCAGGACAGTCCCGCCTGAAAGCTCTCCAAAAGGAGCATTTCAAAAAGCTTTTTGTCATCATATACGGGAACTCCCCATTCGCTGTCGTGGTATTCGCGATATATATCGGGGACGCCTCTTGCCCATTTACAGCGGGGAATCCCGTCCTTGTGATACCGCGCAGCTTTATTATCTATATTAATCATCTTCATTTTAGGCTGCTCCGGAACCGGCTTTTCCTCGCTCTCGTGCTCTATTGAAATGAAGTTATTACGGGAAAAATATCTCCAGGTCATTCCCAAGCTCTTGCATAAGTCATCTACGGGAACATAAAGCTGCCCTCTGTCCATTCTTGTAACGGGAGCGCAAAGCTTAAGCCCACCTCTATCGGTTTGCGCCTTATCGCTGTTTTCAAAATATTTTGCGGTACGACCGTAGACCGAAAGCGTTATACTCCCCTTTTGGCGCTCTACTTGACCGCCGATATATTGAACAAGCACTGCGGCGGGAATGAACCATATGCCGTTTAACAAGTGACAAAAAGTACTGCTTGCGCAAAGCCCCAAGTCCGCTCCCTTATACTTCATTCTCGTCTTATTGTAAATCGGCGCCAAGGCTGCGGGCGTTATTGTATCGGTGTTCTTATCAATAATGCACTCGTCAGCAATACGCCCGTCCTCAATAAAGGATGTGAGCATCAAAGCATCGCCGTTAACATGGGCTACGGCATACATGGAAAGGTCCTGCTCATGATTGTACAACGCGGCGTTCCAGCACTTTTCAAGCGAGCGTGTTCCCGGAGGATTTCTGTGAGAGCTGCCGCAATTGTAATGAACGGTACCCTGTGAGGGTTTATCGTAAAGATTATCGTCCCTTCTCGGGAAGCTTCTTGAAAAACAATGCTCGTGACCGCTGAAAATGACATCAAGCTTTTCCATTCCCTCCTTTAAGGCGGGATAGGTGTCGACGCATTCCAAATCACTGCCGGCAAAGCACACCGGGAAATGGTGCACCCCGAACTTCCATGTCTTATCGGAAAAATCGGCATCCTTTATTAGCCACTTGTTGACATCCTCATATCCGCTTGTGCCAAGTATCGCAAAATGGGCATTGCCGAAATCAAAAGAATACGTGGCTGTTTTCCAGTCCTTTGGACCGTTATAGGGGTAAGAGCCCTTGAATTGCGAGCAGAAATATGTAGCCTTATCGGAATAATACTTGCCCGTGCCCTCATAGTAATCCGCAAAGCCCATATCGTCGTGATTGCCTAAGCACATCATAAGGGGGATTGACTCTATTATCCCTTTAAGTCCCGCCATAAAACCGGTCCATTGAACATCGGTCTGCCCGCAGTTTGTATTATCTCCCGCCGTCAGGATAAAGGCAATGTCCGGATGCTTTTTTAATATAACATTTCTGATTAAATCGCCCAAAAGAGTATAATCGGGCGGCGGAGTAGGCGAGCCGGTCTGTGTATCGGCAAGAATAACGAACTTAAAGTCCGTCAGGTTTTCGGGCGATGTCTTAAAGGAGAAAGCCTTACTGCGGAATTCTTCATTTCCGCAGGTATATTCATACCTCGTGTCGGGAGATAAGCCCTCAATATTTGCCCAAAAATAATTGCTCAGGTCAACGTCGGTTTCGAAGCTTTCGGTTTGAGCTTCTTTTCGTTTCCATTCGGATGTGCCCGCTTGCCTAAACAGAACAAAACCCTTTTCAATATCGGCATTTGTTCTCCAGGTAACGGTCATTGAGGTTTCGCTGTTGCCGTTAATGCTTAGCATAATATGGTCCGGCTCTTTATTTGAGCCTCTGATAGTCTTCCATTCTCCTTTTGAAATCATCGTTGTCTCCGTTTTTTGTTTTCTTTAATTATACAATTGAAATCATAAAATACAATACCCCTGTCAATTTTCATATAAACAGATACAGTAAATTTATTCTTGTTTTCCTTAAAATAATATGTTATAATTTTATAAGTCAACCATATATTTAAGGAGGCCTTCTCGGTGAAAAAAATAATAAGCATCGTACTTTGCTTGGTCTTAACGGCTATTCCGTTATGCACAACAAGCGCGGCGGCACTTACTGCCCCCGAATATCCGTTTGTTTTGGTAAGGGGTATGGACTTTAACGGACTTTTTATTGATGAGGGCACGGAAAATGAACGCCCCGCAATAGGTCCGTTTGAATCACAGGATATACTTCAAACCCTTTTGTATGCCGGAGTTGCCGCAGGGGTTGGCACAAGTATGGATAATGCGGTTAACGAACTGATAGTCTATGCAAAGCGTGTGCTTGGAAATCTTGCCTGCGATAACACGGGCGCATCCATCTACAATGTGGACCCGCACAGATATCCGGAAGCTATGAGTACATATTCGGACTTTCCCTATTCGGATGTCAGTGAGATAGGTATGATAAAGAGAGCCGTCGAGCTTTACGGCGGAGAAAACGTTTATTATTTTTGTTATGACTGGCGTATGAATCCGCTGGATGTCGCAGATGAAATTGCCGCTACGGTCGATAAAGCAATAGCCGAAACAGGCAAGTCAAAAGTAAATCTCATTAACTGCAGTATGGGCGGCGTTATGACTGTCGCTTATATGACCAAATATGGCTACGATAAATTAAATAAATGTGTCTTTTGCTCCTCGACCGCAGGAGGAATAGGTATAATTTCGGATTTGTTTTTAGGAAAGGTATGCGTTGACTCCCAAGCTCTTTATAACTATGTCAAAGTCAATCTCTCAGAAAATCCCGAAGCAGATACCTTATTTACTCTTATGAATATATTGGGAGTGTTTGACGCGGTTTCCGACTGGGCAAATGCCTTTATCGGAAAACACAAGGAAAAGGTATATGATGAGCTGTTAGTTGACTTGTTCGGCAATATGCTTTCACTCTGGGCGCTTGTTAAACAGGATAAATTCGATGATTGCGTAGCGTATATGTTCGGCGACGACGAAGAGGGAGAACACGCAGAATTTTTGACCAAGGCAAGGCAGCTTCAGGATATGATGGCGGCTCGTGACCAATTGCTTGATGATGCATATGCAGACGGGGTTGAAATTATATTCTTTACATCATACAATTTCCCCTCAATTCCGATATACGAGAACTCAGCGGTTAACGGAGACGGTGTTATTGAAACTCATTATATGTCAAAGGGCGCAACAGTAGCAGATTACGGCACTACGCTTGACGAAAGTACAATCGACATAAATTCTCCGTATGTTTCGGCCGACTTAATAATTGACGCGTCTACATGTCAATTCCCCGATACCACCTGGTTTATAAAGAATGCCCCTCATGTAGGCTGTGATTACGGTACCGGCGAATCAGACTTCCTTTTCTGGCTTTTCGATACGGAAAATCCCAAGATAACCGATAACCCTGCCTATCCGCAGTTTATGGTTGCAGATTCCAATCTTTCTCTTACTCCGCTTACCTAAGCTAAGAATCAAAAGATAATCAATCGAGTAGAGGCTAACCGCAAAGGCTTCGCCCCTCTCACACCACCGTGCGTACCGTTCGGTACACGGCGGTTCAATTCACAGCAGCTACTGCTGAATGGACTTTTGCGTAGAGGTTTGACAGTGATGTCAGACCTCTTTGCTCTAACCGCTTGTTTGAGGTGGTTGCGTGGATAGTAGGAGAGCCACACACAAATTGATACCCCTTTCGGCAGTTCGCCGTTCGGTATGCGTTTGTGTGATTCGCTCCCAATTTGCGCAAAGACTCATAGTGCCTTCTTGTTTTCTTCCATTGTTTCCAGATTATCACTCTCACTCGTTTACGCAGTCTTGCGTCAATTTCAGACAACCCTCTCGGATACGCCGACACTCTCCTCATTAACACATTCCGGCGGAGATTGCCCTGTTTTCTCGTTGTACTCGACGACTGCGAATTGTGCAGCCCTTCTCTTTTCAGGTACTATGGCTTCTGCTGACTTCTTGCGGTAAACCGTTTTCGACTGTGTTCCCTTTCGCTCACCCTTAAAAGAATGGCTCCGTTACTCACATCCGCAAGACCTCCCGAGGTAAGACATAAATCTTTCCTCTTTTACCCGCCC
>MWBL01000001.1 GCA_002069015.1 Firmicutes bacterium ADurb.Bin300 | reverse complement strand
CACCCTTTCTTCAGCTCGCACCTCACGATGCGCACCTTGGGTTTCGCTATGCGGTTGGCTATGAGTACCTCCGCTCCGGACTTCCACCGGTTAGATTTATGCCATACTCGGCGCACCAAAAAACAGGTGGGAAGATTTTCCCACCTGTTTCTCTTTTAGGTTTTTTAATTCTGAGTTTCGTTCCCCGTTAAAGCTTTCCATACTATTGAAAAGCCGGGCGTATTTGCAAGTATCTTAAAGACATTGGAACGGAATAAGGCGATAAGGTTGCCGAAATCGTAGAATAAGCCAATGTCTGCTTCGGGGGAAGAGTCATACTCTAATATGAAAGGCTGTGTGTAAAGAATGCCGCCCTCTCCAAATACCTCGGCCCTTACGTAAGAGTCGATTTGTCCCAAATACATATCAAGGTCAATAGTGTTGCCATAGGCAATAAGGTTGCCGTTTGCAATCCACCTGATTACAAGAGCGTTATCAGCTTCAATGGTAATGGTGTTCTCTTCATCATTTACGGTGATTTCCGTAACCTCGGGTTGAATTATGCCGCTGTCCGCTCTCCAGTCGGTTCCGAGGTCAAGTCCCGTAGCCATGCTTATTTCTGATAATTCCTTTGAGTTTTTAAGGCAACGGCTGCCTGCAAAGAAGGTTCCCGTTTCAAGGCTTTCACGCACACTATCTGCCGTAAGCTCAGGAAGCATATTGATAGTCCATGCCGTATCAACCGCAGAAATACTGTGGGCATCGCTTGTGCCTATCGCAAATACGTTTCTGCCGTTAGGTATACAGTTTTGAAGCAGACGGTCCCAAAGCTTTCTGTCATTCCTCGTTCTGCCGTCGCCCTTACTGTTAACATCAATTCCTATGCAAGAATCATATTTAAGTAAAAGGTTCGTAAACTTATTTACGTGATAATCATCACTGTAAGCGAGCTCGGGGTCATCCTGCTCCTTTTCGCCCGTGTACTCTCCCGGATGGTTAATAACACTGAGTCCTCCACCCTCATGCGCGCCCTTTATAGCTGTCTCATAGTCACTCGTTCCGCCTATAACGCCGTTACCGTATGTTCCGAACCAAGAGTTGACATGCGAGCTGTTGAACGAGGTGGGATTAAGCTCAATTCCGTTGGGAATTTGAATCATCGCCCTCCCGTCCTCGCCGGGCGTGGTGATTTCCGTGTAGCGCTCCGGTGTGAGCGGGGTCGGCATATACGTTATACTGCCCGTCTCAAACTTACCTAAAAGGGACATATACGGAACAGTGTTGACATCCGTCCAACTGGTACTCATTACACCGTGGTCGGTAATCGAAAGATAATCATAGCCGAGAGAATAGTGATACTCTATCATTTCCGCAAAATCAGTGCTCCCGTCACTTGCGAGCGTGTGGCAGTGCAAATTGCCCTTATAAGCCTTCCAGGTGCTCCAATCAACGGTATCATAAGGATTTGCTATTGTGTACTCAACACCTTCGGGTACCGCAAAGGAAATAACCGAAAAAGATACAAGCAAAGATGCCGCTACAATTAAACTGAGCATCTTATTAAAATAAGTTTTCATAGTATTCCTCCTAATTATCAGTTTCATTTTATGCCATTTTCTCCTTGTTGTCAATCCCCAAAAAAACTTTGCTCTGCTTCTATTCATGATAACTTCAGTGAGTTAATTGACGCAAGAAAATTTCAGACCTCTATGGGTGAAAGCAATATGTATCACCTGTTTTTTATATTTTCACTGCTCATAATTATTACTTGTTTGTTTAATATAATAAAGAATCATTGAGCAAAGGGTTATGAGCTGCCTTAAAGTTTGTATTTACAATATCTTTCTTGTTTGCTATAATGTTGCCAATATAAAATATATGTAAAGGAGTTTATTATGAGTAATATTACAGTTGCTTGGGATACCCTTTATTCATTTGTAGAGGATTCCTTTGTCGGAGTCGGAGTACCGAGGGAGGACGCGAAAATCTGCGCAGATGTTCTCCTGGAGTCTGATAAAAGAGGTATTGAATCACATGGAGTAAACCGTTTTAAGCCAATTTATATTGACAGAATAAACATCGGTATTCAAAAGCCCGTAACCGAATTCGAGGTCATAAGAGAAACGCCTACAACAGCCGTCGTAGACGGTCATGACGGTATGGGGCAGGTCATAGGCTATAAATCGATGAAAATTGCCATCGAGAAAGCAAAAAAATACGGCATGGGTATGGTTGCCGCAAGGAATTCCTGCCATTACGGCATTGCGGGATATTATGCTACTATGGCTACAAATGAGGGAATGATTGGAATGACGGGAACAAACGCTCGTCCGTCAATTGCCCCGACATTCGGTGTTGAGAACATGCTTGGCACGAATCCTCTGACAATAGGACTTCCTACGGATGAGGAATTCCCGTTTGTTATCGACTGCGCTACCTCAATTACCCAAAGAGGAAAGCTTGAATATTATTCGAGGATAGGGAAAACCACTCCCGCAGGTATGGTAATCGGAAGTGACGGCAACGCTAAAACAGATACGGAAAAAATACTTGTCGAGCTCAACACGGGTGAGGCGGCTCTCGCTCCCTTAGGCGGAATAGGCGAAGAGCTTGCCGGGTACAAGGGCTATGGCTATGCTACGGTTGTTGAAATTCTCTCTTCCGCACTTCAGCAGGGTAATTATTTGAAAATGCTCACGGGAATCGGCGAAAACGGCGAGAAAATCCCCTTCCATTTGGGACATTTCTTTATCGCTATCGACACAAACGCGTTTATGGGTACACAGCAGTTCAGAAAGACAGCGGGAGAAATTTGCCGTGCGCTCAGAGCGTCAAAAAAAGCACCCGGTCAAGACCGTATTTATACCGCAGGGGAAAAGGAGTATGAGGTATGGCTAACCCGTAAGGAGTCGGGCGTTCCGATAAACCCCGCTGTTCAAAAAGAATTTATTACGGTACGTGACAGCCTGAAGCTTAACAAATACAAATTTCCGTGGGAATAAATCAATCGAAAAAAGGCGGTATGTTTTATGGATTATCAAAAGGAATCGTTAAGACTTCACTATGAATGGAAAGGCAAAATCGAGGTCATAGCCCGCGCGAGTGTTAATAACCGGGAGGAATTATCCTTAGCTTATACTCCCGGAGTTGCACAGCCCTGTCTTGAAATACAAAAGGACATAAATAAGTCATTCGAATTGACGCGCCGCCATAACCTCGTTCTTGTTGTCACGGACGGTACCGCGGTTTTGGGTCTCGGTGACATCGGAGCGGAGGCAGGTATGCCCGTTATGGAGGGAAAATGTGTCCTGTTTAAGGAGTTTGGTGGTGTAGATGCTTTTCCTCTTTGCATAAAATCAAAGGATGTCGACCAGATAGTTAATACGATAGCTCTGATTTCAGGCAGCTTCGGAGGTATTAACCTTGAGGATATATCTGCTCCGCGCTGCTTTGAAATAGAAAAAAAGCTCAAAGAGAAAACCGATATTCCCATTTTCCACGATGACCAGCACGGTACTGCTGTTGTGTGCACGGCTGCCCTTATCAACGCATTGAAAGTAGTAAATAAAAATCTTTCGGATTGCTCTGTGGCTTTCAGCGGAGCGGGTGCGGCGGGCGTTGCAATAGCGAAGCTTCTTAAGGACATAGGCGTCGGTGATATTCTTATGTGCGACAGAAACGGAATTATTTGCACCGGAGATAATCTTTCTCCCGCAAAGCAGGAGATAGCCGATTTCACGAATTTGCAACGCAAAAGGGGCAACCTTGCCGACGCTATGGCAGGAGCTGATGTTTTCATCGGAGTATCCGCTCCGGGCATCGTAACACAGGATATGGTTCGCTCAATGGCCCCCCGTTCAATTGTACTCCCGATGGCTAATCCCGTGCCGGAAATTATGCCGGAGCTTGCACTTACTGCCGGCGCTCGGGTTGTCGGAACGGGAAGAAGTGATTATCCGAATCAGATCAACAACGTTCTTGCCTTCCCCGGCATTTTCAGAGGTGCGCTTGATGTCAGAGCGAGCGACATTAATAACGAAATGAAGCTTGCCGCCGCGTATGCAATAGCCTCAATAGTGGACGAGACCGAGCTTTCAAGCGAATATATTATTCCTAAGGCTTTCGACAAAAGAGTGGGCAAGGCGGTAGCCTCAGCAGTTGCACAAGCTGCACGGGATACAAGGGTCGCAAGAATATAACAATGTTAAAGCCGCATTCCAAAAGGAACTTGCGGCTTTTTAACTTTGTAAATTTGCGGCAGCATTGCTAAGGATGTATGTCTAAAAAAAGAAGACAAGTACGGTTTGCACCTGTCTTCTTTTTCATGAATATTTTTTTGGTATTTTTATGCCTTTTTAGTTTTTCTCTCCTTGAGCTTTTTAATGATAAGGGGAATAAGCTTTGTGACTAAATAATATGCGGCAAGTCCATACAAAACTCCAAAGACAAAGCCTGCGATAACATCGGTTGCGTAGTGAACATGGACATAAATCCTCGATATGCCTACGAAAAACGCAAAAATAACCGCAGGGATTCCGATTTGTTTTTTACATCCGAGAAGCATCGGGACAGCCGCCGCGAATGAGGAGGAGGTATGACCGGACGGGAATGACAGACTTTGTGGTCTTTCAACCAAATCAGGAAAGACAAACTCAGCGGGCCAACCGTCGAAATTAAACGGTCTGACACGTTCAATCAGCGGCTTGAATACGGCATCCGTAAAAATAAGTGAAAATATGAGCCCGCACGCTACCATTGCCCCTACTTTACGGTACTTCTTTGTTATGAGAAGGCATATTGCGCAAACTATCCAAATTATTCCCCCGTCTCCGAGGGTAGTAATTACGGTCATTATTACGTTAAGGACAGGATTCCATAAGTATTCCTCGAAAAATTGAAAGATCCTCCAATCGAGGCTTGTAATAAAATCCATATCACACCTCCAAAATTTTATAATGATATTCTAACCTTTTTATCGTTTATTGTCAATCTATCGTGTGACTTTTTTGCCTAAAGGGTTGAAAACGCATTCTTTAAATGCTACTATAATTCTAAAAAGTAACAGATAAGATTTTTTGGCTGCTGTTAAGTAAATAAGGAGTGATTGAATGGGATTTTTCCTGTTTAATAAGACACCCATCGGCGAAGGCTACGCGGCAAACAGAAATATTCTGGATTATGCGATAGGACTTGCGGGGCAAAACATACATTACTCTTATGTTTCGGGATGGCTTAGATATTTTTGCGTAAATATTCTTCATATGAACCCTAAAAAGGTTGGTTATGTTTTCTCGTCAAGCTATGCGTGGGACGCTGTTAATGACCCTTTTATCGGCGCCTTGATTGACAGGAGAAAGCATCTCCCTTACCGTAAGCTAAGGCCTTATCTTTTGTATTTTCCCCCTATTATAGGCGCTTTGTCTGCTTTGATGTTTTTGAATGTCAGCTTTGATGAAAACGGAAAAATTTTTTATATTTTAATACTCTATTTTATCTGGGACTTCTTTTACTCTTATCAGGATGTCGGTCTTTGGGGAATGATTGCCCTTTCAAGCCCTCACTCAAACGAACGCGCCAGAGTAGCTCAATGGGTTTCAATTGGAGCGGGAGCGGGCAGTGCCTTTGCGGGATTGTTTCAGTTATTAAGGTCACAGCTGCTCAGGTCGGGAATACCCGATGCTCAGGTCTTTTTGATTTTTGGTATTGCTTTCGGACTTTTCGGTCAATTGCTTTCAATGAGGGCATATAAAATGCCCGAGCTTGTTGAAAGCGGAGCGCCTGAGAAAAGCACGCTGAAATCCCTGACTGTTTTAAGGCATAATCCCACCTTACTGCTTATCTCAATCGCAAGGTTTTCCTTGTCTTTAAGTCCAAAGATTCAAGGAGCTTATTTCTTTGAGAACTGCGTTACCTTTATGAACGGACAAAGCGCCGAATTTCTTTTTGGACTGCTCGCCGGTATTCCGGGCGCGGCGGCTATCTTTTTTGCGAATAAAATTGCCGCAAAAATCGGCGGTATGAAGCGAATATTGCTTCTTTCGCAAATTGCCGCAATAGCTATAAGAATAATCACATTTTTTGTGGGATTTGATTCTCCTGCCCGTTTTATTGTAATTATTCTTCTTTCCTCTTTGATGAACATACCCGGCTCACTTATGGATATTGCTCACAGAACACTGACGAGTGATTCTATTGACGAGGTAGAGCTCAAAACAGGTGTTAGGACCGAAGGTGTCTCGTTTGCTATGCAAAACTTTATTTCTAAGCTTAGCGGCGGCTCGGGTGCGCTGATTGAAGGATTTATATTATCAAAGCTCGGGTACGACAGCTTCAGAAAAAATGCGGGACTCCCTCAAAGCAGTTATTTTAAAAAATTCCAATGGCCTATGTTTATTCTCGGTCCTGTTTCAGGCGCCCTTCTTTATCTGTTCTTTATAAGCTTTGTAAAGGATGACAAAGCACATAAAGCCGAGGTGGAACGGAAACTGAAGGATCGCCGCGAGGCGCTCGCGGGAAGCGAGAGCGCTTCTGTCATAAGATAAAGTAAACAGCATATTAATAACCTGACCGCCCCTACCTTTCATTATGAGATTTGAGGTGCGGTCTCTTTTTTATCATATCTGAATAATTTGGCAGTATTTAAATGTGGTATTCTAAAATTGGTTAATATCACCGAATATCGCAGGTAATATTTGTTAACTATTTTATATCTGTTTTGTTGTGTTTTGTTATATTATGTGATATCATATTACTAAAGGTATATTTTGGTATATTAATATAGTTGTGGTATTATCCATTGTGAACCGTAATAGCAGAGAGATAACAGTACATTAATTTAAACCATTTATGCCTTATAATTAAATGAAAGGGTGGGTCCGATGTTTCATTTTAAATTTATTTAAGCTTACCAACGCAACCTGCTCCGTTCTTTTACTTAAGTTTAATTAATGCAAAAACTTGTTTAAGCGATTAGGCATACCGGAATCCATTCCGTTTGCTGCCTTTCGCAGAAAGGAATGTTCATAATAATGAAAATCAAAAAAAGACTTTTTATTGGGTTAATTGCGTTATTACTTGCTTTCCCGGTTCTTGTCGTATCTGCATTTGCTGTAGAAGATATGGTTGACGCGTATTATCCGGAAAGAATAACAACACGCAGTCTTTGCGGTTGTTGCACAACCGGTTCACTGCCAAGCTCATACAACCGTGATTTATCATGCGAAGATTCTGATCTCGCATTAGACGGTGATTATGGAAGAAGCAGTTCTAATGCGTGGACTCATATTACAGCTTGTACAAACCTAAGAAAATACAAGGATGTATTTGTTTCCGTAAGAGGCAACCAAGCGGGTCAGGTAGTTAGCGATTGGGATTATGGTACTTTAAGCACAAATTTAACGGCCTCCGTATCCTATTCGTTTACACCTATTAGCATTGCACACGAAAGTATAACGACCATTAGTTCTAACGAAATAACACATGGCAGATATCTTAGTTGATTATTTAAATGGGTGGGGAGAATATGAGCAAGCTTAAAATACCGATTGCAGTCGTCGGCATAATTCTTGTCGTTTGTTCTCTTCTTCTCGCGGCATACATAGGTATAAGCGGATTGAAATACTACAAAGTTGCCGTAGGCTACAAAGACTTATCGGACTTATCGTATGAACTTTCATACGCTGTTTTTACCGGCGAGGGCGGTTATGAAAACCGCGAAGGATTTATTTCAAGCCTTTTGTCCGAGAGGGAAAGCGAAAGCGCTTTCCCCATAAGCACAAGAATAAATCCCGTAACCGCCCTCTACAGAAACACCGCGGGTATAGACGGGGCAAGGGAACAAAAAGGCGAAACGGTATCCAACGAGATCGGCGTCAGCGCTGTCTCCGGAAGCTATATATTAAACGAATACTATGTAAAAAATAAGGTTCTTACTCTTTCGGACGGCAGGTATATGAACTGCTCTCTCCGGTATAAAGAGGGCGATACCGTTGAAATAATGGCGACGGACGGCTTGGGACTCTCTGTCGGCGATCCCTGTGTATTGGCTCTTTCGGGTAAAGAGGACGGGCAGGATGTATACATCTCCTGCACCGTTGTCGGAACTGTTAAGAAAGGTCTTATTATGCCATGCTTATATAAGATGTCTGACGAAACGAAGATTACGATAAGGCTTATGTATGATATCCTTTATGAGGACGAAACCGTTTATCTTCCCGAGCTCGACTTTCTCACCTGTGACAGGGAAAGCGACAATCTCTTCATTGCCGCGTACAATGTGCTTGACGGAAACGGAATCAAAGGCTCTGATCCCTATGACATAGGCATTTCAAATCTTATAAAAAAATACAGTGGATTAAACCCGGCGATAGGCGCGACAGTCGGAAATATGACAGATATATATTCTTTCCTTTACGGCAGCAACTACGGTCTTGACAGTCTGTTTTTTGACACGCCGATCGATTTATCGGATTTCAGCGGATTTGTCTGTCTCTCCTTCTTCCCGTGTCTGCTCTCTCTGTTCGTGTTGATACGCATTGTAATTTTCATCAGATCCAAGCCTAAAAAAGGGTTTGTCTTAAAGAGCGTCCTCTCTGTTCTGCTGTGCGCGCTTATCACGGCCTTTCCCTTCATGCTGTCGTTCACGCTCACATCCGACCTGATAACGTATAAAAAAATAGTAAACAATATGGATTTGAGCTTTTTCGCGGACGGCGGCACGGATAAAAAATACCTCGCCTTTTTCGGGAGCGAAAGGGAGAAAAATTTTAAATCGTTCGTATCGGAGCTGTCCGGGCAAGAAGCGTTCGTCAGTTCCTTCGCTTTTGAAAACAGCGTCGCCGACAGGCTTTATACGGGAAATGAAAACCCTGCGTTTTCAGTTGTAAACGAGCATGATCTAAAGTTTTCCGTAAAAGTGAAAAATGCCCGGGAAGAAATGGCCGACAGCTTTGTAATATATGATTATTACGCAGAAGCAGACCTTTTAAGGCTTACGGCGGGAGAATACCCCGACTTCGGCAAGAACTACAGAACAGGAGACATTCTCGAAATCGTTGTGACGGACGGTTTGGGCCTTTCTGTCGGAGACACGTGCTTTTTGACCCTTTCCGCCCTGAATGAAAACGAAGAGCCCGTATATACAAAATGCACGGTTACGGGAATAGCGAAAAAGGGCGTATTTATTCCGTATGATAAACAAATATTCGCGAGAATGAGAAGCGCCAATAATGTTAAGCTCAAGTACAATACGCTGTTTTTAAACGAGAGAGTCTATACGCCGTCATTAAAGGGGTATTATACGTATAACTCCAATCTCATAGACCACGCCGAAACCGATCATATAAAAGAAAACGCGCTCTTGATGACCATGCTCGTAACTAAAAAAACACAGGACAGCGCGTTTTTAAATCTCATCTCGGAATTAAAGCGCAAGTATAACGCGCTCGATATGGAAAACGACGATATTGCCCCTTTCTCAAAAAGCTATAACTTCAGGGGCATGAACTATATGGGCGCATATACGGAAAACCGGTATCGGTATCCCGACGGCTCGCTGACCGTAAACACCGTCTACCTCTTTTCAATCATACTGTTCCTGTCGCTCTCGCTGATCTTATGCCTTCTTACGGCGCACAGGGTCTACCGATTGCTGAAGACCAAAGAAGAAAAGTCGCTTTCCCTGTTTGAAACAGAGCTTGACGAGGGATACGGCGACCTTTGAAACGGAGAGAATTCCATGCTGTTTCTTTCTGTAAGAAACTTTATCAAAGAACAGCGGTTCCTGTTTGTTTTATTCATACTGCTGCAGATAACGGCCGTTACCGGTATACAGTACACTTATTTTACGCACCAGCAAAACGAGTATTCGACCCTGATGTATGTAAAAAAAGCGGCGACCTTTTATGTTATATATAACGGAGGGATCGCCTTAGGCGAGGCGTGTGATGTTTTAAAAGACGGGCAGGAGCTAAACGGCGTAAAAATCGACGCAACCGTTTTTTATCTGTCCGACGATTATTCCGTAGCCTCGCAAAGAGCCGGCGTCATAGCTTCGCCGCAGTTCGGGCGGAAAATACAAGCCGGCGGAGAAGCGACGGCGGCGATGAAATTCAGCGCCGCCGAGAATATCTTTTTAGGCGATACCGTTACCGTATGCGGCAGGGAGTATACGATCGTGGGTATTGACGGCTGGCTTGATTTTTGCGAGGTCCCGTATGATTCGCTTCAGCAAACGGATACCGTCTATAAAATATCCTATACGCTGAAAGCGTTACCGACAAAATCGGAGGCGGTCTCTTTCGGGGAAGCTCTGTCCGAGCTGTTTCCCGGCGCTTCCGTCGGGATACCTGAAAAAAGGGACACGGGTACGGAATACGGGCTTGACTCAGCCGCCGTGCGCTCGTATCTCCTCTTCGCGCTTTCGCTGCTCAACATTATGTTCGTTTTCAGATACGTATTGATAAGAAGGCGCGACATATACGCGGTTTCCGTAATTTGCGGAGCGTCACCCCTGAAAATATCGCTTCATATCTCGTTTGAATATCTTATTTACTGTGCTTTTTCTGTTATAGCGGGAACGCTTTTATCCATTGTTACAGTACTGCCTTCCCTGTTTGAAGACGGATATCTCACGGCTAAGGACGCGCTGCTTCCGGCAGGTCTTTATATCGGTATGTGCGCCCTTTCCCTCCTGCCTATGCTTCTCGGTTTCAAAAAACGCACGGCGCTTGATGTAAGGAGGATGAAAGGGTGAGACTGTTTAAGCTTGCGTTCGGTCTGATATATCGGCATATGCTTCTTCACGCCGCGCTCATCATTCAGATGACGGCGGTATTCCTTATTCTCGCGAATATCGTGTCCACAATATGCCTCAACCTCTATTCGGGAAATATGATGAAAAACATCTTTACACAAGACTTTTACAGACTTGAAGTCCTTACGGAGCGGTTTCTCAGGGTCAGCACGGGCGGAATGACGGACATATCCGAAATAGAAGCCTTTGATCCGGAAAAGGTCAGGGGAGAGCTTAAGGGCGATCCCGTATTTTGCAACGAGTATGTTTACCCGGCGTTTTTTGCCGACGGCCGTTGTCTGGATCTTATCTTTCAGGATGAAAGGCTGATAAAAAACACGAATTTCCTGCTCAGGGGAACCGCAAACATTGAAGCGTCGGAAAAGGAAGAAGGCGTGATAAGAATCATCACCGCGGGCGGAAACTATAAAACCGGCGATTCCCTGCGGGGATACATAGAGGTTGAGGACAAAACCGTTGAATGCGAATTCAAGGTTGCGGGAACGCTGAAAAAACCGTATTCCTATTTATCGGCGACAAACAGCGCCGTATCACTGTCTGCGAGTGTTATAGCGGAAGAGCTTATGCCCGGTCAGGCAATCGCCTTCCTTGACGATATGCCGGACGTTACGCTGAAAAGCGCAAACGACTACAGCGGATTTTGTATTTACCATGTGTTCTTTGACGATTCGCTCACAAGCAAAGAAAAAGCCGGAAATTTAGCGACGCTGCAGAAATACGGAAGTGTTACAAGCGCGAAAGAAATAGAGGAAAACACAAAAAAAGAGATCAGTATTTGGCTCGAAAAGAAGCTTCCGTCGCTTATTTTCGCGGCCGTTATCGCCGTTTCGGGACTTTCGGCGGTATCGCTGATCAATATATCGGGCAATATGAACACGTTTTCGCTTTACTGCCTTTCGGGCTGTACGAAAAAACGGCTGTACGCGATTATTCTTGTCTATATTCTGTTTATTGTTTCGGTATCTTTTATACCCGCAATCGGCGTTCTTTTGATTTCGGGATTTTTCAGAAGGCTTGCGGCCGCTTTCGTTTTTATTAATCACTATACCTTCATCACGCTCGGGATAACGGCGCTGACCCTGATACTGATACCCGTGCTTTTCTCGCTGTTCGCGTTCAGGCGCAAGCCGCTCCGCGCAATGATACTCGATTATAAAAAGCAATAAAGGCGGTTGAAAAGATGATTGAGCTAAAAAATATATATAAAACCTACAACTTAGGACAGCCCAACGCGGTCGTTGCTTTAAATGACGTATCGCTCAAAATAGAAGAAGGCGAGTTTATCGCGATAATTGGCAAATCAGGCGCCGGGAAAAGCACCCTGATGCATATTTTAGCGTGCGTCGAGGATTATGAAAAGGGAGAATATCTATTCGATGACCAGCCTGTTTCAAAGCTTTCGGAAAGCAAAAAAGCGAAGCTGCGGAACAAATCCATAGGCACGGTGTTTCAGGATTATTCACTGATAGAGACTTTTTCCGCAGGTGAAAACACGGAACTGCCGCTCATGTTTACAAGATGCTCCAAAAAAGAGCGTAAACAGCGTGCCGAAAACGCGCTCAGGGAAGTCGGTATAAGCAAGCTATACGATCAGAACGCGCTGAAGCTCTCGGGCGGTCAGCGCCAGCGCGCCGCAATCGCGAGAGCAATGATTATCAAACCCAGAATTATTCTTGCGGATGAACCGACAGGCGCGCTTGACAGCGAGACATCGAAGCAGATCATGCAGCTTCTCACCAGAATAAATAAGACGGGCGCCGCCGTCGTCATCATAACGCATGAAAAAGAAATTTCCGATTACTGTAACCGTAAAATTGTGATTTCTGACGGAAGAATCGTGTCTGACACATTAAACGAGAAGTGACGCTGATTCAATAACCTGTTACCTGAATATTTAAATAAATGAACATATTTCATTAAACTCTGGAAATATTAGTATTATCAACTAATAATGGAGGTAAAAAATGAAAAACGATAAAAAAAATAAAAAGAACAAAAATACCGAGAGAAAAGCAAAAAACAAGAATATGCAGAACAATGAAGCTCAGATGAATGCTGCTGCAGCCGAAAACAAAAATAGAAACAACGAAAACAAGCGTGGCTTTGAATAGTTTTAGAAGGGAGGTTTTATGTGGAAAAGAAAAATAATAAGAAAAGATTACCGCAAAAAAAAGATGAAGAAATCACAAATCAGTTGTTTGGTGAGAATTCACCCACAAATGAAAGCTTTGAGAAGCAAAAGGAAATGTTTGATGACGGCGCAGAATTTACAACAGCTGAAATTATTGATTTTTCGCAAGGCGCAGATTCATAGCAAATTTTAATATTCAGATGTTAACCGAAAGCATTTCGCCTATTAAAACAAGCCGCGACCTGTTCGTTATAACAGACCGCGGTTTTAAATTGGCATTATTTATGATGCTTTGAGACGAAGCCGGAGTTTGTCACTTATCATTGCGATAAATTCCGAGTTTGTAGGCTTTCCTCTCGTGTTTTGTATGGTGTAACCGAAATATGAGCTTAAAACATCTACATCTCCCCTGTCCCATGCCACTTCAATGGCGTGCCTGATTGCACGCTCTACGCGCGAGGACGTTGTCGTAAAATTTTTTGCAACAGTAGGGTATAAAAGCTTTGTAACTGAATCGAGCATTTCGGTATTGTCTACAGAAAGCATAATGGCCTCTCTGAGATACTGATAACCTTTGATATGGGCGGGGACTCCGATTTGATGCATGATGTCTGAAACTATAATCTCAAGGTTGTCATTATTTGCATAAACAAGCTGATTTTCCTTGCAGACACGCTTCCAGCCTGTCATTTGCACTATTCTTTCAGCAAGGATATGCGGCTCAAAGGGTTTAATGAAATAATAATCAGCCCCCGTTTCTAATACCTCTTTTTCAAAATTTTGGTTGTCCACACTTGAAAGAATGAAAATTAAAGGTCCTGAATAAGATGATTGCTTCTTGACTTTTTCGATTACCCCTAAAGCATCAATATGTTGTAAAAACGCGTCCATGATAAGTACATCCGGAGTAAAAGTATCTAAAGCGGCTAACACCGCCGAACCATCTTTCTCACACACCCTGACATCATAACACATCGAACGAAGAACCGAAGCGAGACTAAGCGCGCTTTCACTCTTGTCGTCCGCCAAGAGTACAGTAATTTGTTTTGCCATTTTTTATACCTCCTTTTTTTGTTGCAACTCTATATTATCATATATGGTATATTATGGCAATAGTTTACAGCAATAATTTTTTTAATTATTTTTTAAATAAAGTTGTTTAAAATTCTCGGCGAGGCAACAGCTTTCGCTGTCGCCTCGCTGAATTTTGGCATTAAGCCGCGTTTTTCATTTCTCTCTCGTAAAGTTTTGTCATTTCATCGTACATCGTCTCGGCAAATATTCCGTATCCGCCTTTAGGATTATCGACAAATACATGTGTCACCACTCCCACGAGCATCCCGTCCTGAATTACAGGGCTTCCGCTCATTCCCTGAACAATACCACCTGTTTTGGCAATCAAAGACGCATCCGTCACATTGATTACAAGGTTTTTTTCAGAGCTGCCGGAGTCAATTTTTGTTATTTCGATATCATAAAGCTTTGGTCCGTTTTCATCAATCGTGGAAATCATCTGAGCCTTACCGGTTTTTACCTCTCGTTTTTCTGCTATCGGATAGATTATCCCGTTATCGGGAGTGTTTTCATCATAAAAGCCATAAACTCCTTTGGTAGAGTTCTCGATAATCGAGCCGATAATGTTTTCGTTAAATACGCCTATTAATTCGCCGATTACTCCCTGCGAGCCTTTGTAAGCGCCTGTTATATCAGCTCCGATCGCCTCCCCTTCAAGAAGGGGTACAAGCTCTCCCGTGTCGATATCATTAACGCCGTGTCCAAGTCCGCAAAACATTTTCAGTTTTTCATCATAAAAGCTTAAAGTGCCTATGCCTGCAGAGCTGTCGCGAACCCATAATCCCGCTTTATAACGTTTATCGTTATCACAAAGCACCGCTTTAAAATCAACCTTTATTTCTTTGCCGTCCCTGATTACGGTCAAAACGACCTTTTTCCCGTTGCTTTCAGCAAGATACTTTGATAGCTCACCGTTTCTTTTGACAGGCTTCTCGTTTACCGCGGTAATTATATCGCCCTGTTTTAATCCCGCTGCTTCTGCCGGATTTATAAAACCGTCTTTAGTCAAAATTGATTCGCTGCCAACTACAATGACGCCTTTTGTATAGAGCTTTATCCCGAAAGGAGTTCCTAAAACAGACAAATAATTCCTGACGGTTTTTTTAGATTTTTCGGCTGTTTGGTAAACAATATTAAAGGTATCTGTTTCCTCGTTCGTGTTTTCTGTTTTTTTAAGATTTACGGCGGAAGAATCATTGCCTACATCTATACCCTTGACCGAAATAATGCAGACGCTTGCGGTTAACAAAAAAAGAAACGTAAAAACTAAATTTATTCCCCTTTTCGCCTTATTCATCCTTCACCTCCATAAGCACAAAATCACTGCGTGCTTACTTTAATAATCTGCCATTAAAAGACGAAATTATGAGGTGAAAAATGAAGTGACAAATCAAAATTAATACAATAAAGCTTTACAAAATTATGCAGATAAGTCCGTTACACCCTTCGTTTATCACTCTTTCAAGCGTTTCTTGCAGCTTTCCTCTTGCATCGACGGGCATATGGAAAAGCTTGTTTCTTAATCCTTCGTTAACAAGTTCGCTGAGAGATTTTCCGAAAATATTCGAATTCCATATTAAGGCAGGCTCTTCCTCGTAATCCTTTAACAGATACGAAACAAGCTCCTCGGACTGACTTTCGGTTCCTACAACAGGGGCGACTTCTGTGGTAATATTTGCCTTTATTAAATGAATTGAGGGAGCTGAAGCGCACAGCTTCACACCGTATTTACCGCCGTGCTTAACAATCTCGGGCTCTTTAAGCGATAACTCTTCTATTGCCGGCATAACTATACCATAGCCTGTTGCTTCAACCTCGTCTAACGCATCTTTGATTTTTTCGTAATCTTTTTTTATGTGAACAAGACTTACGAGAGCAGACATTAAATCCTGTTCACCGCCAATCTCAAGACCGGTGCTTTCAGCAAGAACTCTGAAAAACAAATCGGTGCCAATAGCTGCATTTATAACTGCACATCCGTCACCCAAATTAATGCTTTTTACCTGTGCAGAAAGAATATATTTGTTTGCCGATACATCTTCAGCAAGCTTAGATACATCCTCAAGACAGTTTATCCCTTTCGCCGACTCTTTTACGCTCGCAAGGATGTCCTCACGAAGCCAATGAGAGCGGTCAAGAGACAAAACCCAATTGGGTAGATTAACGGAAATTTCCTTAATAGGAAATCTAAACAGTACTGCGGTTAAAACACGCTTTATTTCCTCTTCGGTTATCTCAAGACAGTTAACCGCAATAACAGGCACACCGTATTTCTCCCCTAAGCTTTCTGCAAGCTGCACGGCTGAAGCGCTTTGAGGATACATGCAGTTTAAGAGCACGATAAAAGGTTTTGAAAGCCCTTTAAGCTCATTTATCACTCTCTCTTCAGCTTCCTCGTATTCTTCGCGGGGTATTTCGCTGATACTGCCGTCCGTAGTGATTACAAGCCCTATTGTAGAATGCTCGGTAATAACCTTTTTAGTCCCGATTTCAGCCGCCATATTAAATGGTATCTCATGGTCATACCAGGGCGTCATTACCATGCGCGGCTGCTCATTCTCGATGTAGCCCAGAGCGCTTGGAACTATGTAACCGACACAATCGATCATTCTTACATTCATTTGGGCATTGTCCGGCAGCGTAATTTTTACCGCCTCTTCGGGAATAAATTTTGGCTCTGTCGTCATAATAGTTCTGCCTGCGGATGACTGCGGCATCTCGTCAAGGGTGCGTTCTCTTATATTCTCATTATTAATGTTTGGGACTACAAGAGTGTCGCAAAAGGTTTTAATAAATGTCGATTTCCCTGTTCGCACGGGACCGACCACTCCGATATAAATATCCCCTTGAGAGCGTTTCGCTATCTCGCTGTAAATGCTGTCATTAATCATTATTCTTCCTCCCTTAAATACTCGGAATTATCAGCATTTGCTTTTCGGTTAATACATCGTTTCCGATTTCGTTTTCATCGGCTATTGCCTCTATAGTTGTATTATAGCGTCTTGCGATGCTCCAAAGGCTCTCGTTCTCCTGCGCGAAGTAAATAGTCACTCCTCTATGGTCGGAGCCTTTTTCTCTTTCGCCTAAGTTTATTATTTCGTTTACACAGACTATTGTTTTTTCGGAATAAATATTTCCGCTTAGCACAGCTTCAATTTTAAGGTCAATTTTTTCCGGCGAAGGAAATAAAAAGCTGCTTGCGGTAATGATTATTCTCGGCTCAAACCGCGCGGACCTTCCTACTTTGTTGGTATAAGCATTGCTAAAGTCTATCAGCTTCTCCATATAACCGGGCTCAGCTGCGGAATCTGTATAAATAATGCAAGCCTTTACCGTTCCGCTGACAGTTATTTCCGTTTCTGAAATTGATGTATTAAAGCTTGGTTCTTCAATTCTGATATCAAGAACGCCGGTGACTGCGTTTTGGGAAACGTCAATGACTTCTTTTATTATTAAGGTTTCGTTAACAGCTTCCTCAAAATCCACAACCGAATGCGTATCTGTTTTAATCTCTACCGAGTTCGTCGTTGAATAAGCATCGAGGATAACCTCAACCTCTTTTTTCTCCGCCGCTGTTATGAAGGCCGCAACGGACGCCGATATGTCAATAACTCTCAAGGTGTTATCAACCTTTGGCTTCGCCGCAACTTCAAGCATCGGAACACTTAAGCTTATGTCGCACATCGAGCCCTCCGAAATTCCCTCAAGCTCTATAATTTGGTTTATGGGCAGACTGTGTGATATACGTTCTACTGAGGTTACTTTGCCTTCGGGAATATAAACTATGTTCACCGAAAGCTCGCCTTTAAGCATAAGCTTGTTATTAATTTGTTTTACATCTCCGGAAACGGCAAAAGCGTTCGAATATATTATACTTTTAATATTATCCTTACCGTCCGGCAATTCAAATACATCACTCATGGAAAAGGTTTTTTCTCCTATTGCGACAATTGAAACAGCTGACACATTATCTGTTTTAAGCTGAATTCCGACACCCTGCGCCCCGCACAGTACCTCACGCAGCTCTTTTCTGATGAGTTTAATGGGAATTGAGATATTTCCTTTAATTTCCGCTCTCTTGGGCGACATCGCACGGCAGTTGGCGTAATCGCAAACCGCTTTGACCGTAACCGTATCAGTTGAGAGAGCCTCACGACACTCGGCATATCGAGAAAAATCCGTAATTGCCGAATAGGTGTGCATTTCTCCCGCCTCACAGCAGTAAACAATCTGAGCCTCGCTAACCCCGTCAATAGTAATTCTGTCCCCGACTAAATTAACCGAACTGATTTTTGGAGTAATATTTGCCTTGACGACCCTTAAAATGTCCGGCATATAATCAGGAAGATTTAATTCTGCGGTGACGCTTTGTTCGACTACCTTATCAAATATAATCGAACTGAAACCAAAATTCTCTTTTTGAAGACTGATATCCATATTCTTGCTCCTCTCGTAGCTTTTCAATAAAATGTATTCAACCCCTGTCCTGTTTATGAATAAAAAACACAGCATCCGAAGATGCTGTGTGGGAGAATTGAAAATATGTACGTTTTTTTAATTTTTAATTCCGAAAATCAGTTTAAGAATGCCGCGTAAAGCCTTAGGACTCCTCCATACTATGATTTTCATATGAATCCACCTTTCACATATTGTTTTACAATCATAGTATACGCAAAATGCGAAATTTGGTTACTCGCTCCAATCTTCTGTGTTTTTTGCCTGTTTGTACATTGCCTTATAGCTTTCAAATCTGCTCTTGCTGATGTCGCCTCTTTCAGCCGCCTGTGCAATTACACATCCCAAATCGCCGGTATGAGTACAGCTTGAAAATTTGCATTTCCCGAGAAGGGGCAAAAACTCCGGAAAACAAAACTGCAGATTTTCCTTGGGTATAGCTTCTGCGCCCTGTGTTTCAAGGGCTGAAAAGCCCGGTGTGTCTGCTATATAGCCTTCTCTGAATTTAAAAAGCTCAACCTCTCTTGTAGTATGGCGTCCCCTGCCGAGCTTTTGACTGATTTCACCGGTTTTAAGATTAATATCTAAACTGAGAATATTTAATAAAGATGATTTCCCGACACCCGAATTCCCCGTAAATACATTGATTTTATCCGAAATCACTTTTATAAGCTTTTCTTTTCCCTCATGCGTTACGGTGGATACCGAAAAAACAGGTATTCCCACATTCTTGTACATCCTGGTGTATTGCGAGGTGTCGGATAAGTCGCTTTTTGAAAAAACCACAACAGGTTCAATTCCCTTGTTAACGGCAATCACCGTAAGCCTGTCTATAAGATATGGAACTGGCTTGGGCGTCACAACGGAGGAAACAATAATCAGTCTGCCAGCATTGGCAATGGGCGGTCTTAACAAAAAATTTGAACGCGGAAGAATTTCATCAACAGTATTTTCTCCTGCCCTATTAATTGAAATGATTACTCTGTCGCCCGCAAGAGGGGTTATTTTCTGTTTTCTGAGCAGTCCTCGCGCCTTACAGCAAAAAGTTTGATTGGCGGCTTCAACATAATAGAAGCCGCCTATACCTTTTATTATAATGCCTTCAAGAGTCTTTTCGTCCATTGCAGTTTAAAACCCAAACGGATTGTCTTTGGATACATCCTCTTGAGAACCTACTACATATAGTGTAATCGGAGTCTGCGAATTAACACCCGAGGAAGAGGCATAAAGAGGACTTTGCATATACACGGTGCCTTTGTTGCCCGGTGCATCCTCGCTGAAGGAAAGTGATACATTCACAAAGCCCGCGTCATTGAGTCTTTTTTTTGCGGCTAAAGCCTCCATACCCGTAACATCAATATAAGTGACATAATTATAAGTTATTTCGTTTGTAACTTCGGGCGGGGATGTTGTAAAATCAACATGAGCCTCATAGATTTTTTGGTCATCAATAAAAATTGAGACAATATTGTTTGAGCCTGAGCCCGACACGGTTACGGCACGGGTCTGACCCGATGCGTATACGGTAAGAGGATTGCCGACGAAAACATCATTTACGCATATTTCAAGATTTGCTCTTCCGATATTCGGCAAGTTAATAATTATATCAACCGAGCCCGAAACGGGACTGCCCGTGCTTACTACAAGATTAACCTTTGTGTTTTTCGTAACCTCGGAATTTTCGGCGGGATCCTGCGATATGACGATACCTGCCGCAAGTGAGCTGTTTTCTTCTCTTATCTCCCCAAGAGACAGACCCAAATAATTAATTATCTCCTTCGCGGCTTCAAGCGAGCTGTCAGTTAGCTTAGGCACTATGACTTTATCGGTCTGCACCTCAGTTGACACATAAACCGTAACGGTCGACCCCACAGCGGCACTATCCCCGGGCTCGGGACTTGTTCTTACTACGGTGCCTATTGTAACCGACGGGTCCTCGACGGCCACCTTTATTGCATTAAAGCCCTGTTCGTTAAGCATAAATTCAGCTTCCGCAAACGTAGCAAAGCCAACCACATTGGGGACTTGACGGCTCGTGCTTTCATTTACTACGGAAAGCTTAATGGTTCCGCCTTTTGTTATCTTTTGACCCGAAACGGGATCCTGCTCAAAAACGGTCCCCGGTTCAAAGGCAGAATTAGATTGATAAACAACCTCAAAGTTGTAAAGCTCTGTATATTCGGGTTTGTCTTTAATCTCAAGCAGATAATTTTTCCCGACAAAATTCATAACTTCAATCTTTTTCCCCGAAAAAATTGTTCCGTTATTCGCAAGCTGAATGACTATGAAAATTACCGCCGCAATAACAAGACTAAAGACGACCCCCGCAACAATAGGTAAAACTCTGTTTTTAACGTTTTGCGATTGTGCCGAGTCTGCTTCGTTTTCATCCTCTTCCGACAAAACGGCGCGCGTTTGCCTTGTTTGGAAACTGTCAACATATTTTGTCGGTTCTTCGTCAACAAAATATGTATAATCAAATTTAATCAGGGGATTTCTCTTGAACTCTTCAAGGTCAAGGAGCATTTCCGCCGCCGACTGATATCGGTCACGGGTATTCTTCTGCATTGCTCTGAGCGTAATTTGCTCAAGCCCCACAGGTATTTCGGGGTTGATTTCATGCGGTCTTTTAGGCTCATCGTTTACCTGCATAAGAGCAACGGATACAGCGGAATCACCCTGAAACGGCAATGTCCCTGTGAGCATCTCATATAAAACGATGCCGACTGAATAAATATCCGCCTTATCGTCTGTAAGTTCACCTCTCGCTTGTTCCGGACTTATATAATGAACGGAGCCTATTGCGCTTTCCGTCATGCTGCGCGTTTCGCCTCTGCTAAATCGGGCGATACCGAAATCAGTTACTTTAATATTTCCGTTTTGAAGTAAAATGATGTTCTGGGGTTTAATATCGCGGTGAACTATTCCCTTGTCGTGGGCGTGCTGGAGCGCTCTTAAAATTTGAATTACGAAATGTAAGGTTTCCTTCCAAGGAATAATTTTTTGCTGCTCAATATATTCCTTGAGCGTAATACCCTCTACATATTCCATTACGATGTATTGCAGCCTGTCTCCAAAGCTTACGTCGTATACTTTGACGATATTCGAATGAGAAAGCACGGCAATGGCTTTTGATTCGTTTCGCAAGAAATTCCTCTTTAAGAATTTTGACGGCTACTATTCTATCGTCAATATTGTCATAAGCCTTGTAAACTACAGACATTCCGCCCACACCAATGATTTCCCTTATCTCATATCTGCCGTCAAGTCTTTTTCCAACGTAGTTATCCATGTTATCACCTCTAAGCAATAGTTACTACCGTAATATTATCTCTTCCGCCTTGTTTTTTTGCACTTTCAACTAACCTTTCGGCAAGCAGATAATATTCGGTATTAGCAGCGATTTGAGCTATATCCTCATCGCTTAGCGAGTTAGTCAACCCGTCTGTACATATAAGCAAACAATCGCCTTTCGAAAATGAATATTCCGAGAAATCAATGTCAACATAATCATCGACCCCGAGAGCCCGTGTAATTATGTTACTGCGCGGATGGTTCATCGCCTCTCGCTGTGTTATCCTTCCGCTGTCAATAAGCTGCTGTACTACGGAGTGGTCATGAGTAAGGCGCGTAAGACCGTTTTTGTTAATCATATAAGCGCGACTGTCTCCCGCATGAGCGATATAAGCGGTATTCCTTTTAATTATCGCTGTAACAACCGTGGTCCCCATACCGTCAAGCTCCGAGTTTGAGCGTGAAATGTTGTGTACACCCGCATTAGCGGCGTTAATAACCGATTCAAGCATATTTTTAATTGATTTGGATTGCATATCTTCACGAAACTGTGCCGAAACCTGCTCATAAATTAGCTTTACGGCAAGAGAGCTTGCAATATTGCCGCCCTTTGCCCCTCCCATACCGTCACAGACAACGGCGACGACAACATCATCGGATAATTCTCCGGTAATGTATGCGTCTTGGTTTGTTGCACGAACTAAACCCCTGTCTGTTTTTGCAATGAGCTTCATACTACTAAATCACTTTCCCGTTGATTATTCAGGCTGTGCATGCTGTTTCTTCTCAGTTGTCCGCACGAAGCGTTTATATCGGAGCCGAGAGAACGCCTAACGGTTGCGTTAATCCCTTTTTCGGCGAGTATTGAGGAAAAAGCCCTTATGCGGTTGTCGCCGCTGCTGCTGTTAGTTTTCCCCGGGACCTCGTTAACCGGTATAAGATTTACATGGCACAGCATCCCTTTTAAACGCTTTGCAAGCAAGAGTGCGCATTCGTCGCTGTCATTAACTCCTTTAATCATAATATATTCAAATGATATGCGTCGTGATGTCGCTTTTGTGTAAGCACGGCAAGCCTCAATAAGCTCATCTATTCCCCATTGTTTGTTTATCGGCATAAGCTTTGAGCGGATTTCATCATTGGGTGCGTGAAGTGAGACCGAAAGAGTAACGCCTAATTTAAGCTTTGCAAGCTCGTAAATTCGGGGAACAATTCCGCTTGTAGATACAGAAATTTTCCTCATGCTTATATTTTGACCTGCCGGGTCTGATATCAATTCAAAGAATTTAACGACATTGTCAAAGTTGTCAAGAGGTTCACCCATTCCCATCAAAACAACGTGCGATAGCGTTATATCAAGTTCTCTTTGAGCCGCATAGACCTGGGCAAGCATTTCCGACGGCATTAAATTCCGCTTAAACCCGCTCGCTCCGGAAGCGCAAAAGCCGCAACCCATTTTACAGCCTACCTGAGTGGAAATACAAATCGTGCTACCGTATTTATACTTCATCACTACGCACTCAATAAGCTCACCGTCATAAAGTGAAAACAGATATTTGACCGTATCATCATACATTGATTTTAATTTTTTTTCAACATTGCAATCAAATATGACAAAATTGTCACTCAATTGTAACAAAAATGTCTTGGGAATGTTTGTCATTCCATCGAATTCGGGAACACGTTTTTTATGAAGCCAGTCAAAAATCTGGGCGGCTCGGTATCGTGGTGCGGAAAACGGCAACAATGCTGTTTCAAGCTCTCTCCCGTTTAATGATAATATATCTGTTTTTTCCATAATTATCCCTTAATAAACTTTGATATAAAGAACCCGTCGCATCCGTGTATATGGGGTAAAAGTGTCAAAAAATCGCCTTCCTGCGTGTTTCGAGCGATTTCGGGCAGAACCTTTTCGGACGAGAAATCGGGATTTTCTCGCAAAAATCTCAGCGCGATCTCCCTGTTTTCGGCGGGGTTTACGGTACAAGTTGAATATATGAGCGTGCCTTTGTCCTTAACGTAAAGTGATGAGGTCCTTAAAATATCATATTGAAGCTGATAAAGCTTTCCGATATCGGATACAGCCTTAAATCTGATTTCCGGTTTCTTGCGAAGCACCCCAAGTCCCGAGCAGGGAACATCGCAAAGCACTCGTGAGGAAAGAGGAATGCTCTTATTATACTTTGACGCATCATTCAAGGCGCAATGTAAATTCCCTATTTCAAGCCTTTTTGCTCCGCCTTTTATCAAGCCTAACCTGTTTTCGGTTATATCAAACGAATACAGCTTTCCTTCCCCGTTCATATACTGTGCGGCGGTAAAGCTTTTTCCTCCGGGGGATGAACACATATCAAGAACCGTTTCGCCCGGTTCGGGGGCAAGAGCCTTTACACATAGCTGGGACGATATATCTTGTACATGGAACAAGCCTGCCGAAAAGGATTTAAGATTAGCTACATCTCCCGCATTCTCTAATGTCAGAGAATTCTTGACAAGCTCATTCTCCTTCGCATTTATCCCCTCGTCCCGAAGAATTCTTATTAAATTATCGGCATCTGTTTTCAAGGTGTTTACCCGAATTACAGTAGGGGGCTTGCCGAAGGAGCTTTCAAGAAAGCCTATTGCATCTTCCTTGCCTAAGCTTTCCGTTAAGAGCAAAGCGAGTTCTTCCGGAACCGAATATTTAATCGAAATGCCCCCCAACGTTTCGGTGTTTTCGGGCAGCCTGAGGGAATTTTCCGAAAGCCTTCGCAACACGGCATTTATGACGCCCGCGGCATATGAGCAGCCGAGTTTTAACGATGCCTTAACACTTTCATTTACCGCGGCGCTGTCGGGAATTCTGTCGGTAAAAAGAATTTGATACGCTCCGACGCGCAAAATCGCAAGAACCTCCGGCTTTAACTTTTTTATTCCTTTTGAGAGATAAAGCGAAAGGTTATAATCAAGCGTTATCTTTCGTTCAAGCACTCCCAAAATAAGCGCGGTAAACAAGGCGCAATCCGAATAGCTCATATTCGAATTCTTAAGATAAGAATCAAGCACAAGATTTGAATATGCAGAATCCCTCTCAATCCTTATAAGAGCCTTTACGGCGGAAATACGCGCTCCTTCACTCATCTTCTCCTGCCTCTGAACAGCAGCATAAGTCTCAATAATTGAGCAAGGCTTACCGCAAACGCCGCAATATAGGTAAGCGCGGCGGCATTAAGGACTTTTTTGGCGCCTTTTGCTTCATCATCTGTAAGCATATTATAAGAGTCTATTGCTTCAATAGCTCTCTTGCTCGCATTAAATTCTACCGGTAATGTTACTAAATGAAAAATAACAACAAATGAAAAGAAAATTATTCCCGCAAGCACAAACGGCTCTATGCTGAAAAATAAACCTAATAAAATAAGGGGTAAACTCAAGGACGAGCCGATGTTGGTAACGGGTAAAATGGCGTTTCTGAGCTTGATAGGGGTATATCCCTCCTTGTGTTGTACGGCGTGTCCCGCCTCATGGCAGGCGATGCTTATTGCGGCTATCGAAGTACCTGCGTACACCTCGGGTGAAAGTCTTATTGTGCTGTCACGCGGGTCAAAGTGGTCTGAAAGCCTCCCGTTAGCTCCCTGTATAGAAACATCCGAAATCCTATGCTGCCCTAAAACTGCCTGAGCCGCCATAAACCCCGTCATTCTGCGGGAATTATCAATCGAAGAATATTTCCTGTAAGTCATTTTCAGCTTAGCCTGAATAATCAGAGAAGCTATAAGCGGAATAATCACGAAAATAATATAATAATTATCCTGTAAAAAATAAAAATACGGCATATTTTAACTCCTTTACTATTTAATATTGTGTCCGCATACCCATTGGGCTGCGGTCATTTTTTTCCCGCCCTCGGGTTGTATTTCGATAAGCTCAAGTGCGTAATTGTCACCGCATACGGCTAATAACGAATTACCTTTTACAAAAATGGTACCGGGTTTTTTATCAGAAGCAATTCCAAACAGAGCGGTTTTGTGAATTTTCACGGTCCTGTCGTCTATAACAGTGCATGCACAAGGCCAAGGGTTTAATCCTCTTACCCTGTTGTGTATTTCCGTTGCGCTTTTTGTCCAATCTATCGGGGAATCACTCTTTGAAAGCATCGGGGCATATGTGTGAGAGGCATCATCCTGCTTGATTGGTGTAAGAGTACCGGCTTTGAGCCTTTCAAGCGTTTCTTTTAGTACCGATGCACCTAACACCGAAAGCCTGTCATGAAGCTCCGCGGAGGTTTCGTTTTCACCTATTCCCAAGGAGCTTTGAACAAGAATATCCCCCGTATCAAGACCCGCATCCATTTGCATTGTCGTAATACCGGTTGTTTTATCCCCGTTGATTATACTCCATTGAATGGGTGCCGCTCCCCTTAGCTTGGGTAAAAGTGATGCGTGTACATTAACGGCTCCGAATTTCGGAGCGTTTAATAAAGACAACGGCAAAATCCTCCCGTAAGCTGCTACGACTATTAAATCGGGCTGATATGATTTAATGATTCTTTCAGCCTCCCCGTCTTTTAGACTTAAGGGCTGATAAACGCTAATACCGTTTCTCCGGGCAACCTCTTTGACAGGCGGTGGTGTCATCACGGCTTTTCTGCCTAAAGGTTTGTCAGGCTGTGTGAAAACCGCCTGAAGCTCATCTTCTCCTTTTATTAAATACTCAAGCACAGGGAGCGCAAATCGTGGGGTACCCATAAATATAATCTTCATAAAATCCCTCACTGCTCTTGGCTGAATGTATGGAGAACCTCTCCCTCTTTTAGCCTGTCTTTATATAATATTCCGTCAAGGTGGTCATATTCATGACAAAAGCAGCGCGCCTTAAGATCCTCGCCCTTGTATATGCACCACTTTCCCTCTCTGTTTTGAGCCTTAATATGAACACACGCGGGACGCACCGTAACTCCGCTCTTTCCGGGCAATGAAAGGCACGCCTCTTCCTCCTCCTGGCAACCCTCTGTATGGATAATCTCGGGGTTAATCAGCTCAATAACAGCGTCTTCAAAGCGGCAGATAAACACTCGCCTTAAAACGCCTACCTGCACTGCCGCAAGACCTATTCCGCCTATGTTAAGGAGTGTTTGCGCCATATCGTCAAGAAGCTCAAATAAACGACGGTTAAATTCTGTTACCGGTCTGCTTTTTTTTCTTAAAATCGGGTCGTCTTCAATTCTTATGTTTCTTATTGCCATACTGTTCTCCATATCTTTCTCTATTCAAAGGCGTTTATGTCAACCGAAATCGACACCGCCGGCTTATTCTGTTTCTTGTTGTATTCTATTATGAGCAAAGACATCATTTGTCTGAATCTGATATTGTTCTTACATTTTACCGTAAGCTTGTACCTGTGTTTATTATTGATTTTATCAATTCTGGGCTTGATAGGTCCCATCAGCTTTACGGCAACATCACAAAAATCGCCCTTTACGGCAGATACAATCATATCGAAGAACCGTTTCGCGCTTTTATGTGCCGCCGCTTCGCTTTCCGAAATAAAAAGAATGGTGCATATATCGCAAAAAGGAGGGTAAAGCATTGCCTTGCGAAGAACTATTTCGGTTTTGTAAAATGCTTCAAAATCCTGCTTTGCCGCAAGCGAAATAATTTCATTGTCGGGATTTACAGACTGTATAACCGCTTTGCCTTGGGTGCTTCTTCTGCCCGAACGCCCTATAACCTGAGTTAAAAGATCAAAGGTTCTTTCGGCGCTTCTGAAGTCGTCGTTATAAAGCTCCCTGTCAACGGATATAACTCCCACAAGCGTGACATCGGGAAAATCAAGACCTTTTGCAACCATTTGAGTGCCTATAAGAATATCGTATTTCCCGCAAGAAAAATCGCCTAGCTTGTCCTCGTACGAATACCGCGAGCCCGTCGTGTCCGCGTCCATACGCAAAATTCTTGAAGTCGGAAACACGCGGGATATTTCTTCCTCGATTTTCTGCGTTCCTGTTCCGTAATAGTTTATGCTCTCGTTTTTGCAGTATTCACAGGTGGTAGTATACGCTTTTGAGTATCCGCAGCAGTGACACATTAGCTTATTGTCGGCTCGGTGATATGTCAGCGATATACTGCAGTTCGGGCAGACGGCAATCTTTTTGCAAAGGGTACAGCACGCAAATGTATTGAAGCCGCGCCTGTTAATCAGTAAAATAGCTTGCTTCTTGTTGCTTAAACAATTCTCAAGCTCATCATAAAGCTGATTACTCAAAGAGCCTATTGTCTGCGAAGTATCTACAGTTAAAACTTTGGGCAAAACAGAATTCCCGTAACGCTGCTTAAGGGTAACAAGAGTAATTTTGCCGTCCAGAGCCTTCTTGTATGTTTCAACGCTTGGCGTTGCCGAACAAAACAGGAGCAGAGCGTTATTATAAGCACAGCGGAATTTTGCCACATCCCTTGCGTGGTATTTCGGCTGCATTTCGGATTTATATGTGTGCTCTTGCTCCTCATCAATGACAATAATTCCGAGGTTTTTTACCGGTGCAAAAACCGCAGAGCGCGTTCCAAGAGCGATAACCGCCTGACCGTTGTTAACCCTTTTCCATTCATCAATCCTTTCCCCCGCAGACAGTCCGCTATGAAAAACGGCTACCTTATCGGGAAATCTTGAATGAAAAATCGAGAGCGCCTGCGGCGTCAGTGATATTTCGGGAACCATTACAATGATGCCCTTACCGTCATTAACGGCATCCTCTATGAGCTTTAGGTAGACTTGAGTCTTTCCGCTGCCCGTTATACCGTAAAGCAAGGCGGCAGACGCCTTTTCAAGGTCGTAAAGCGATTTAAGAGCACTATATGCTTTTTTCTGCTGTGCGTTCAGTCTTGCCCCCTCCGGTTCCTGTGGCAAGAGGACTGTTTTAGGGCGTCTTAAAACCTCGCGTTCAAATATTCTTATACAGCCTTTTTTTGAAAGAGCCGTAACAACAGCTGAGGAGACTCCGGTAAAGCTGCAGATTTCCCTAACCGATGCGCTTCCTATCTCAAGCAGCAGTTGAAGCACAGAACGCTGCTTAACCGTAAGCTTCCGCGCAAATAAAGCCTCTTCATCCTCTGCAAGCTCTGCAAAAAGAATCTTTAAGTCCCCCGTTTTCCTTACGCTTTGCAGATTTTGTGCCGCAAGACCTTTTTTTACAAGCTCATCTAACACGTTTGAGGATGAGTCAAGCCCCAAATCCTTTAAGATTTTTTCTAGCTTTACATACTTTCCTTTACCGGAAAGATAGCGAAACACCTCGCATGCCGAAGGTGAAAGAGCTGAAAAATCAACATCCGCCTCGTTTGCAATCACCGTATACGAAAAAACAGGCTTCAGGTCTGTTCCGGCAGGAAGAACGCATTTAACCGCATCATAATAAGTACAAAAGGTAGTATCCTTAAGCCTTTTTATGATTTGGATAGCTTCATCATTAAATAACGGCGCTTCATCAAGCACCGCCGCAATACTTTTAAGCTCCATACCGTCGGAAAGCTCAGAAATGTCGCCGATATAGAGCACAAGTGCAGGCGTCCTTCTGTTTCCCCTGCCGAAAGGAACCTCGACTCTTGTACCGATTAAAACACTTCTCGTATACTTTTCGGGCAGCAAATAGGAATATTCCGTGTCAAAATGGAAGGATACCCCTTTAACCGCAACCTTAACGTATTTTTCGGAATTCATAATACGTTCCTTATATATCCCTGATTTCCTCGGGTTCAACAATGGTGTACTTGCCCTCAATTATCTCCTGTAGAGCTACGGAAACGGGTTTTTCGGTAGAAACAACATTGTTTTCTTCATTTTCAAGAGCAATTTGTCTTGCCCTTTTGGCAGTTGCCGTAACAAGCGAATAACGGCTTAAGTGGTTTTTAAGAATGTCTTTTAGATTAGGATTAAGCATTGTTTATTACCTCATCAACATATTTTTTCATATTTTTATATTTCAAGCGTTCAGCTCTGACAATGGCGCATATATCCTCCGCAGCTCTTTCAACCTCATCGTTTATAACTATATAATCATACTCATTTGCCCTTGTAATTTCACTTTTGGCGATATTAACCCGCCTTAATATGTCCTCCTCACATTCAGACTTTCTTGCCTTTAGCCTGCAAATTAAATCGGCAAAGGTAGGTGTGGTAAGAAAAACGGATACGGATTCAGCAAATTCGCTTCTTACTTTTTCAGCTCCCTGAACCTCGATTTTAAGAAATACTACCTTTCCCCGGGCAAGCCAGCTCTCAATTGTAGCTTTTGGAGTGCCGTAGTAGTTTGTTCCGTATTTAGCGTATTCAAGAAAAAAGCCCTGCCCTATCTTTTTCTCAAAATCCCCAAAATCGGTAAAGATATAGTTTACCCCGTCAACCTCTCCCTGACGCATACTGCGTGTTGTCATTGAAACAGACAAGCACATTCCGGGCAGCTTTTCCCTCAACTTTTTGAGTACCGTATCCTTGCCGACTCCCGATGGTCCCGATAAAACGATAAGCAGACCGCATTTATTCAAGCAATCATCCATCCTCGTTTCCTCCGCTCGCGTCTTCGGTTCCCTCTAATCTGCCCGCAATTGTCTCAGGCTGTAAAAACGTTAAAACGACATGGTCACTGTCGGTAATTATAACGGCTCTTGTTTTTCGCCCTTGAGTTGCGTCAATGAGCACGCTCCTCTCCTTTGCATCCTGTATAGTTCTTTTAATAGGAGCGGAATCGGGGCTCACGATAGTTATTATTCGGTCACTGTTAACAAGATTGCCAAAACCGATATTGACAAATTTCATATGATTACCTCATTCAATATTCTGTATCTGCTCTCTTATCTTTTCTATTCGTGCTTTAATATCTATAACCGAGCGTACGATTGTAACATCCTGTGCTTTTGAGCCTATCGTGTTTGCCTCCCTGTTCATTTCCTGAACGAGAAAATCAAGCCTTCGTCCGGCAGGCTCATTTGACGAAAGTATAGACGTGAGCTGCTGTATATGGCTTCTTAATCTAACCGTTTCTTCGGCTACGGCGGTTTTATCCGCAAAAATCGCGGCCTCGGTTAAAAGACGCTGTTCATCAACAGGAATATCTCCTATTGCCGCTTTCATTCTTTGCAGGAGCTTTTCGTTATACTCTGCAACCAATTGCGGGGAGTGCTCATCGATAAATGAAACAGCTTTTCCTATTTCCTCTACCTGAGAGAGAATGTCGTCCTTTAAGTGGCTTCCCTCCCGCAGGCGCATTTCCACAAATCCGTTTACCGCTTGCTCTAAGGCGCTTTCAAGTATGTTCCATACCCTGTCCTCGTCTTCCACGGTTCTCTCTACGATTATTATATCCGGGCAATTTAAAAGCTCCCGGACAGAAGAAATTTGCTTTAAGCCAAGCTCCCGGGAAATCAGATTTGTTTCTTCAATAAATCTCCTTGCCAAAACCTTATTTGCAGTCACTTTAACATTCTCGCACTGCGGCGCTTCAAGTTGAATAAAGCAATCGACCTTACCGCGTTCTACTTTTGCGCTTATAAGTTTTTTAATCCTGTCCTCAAAGCTTGAATAAAGCTTTGGAATTCTTAGCGAAAACTCAAAATACCTGTGGTTTACGCTCTTAATCTCGACGGATACGGAATACTCGTCTATTGTGCCCGCAAAGCTCCCGAACCCCGTCATACTTTTTACCATAAACGAATCTCCTGCATTTCCTATTATTTTATCATAACTTTTTTCGCGTGTCAATTTGTGAATAACCTAAAAGAGCTTGCACCTCATTTTCGGTAAGATGCCGCCACATGCCCGGACGAAGAGCCGCGAGTTTAAGCGTCCCGATTGCAGTTCTGTTGAGCAGTCTTACCTCGAGCCCAACCTTTTCACACATCCTGCGAATTTCTCTGTTTCTTCCCTCGCTGATAACAATCTCGATTGCGTCCTTGTCTTCGCCTTTTTTCAGAATTCGAACCTTTGCAGGCCGTGTCAATTTACCGTCCAGTTCAACGCCGTCGCGAAGTATTTTTATCTGTTCCTCGGTTATTGAAGGACTGACGGTTACACGATATGTTTTCGGAATTTGATAAGCGGGATGAATAACGGAGTTGGCAAATTCTCCGTCTGTTGTAAACAAGAGCAAGCCCTGCGAGTCCTTGTCCAATCTGCCGACGGGAAAAAGCGTTGCCCCTGCATCCTTAACCAGAGAGGCAACGCACTTCCTGCCCCTCTCGTCCTTCATCGTGGTAATAAACCCGCGTGGTTTGTTAAGCATAATATACATATGCTTTTCGGGCAAAAAAAGCTTTTTGCCCGATACTCTTATTTCGTCGCGTCCGGGGTCTATTTTATCCCCTAAAGATGCCCTTTTCCCATTAACGAGCACCTGTCCCGAAGCTATCAGTTCCTCCGCTTTCCTGCGTGAGGAAAAGCCACATACCGATATAAACTTGTGAAGTCTCATTTTCACGTCCGACATCGTTTTTCCCTAAGTTATTTCTTTGAAATCAAATCAAATCTTTCTCTTATAAAATCCTTGACCTTATCGAAAAACCCTTCGTCTTCCTTAAGCTCCTCAAAGCCTGATTCTACGCCGAACTGCGCGACAAGATCAACTGATTTTATAAGCGTTTCTCCAAGATAATAATCAACTTTGCCTACTACTCTTCCCACCTCTACGGGAGCGTAAAGAAATTTCTCAAGATACACCTGTGCCTTGATGTCCTGCTTTTTACCCGTTACGGAAGTATAGCTTGGATTTTCATATGGGGCAACCAACACTTTTGGAACTATTCCGCCGGTAACGGGAATGAAATACTCCAAATTGTCTTCAATCGGAATTTTTTTACAAACCGAAAATCCCCAGTCAAGCAAGGCTTTATGGTCCTTCCAATCGCTTGGGGCGTTAAGCGTCACACAAATAAGAGTAATTCCGTTTTTCTCCGCCGCAGAAACAAGACAGCGTCCCGTATTCTTCGTAAAGCCCGTCTTAATGCCTATCGCGCCCTCATAGGACGAAAGCAACCGATTATGATTGTATAAGGTTCTCTTATACGGGGGATTTCCGTACTCTAAACATGCTCTTTTTGATGCGCAAATCTCAGAAAATATCGGTTTAGAAACGCCATAAGCTCCTAAAATTGCCATGTCATAAGCAGTGGAGTAATGCTCCTTATGCCAAAGACCTGTGGGATTTACAAAATTCGTGTCTTCCATTCCGAGTTTCTTTGCCTTGCTGTTCATCATAACGGTAAAGTTTTCCACCCCGCCGCCGACAACATGAGCAACGGTATTGGCAGCGTCGTTTCCGCTTTGCAAAAGCATTCCGTAAATAAGAGCGTTTAGGGTGACGGTATCTCCGATTTTCAGCCCCATGGAAGTACCTTCAACAGTAACCATCTCTTTTGTTGTCACAATCTCCATATCCGGACAGCCGAACTCAATTGCCAAAAGCGAAGTCATAATTTTTGTCGTACTTGCCATACCGAGCTTTTTATGCTCGTTCTTGCCGTAAATCTTTTGATTACCGTCAGTTGTTATCAGTACGGCAGCCTGAGCCGAAACCGAGGGGGCTGCCGCCGCAGCGGGGATAACGGTTATCAGTACAAGAACGAAAGCAATCAGTCTTTTCATTACATATCACCTACCTTGTACAGAATATGCAGGTGATACAGAAAAAATTATTTACTCTCCGGTTCTTTTTTCGGGGTTTCCGTTGTTTCGGGAGCGTCCTGCTTTATCTTGCTTACGAACCCCGATACCTTATCGAGCATTTCGGGTACAAGATTAATGACCCTCTCGGCGGGATTGTTAAGTCCCGAAATCTGCCTGACGCTGACCTCTCCTTCCCTGACGACGAGAAAAGCAACGGGATTTATTGTTACTCCCGCTCCGCCGCCGCCTCCGAAAAGCTCAACGTTGTTTTTTGACGGAAAATCAGAGCCGCCCGACGCAAAACCGTATGTTACCTTAGAGACGGGAATAATAACCGTTCCGTCCGGCAGGTTAATCGGCTCCCCGATTACCGTACTGACATCCACAAGCTCACGTACCTTTTCGATTGTGGTAGAGAGAATGTTTGCCGCTTTTTGCTCCTTCATGCTAAAGCACCACCTTTGTCTGAATTTTCAACCTCATTTATTTTTGATTGCTTCTTCGGCTTTCTTAAAAGCTTTATAAGCACTTTCAAAACTACCTTAAACAACAGCCTGAAACCAAGCCCTATCGCTGCATTTATCACCCTTCTCGGGCATACGAGCAGATTTACATGTAAAAATACTGCACTCTTTCCCGCAAGATAATCGGGAAAAATATCTATATCATATTCTTTTGTCCTTAAATGCGATACAATTGCACCGAATAACGGATAAAGCTCAGTGCATACCCTTCCGTATTCTATTGCCGTTGCGGCGGCATCCGACTTTGAGACGCGCATTGTAAAATACAGCCTGTCTATAATGACCGACCGCAATAGGTTGCGTGAAAATCGGTTAAGAGCGTTTACCGAGTCCTTGAGCATTTTTACCAGACCATCATAGCCGTATGCTTCCCACAGCTCCTTGAACAGGGAGGGCTTCGGTCCGCTTTTCTTTGCTGCAGTTACTGTTTTTCCCGGTGAAGGTTGTTCTTCGGAAGCTTCGGCTTTAATTTCGCCTTCCCTTCGGGCTTTCTTTTCTTTTGCTTTTTCTTCCTTTTGAGCCTTCTTTTTCATCTGCTGTGTAGTTAAGGGAAGTAAATTAAACTTAAAAAACAGCCATTTTACCGTCAAGGTAATATATTCGCTGTACTCAACGAGCACCGACATTCTGATAGATAAAACAAGAATAAAGAAACCTATTATTGCAATTACGGTTATCAAAAAAGGCAAAAGCTCACCTCCCGAGTAATTATTCCCTTGTTTTCGAAAACTCCGGTTTTATTTGACTGACATCAGATTCTAAATCGGACATCAAAACAGTTGTATCACTTTCCGGCAGTTGCGGTAAATCCTTAAGAGTCGTAAGGGAAAAGCAACGTAAAAAATTCGTTGTTGTTCCGTATAAAATCGGTCTGCCCGGAAGATCAAGTCTTCCTTTTTCCTCAATCAGTCCCTTTTGACAAAGTGTTGTAATAACTCCCGTGCACTCTACGCCTCTTATTTGGTCTATATATGATTTTGTTATGGGCTGATTATAAGCAACTATAGCCAAAACCTCAAATGCCGCTTGTGAGAGGGGCGTATCCCTCTTTATTTCAAGAGTTGCTCTTACTTCATTTTCAAATTCCTTACGAACGCAAAGCTGATACTTCGTGTCAAGCCTTAAAAGGCATATCCCGCTGTCCCTCTCTTCAAGCTTTGCGGCTAAATTGGATAAAAGCTCTTCGGTATCCTCGACGGAAAGCTCTAAAACCTCGGCTATCTTAGCGCAGTGCAAAGGCTCTGCCGCGGCGAACAGAATTGCTTCGATAGCCGCCAATAGTCTTTTCCCGTTCAAGATATCTCCATCTCCTTATTCTCTAACAACAGTATTGACGCTTCCTCGCCCGAGCCTGAAACATATATAGTCTTGCTTTTTGCAAGCTCAAGTATGGCTAAAAATGTCGCGATAAGGTCCGAGCGCGATTTCGAGTCCTCCAATATGGATATAAGGCGCTTTCTTTTCCCCTTCTTAAGGGTTTTGACAATATACTCGATTTTAGAGGTTACGGAAACGATTTTCCTTGAGACAATGGACCTGAATGACTCCAAGGGGGGAGGCATGCGTCGCAGTTTACGACCGGCAACCGTTGAGTAAGCCTGAAGCAGCTGAGAGGTTTCGTGCAGCCTTGTATAAGTTAAATCGGTCTGTATAGCTTCAGGTGTTCTTTCGATATAACCGAAACCGTCCGTCCTGCAGGCAAGCTCGGCGGCTAAAAGCTTACAGTCGCGATATCCGATAAGCTCCGCAGTCAGCTCCTTTTTCAGTTCCTGCCCTTCCTCGTGGACGGGAAGCAGTGATACGGTTTTTATGTAGACAAGGCGCGCCGCCATTTCAAGAAACTCGCTTGCCACTTCAAGGTTAATTTTGCGCATTTTCTCTACATAAGACAGATATTGCTCCACAAGCTCCAAAATCGGGATATCGGAAATATCAAGCTTATGTTTGATAATCAAATGAAGAAGCAAATCGAGAGGTCCTTCAAAGATATCAAGTTTATAAGATAATTTTTCCATAAGCACTTATAAAAACAAATTAACAATCAGCGATGCCACGCGGTTTATTCCCGTGAATACGAGACCGGACAACCGCGTTAGGGGGGTCGAAAGAACACCCGTGAAAATTAAAACAAGCACGCCAATCATTATATACCTTTCATATTGCATTACTTTATAATAATGTCTTGCGGGTATCAGAAGCGTTAGAATGCGTGAGCCGTCAAGCGGAGGAATAGGGAGCAGATTAAAAACTCCCAGAGAGATATTTATTATCGCCGCGAAGCTTAAAAACATCATGATGCTTGCTATTACAGGGGATTGACTGCTTACATAAAAAAACAGGAGAATGTTATAGATAAGCATAAAGAAAAACGCTGCAATAATATTTGAGAGCGGGCCCGCTATCGCTGTCAGGGCCATTCCCCCTCGCGGGTTCTTAAAGTTTCTCATATTGACCTGAACGGGCTTTGCGTATCCGAAGCCCACAAGTAAAATCATGAGAGAACCTATAGGGTCAAGATGTCTAAAGGGGTTTAGCGTAAGCCTGCCGGAAAGACGCGGAGTTTGGTCTCCAAGCCATGTTGCTACCTTAGCGTGTGCGAATTCATGTATCGGAAGCGTACAAAACAGCACGAAAAGTACCGCGCACAGCGAAATCAAGACCTCAAGAAAGGTCATTTCTCCTTGTAAATAGTTAAAAAAATCTCTAATCATTTCAGTCTCCTATTTTTTCAGCATTATAACTCTGTCTATCCCGTTTTCATCCTTAATTATTTTACCGCCGGTGGAAATATTCAGGAAAAAGCTTAGAACTCCTCTTATCTGATTTTCTCCGCATTCCATTGCAAGAATACCGCCCGGATTAAGACAACCGAACCACGAGGCTGAGATGACATTGTAAAAATCAAGTCCGTCTATGCCCCCGTCAAGAGCGATTTTAGGCTCAAAAGAAATCTCGCGTTGAAGGGATTCTATGTCGTAAGTGGGTACATACGGAGGATTTGTCACAATAACATCCGGGTTGGGCAATCCGAAATATTTAGAGCCCTTTTTGACATCGCCTTGAATAAGCTCAACGTTAAAAAGATTGTGAAGCTTTATATTTTGCCTTGCATAGTAATTAGCTTCATCAGAAATCTCAAATAAATACACACGGCAATTAGGGAAGAACTTCGCAATGCTTATCCCGACGCAGCCGCTTCCGCTGCAAAGGTCATAAACCACCTTGCCGCCCGTTTTTTTAAGCTGATCAATAGCAAGGCGCGGTAAAATTTCCGTCTCTGGTCTCGGAATAAGAACGCCTTTGCCGACCTTAAACTTAAGAGCAAAAAAGTCCCACTCCCCAAGTATGTATTGAAGCGGCTCGCCTAAGCTTCTTCGCTCAACACAGTCGTTAAACCTTTTCAACTTAAGCCCGTCAACATTTTCTCTGTTTTTCATGAGAAGCTGAGTCTCATTTAAGGAAAAACAAAATTCAACAAGCTGTCTTGCTTCAAACTCGGCATTTTCACAACCGCTGTCAAGAAGCTTTTTTACGGTATCGCGGTACGCGGAATAGGCGTTCAAATTGCATCATCCTCCGGATTTTCTGTAATAACGGCCTTCAAGGCTTCAATACCAACCTCGATAATATCGTCAGAAGGTTCGCTTGTTGTAAGTCTTTGCATCCAAAGTCCCGGGGCGGAAAAGATCCTTGTTAATATATTTCCATGCTTCCCCGCATACCTTATAAACTCGTAACCCAATCCCATAATAACGGGGAGAATTAACAGCTTTATGCCGGTCCAGATTAAACGGTTATCGTCAATATTCTCAAAAACCAATGTAATTGAAGACGAAACCAGCACACTGATTATCAGCATGACAAAAATGAAGCTTGTGCCGCAGCGCGGGTGAAAACGAGATTGACCCCTTACATTTTCACAAGTCAACTCAATACCTTTTTCATAGCATGTTATCGACTTATGCTCTGCCCCGTGATACATAAACACCTTTTTTATTTCCGGTATTCTTGATACGGCATAAATATACAAAACAAAAATTGCCATTCGTATGACACCCTCAAACAACGGGTGGAATTTTTCTATAAAACCGCCCAGCAGATATTTGTCTGCAAGGTCGACAATCAGCGAGGGGAGATAGAAAAACATAAGGAAAGCGAGCGTAAACCCGAGAAAAGCCGAAACAGCCGTAATGACTTTCATCATATTTTTGCCCAAATGATCAGAAATCCATTTATCTGTTTTTGACATTTTTTCTTTGTCGGCTTCCCCTTCAAAACCGGCCTTTTCTGCCGACTTGGTCATACACTTAAAGCCGAAAATCATAGATTCGACATAATTAACGACTCCTCTTATAAGAGGATAACCGGCAACCTTAACGCGGTCCTTAAGCCTTCTGAACTCCTGCTTTTCGGTTTCGATAGTACCGTCGGGAAGGCGCACCGACATATATGCCCCCTTGGGTCCTTGCATCATAATACCCTCAATAAGCGCTTGTCCTCCGACAGATGTTTTATGCCCCTGTGCTTTGTTCTTTTTATTACTCATTTGGTTGAGACCTTTCCTCTGCTGTATATGCCGCGGGTAAAATCGGTAATGTTACTGTAACTGATGTGCCGGAGCCAAGCTCGCTTTCAAATGTGATTGTACCGCCGTGCCTCCTGATAATCTCATCACAGACGGCAAGCCCTATCCCCGAGCCCCTTACAGAAATATTTGCCTTAAAAAATTTCTCCGTTACTCTGGGCAAATCCTCGGGAGCTATTCCACAGCCGTTATCGGAAACACAAACCGACAGCAAATTCCCGTTAACGTCCGCAGATACATTGATTATTCCTCCTTGACTCGAATACTTAATGGCGTTGTCAAGAATATTCACAAACACCTGCTTTATTCTGTCAGGGTCACCGTTTATAGGCGAAGGCAAATCGGTAACGGCATAATTGAGCTCCATCCCCTCGCGTTTTGCACGCTCTTTAAAGACATAAACAGCTTCGTCAAGCTCGGCAAGAACGTCCATTTTTTCAAACCTTAAGGATAATGAACCCGTCTGCATACGCGAGAAATCAAGCAGCTCCTCTAATAGCTGCGAGAGCCTGTCCGACTCCCGAATAATTACCGAAATACCGCGCTTTGTAAGCTCCTTATCGTTATCAGAAATATCAAGAAGGGTTTCACCCCAGCCCTTAATTGCCGTAAGCGGTGTGCGAAGCTCATGAGATACTGTTGAAATAAAATCGTTTTTCAGCTTTTCGGACGCCTTAAGCTCTTTTATCATATTATTAATTGCAGAAGAGAGCTCTCCGATTTCATCGTCGCCTTTTGCCTCAATTTCGACATTCATATCTCCCTTTGCTATACGGGAAGCAATTTCGCTTATCCTTTGAACAGGGCGCACAATAGACTGAATAAAAAACATACCCGATAAATAAACAAGCAACAGCGAAACGATAAGCGCAAGAATGATAATGAGTGAGGTTACAATCAGCCTCCTGTTTACTTCTTCAAGCGAAGAAATGAAGCGAACCCCTCCCTTAAAGGTACTGTCGCTGCCAGGGAAAACCATCGAAACTGACATAATAGACTCGCCGTTTGAATTTCTGCCCGTCCAATGCGCTATGCCGGTATCGGACTTCGTTGCCTGAGTCATATCTGACAAATCAAACGCAGTAAGTTCTACAGGAAAACCTGTTGTAGTTGCTATAACATTTCCGTATTTATCAAAAACCCAAACATCGATATGGCCCTTGTTTTCAAAATTCTCAATAAACTGTTTTGCCGCCGATTTAAAGGAGTCCTCCGTGCCGCTTAAATACGGTCTGAAGAATGCAGATACATTATCGTTGGCATTGCTTACAAGGAAATTATAAACGTAATTATTATAATAAGCCCTTGTTACACTTAAAATAATCGCAGCAAGAAGCAAAAACAAAAGAGCGGTAATGACAAGTGAATTAAGCACCCATCGTTTTGATATACCGCGCAGCTTCATTTTATCCGCCTCCGTTTAACTTTCCTTTTATTCAACCCATTTGTAACCGTATCCCCAAATTGTAGTTAAGTGCTTGGGGACGGAGGGTTCTTCCTCCACCTTCATTCTCAGTCTTCTTATGTTTACATCTACGACTTTTTCATCTCCGTAATATGAAGCGCCCCAGACATTTTCAAGAATTTTGTTCCTTTCAAGAGGCTTTCCGGGATTTGTAAAGAAGTACTCTATTATTTGAAACTCTACCTGAGTCAGTTCAATTTGAGTACCGTTTTTCGAAAGCGTTCTATTGCGCAAATTTAACTCAAACTGCCCCAACTCAATAATATCCCCGTTTTCGTTCTCCCCGGAACCTTTATTCATAGAAACGCGCCTGTAGACGGCGTCTACCCTCGCCATAAGCTCCGAGGGAGAAAAGGGCTTTGTAATATAATCGTCGGCTCCCATTAAAAGCCCCGAGACCTTATCCATCTCCTGAGTCTTTGCCGTAAGAATTATAATGCCAACATTACTGCTGTTTTGACGCAGCTTCTTACAGACCTCAAGGCCATCCAAAACAGGCATCATTATGTCAAGAAGTACTACATCAAAATGACCGCCCTTGCTGTAGTATTCGTCCAGAGCCTGCTTCCCGTCTGCAGCCTCTACAACATTATAACCGCCCCTTACGAGTGTAATCGCGATTATCTCTCTAATGGAAGCCTCGTCTTCCGCAACAAGTACATTCTTCATAATGACCTCCTTTATATTGGTATTATATTTTCTGATATATAATCTGCCGTAATTCCGTATGAACTGCCTGCGGGATATATTTTACACCAGTAATTTCCGTTCTCGCCGCTCGCCGCAAGGGTATACCCCTTTAAGACCTTAGTAACATCGGAGCTGTAGTTTAATGCAAATAAATCGTCCCCGTATTTTTTCGTTTTTAAATTCCATTTGGAAAAAATTACATCTTTTGATTCTTGGTCATATCTTACAGTAACATTATTTGTTTTCCAATTATAACCGAACAGATATAACGCTTCCGGATTATAAATAGTTAACTTCTTATTCTTTAACTGTGCCCCTTTAAGCGAAACCCAGCGTATAAGGTGGATATATGAGGCGTCGTTAGTCTCCTCGCTTCCCGACAAAAGCTTTTTTTGTAATGAGCCCGCAAGCTCTGCTATAACAGGAATTTCATATAACCCGTCTCCATCGATATCGCTCGTATTCAGGGAAATCTCTCGAAAGGTATCATTTGCCGGGTTTTTAAGCATTCTGATAAGCTTACTGTCCTTTTTTGACCAGACTACAACCTCGGTAAAAAGCCCGAAATCACTCCTTAACAGGTCAATAAATAACCTTGCTGTGTCATTCCCGTCGGAAGATATAATATCTTTACGAGTCTTTGAAACGGCAGCCGTGTTCGGGTCAAGAAGCAGCTCTGAAATGAGTTTAACGGAATTATTTTCAGTAAACTCAAATACTTTCAAATAAGGCTGCAAAACCTCTGTGGTGTTATCAATATGGAGAACACACAGCTCATAGTATCCGTTCAAATCAAAATCAATAAGCTCTTTGTATGTAAAATACTCGTTTGCCCTTGCCGTGAAGGTGAGAGTGCCGGTATCTGATACCGTAAAATCAATGACGCTCACAATCCTGGTTGTCTTATTATCAAACAAAGACCAGGAAATAATTATTTCCGAGTTGCCGTCAAGATTTACGTCTTCAAACTCGATTTCGTATACTGAGCTGCCGGAGCCTTTAAGGTCGGCAACACTCGTCCAATCTCCCTTCATTTTATCAAGGATGTTAACTCTCACGGAAGCGTCGGCAGCAGGGTCAACATAAAACACAAAAGCTTCTTCTTCCTCGTCACCATCGACATCATATGTCACAAAAGAAGACAGAAATTTGCCTTTTGCCGGAGACTTGAGTAACACATTATTCCCTACGCTTTCCTCAAAAGCAAGCTGCAGAGCCTGTTTTTCACCTTCAAGCCTCGGGGGTCTGACGATTTTATTCATTGGATTGCCCGATAAAAAGGAGCAGCTCGATAAAGACCCGACAATAATTATCAATGTAATAACGAATGCCGTTTTTTTGGTATTCAAGCAATTGCCCCCTTTCATAATTCTCATTATATTTAATCTGCCGTATAGCTGATTTCGCAGGTATATCTGCCATATGCCCAGCATGTTGTATTGCTTGTGTATACTCTTGCCTCAAATGAATGGGTCCCGGTCTCAAGCTCCTGCGACTTTAAATCGACTTCCGCAAAAATACTGTCAGCCTTCAGCAGTTCAATTGTTTCTGCCGGTCCTACAATAGTTGCGAAAATCTTTTTACCCTCTATCGTAACGGGATTATCGTTTATATTATTGATGATTTTTATGTTTTTTACAGGCAATGTAAAAGTGCGCTGCTCCATATTCGACATATCTATCACAATATCAAACGACCTACCATTTATACCGCTGTAGGCAATATCAGTAAGGTTATCGGCAGGAAACGAAAATTTATTTTTATCTATCGAAATATCCTTAAAATCTATAGAACCGACAATGGCGGTTTTTATAGATTCGTATTCTTCTACCGAAACATCAAACTTATCACTTGCGGGAGTTGCCGTGTACTTAAGAGGATTAGAAAGATAATAGCTTGTTGCATTTTTGAAGATAACCTCTACAGGCAAGGTCTTGACTCCGTATACAGGCACCGTCATTGAAATATCTCCCGTTAAATTAGCCGAAAGGTATTTGAAGCTCTCTATGTTGTTTTCGTCAAGAATATGAAGCTCGGAAACAAGAGTCGTGGTACTGAGAAGTGTGCTGCCAAGGGTTGCCCTGGCTATGACAGAGGCTATTCTGGAAATTTCGGTGGCAGGACCGTTAATCGTAATAGTACTTACGGACAGAAGCGGCGTTCCGATCTTAAATTCTTTTTCAGTAAGCTCAAAATCGCCCTGCTTAACAATGTCCGGCGTTATGGAAAATTCCTGAGATTTTTCAATATCAAAATACACCTCAACCGTCGACTTTGAAAGCCCGACTATTTCAAAATCATTACCGCTCGTTGAGGTTGCTTTAAGGTCTAACCTGTGAATACCCGCCGTAGTTACATCCTCCGTAATAGCCGAAACAATAATATCCTCAGCCGAGAGAGCGCTTTGGGATACAAGGTATTTTTTCCCTACAACCGTTACATCGACATAAAAATCCGTTTCTCCGAAAACCTTTAGACCAAGCTGTGTGGGGACGCTGTTTTTTGTTTCAATCGTAACCTTAACATTTGGCACGACTCTTTCGGTTTCGGGACTTACATTTATTGCGACAAGAGTCCAAACAATTATCGCCGTAATAATTGAGAAAATAAGGACGAATCTATCATTATTAAATAACCTGTTTAAAGAAAATCTTCCGGTTTTCATCGCTTTCCCTCCTTATTTTCTTTTTTTGTGTTGCGTACCCTGCTTTTTGCTCGTCCGTTTATAGTCGCGTTTGAAGTATTATTATCGGTTTTAATAAGGTATCCAGTCAAAAATTCTCTTAAATCACCGGTGGAAACACCTCTCCTGAGTTCTCCCTTACAGGCAAGAGATATCATTCCGTTTTCCTCGGAAACTACTACTACCGCCGCATCGCTAACCTCGCTCATTCCCAATGCAGCGCGGTGACGCGTTCCCAAATCGCTGTCAACCGTATCATTTTCGGTAAGGGGCAGGATACACCCGGCGGCATAGAGTCTTGCATCTCTAATAATTAAAGCCCCGTCATGAAGTGCCGAATTCTTGAAGAATATGCTGCTTATAAGCTCTGATGAAGACGCTGCATCGATTTTTGTTCCCGTGGAAATTATATCTCCCAATGGGACCTCCTTTTCAAACACAATCAGACCGCCGCATTGCTTCCTGCTCATAGAGGAGCTGACCTTGCATACATCGTTAATCGTTGAAAGCATAGAAGTTGACATATCGGTATCAGATTTAAATGATAAAAATGAAATGTTTTTAATTGAACGCCTTCCCACATTTTCGAACATCTGACGCAGCTCGGGGCTGAAAAGAATTAAGAAAATAATAATGGAATTGTCAAACAGCAGCTTTAATAAATATTCACTTGCCTGCATATTAAGCAGAGAAACGAATAGATAGACGATACCAACAATAAAAATTGCCTTCAAAATCAAAAACGCGCGTGTTCCTCTGAGAAGCTTTATTGAGTGATAAATCAGAATAGTGACAAGGATAACGTCAAGAATATCCGATAAGAAATCAAAGCTCATTATAGCTTTACCTATTTCACGTATTAGGTTGGTAAACATCTCCATCTTTTTTCACCGCTTCTCCGGTATTTTCGAATTTTAAGGTCCCGCCTTTACCTATGTTTAGTATAAATTATATATAAAACAATTTCAACAAAGTATAACACAAATAAATTTATTTTGCAATTTTAGAAATGTAATTTATCGCAGTATTTAAATCTTTTTTTTCGGTATGGACTGAAGGAGAAAGTCTTACTGTCCCCATTTGCTCGGTACCATAGGTTTTATGAGCTAAAATAGCGCAATGGTATCCTGCCCTGACTGCTACCTGATGTCTGTTAAGCTCGGCGGCAACCTGCTCGCTGTGAAGGTTTTTTATATTGAAAGCCAAAATCGGAGCAAATTCGAACATTCTGTAGTCACTTGAATACAGTATTACATTTTTCATTTCTGATAAATCCTCCCATGCCTCTTTCATAAGGGAATATTCATACTCATATATTCTGTCCAATCCGAAGTTTTTAATGAACCCAACGCCTGCAAAAACGGAACAAATTCCGGGCACGTTAAGCGTTCCGCTCTCAAGTTTATCGGGAAGGTCCTGCGGTTGGACGATTTCAAAAGAACGACTACCCGTCCCGCCTTGTATGAGTGAATTCTTAATGCTTTCATCAAAAAGCAAAATACCGTTGCCCTGTGAGCCGTATAGACCTTTATGTCCGGGCATACAAAGGCAGTTTATATGCATCTTTCGCATATTGATTTCCAGCACACCCGCACTTTGTGCCGCGTCAACGATAAACGTAAGCCCTCTCTTTTCGGCAAGTTCCCCGAGTTTTTCCAAAGGCATAACCCTTCCGAACACGTTAGAGGCATGAGTGCATACGATAAGCTTTGTCCGCGGTGTTATGGCGGCTGAAAACGCCGAAACTATCTCTTCGTCTGTTCCTAAACACTCTATTATGTCAAAGTCACATATTCCCTGTATTTTCAACTGAGAAAGAGGACGCACTACGGAATTGTGTTCAAGTGACGAGGTGAGAATATGAGCTCCTTTTTCTATAACTCCTTTGATGGCAAAATTCAAAGCATATGTGCAGTTATAAGTGAAAACCACGTTAAGAGAGCCATAACCGTTAAACATATCGTTCAGCTTTTCTCTTGTGTCATACACCTTTTGCGCTGCCGCTAAAGACATATCATGACCGCTTCTGCCGGGATTCGCTCCGTAAACCGTTATTCCTTCTGTTATTGCGTTTATTACTTCTGCGGGCTTCGGATATGAGGTAGCTGCGTTATCGAGATAAATCACAGACAATCAATGACGTTAGTTGATACGCCATATACCTTAACACCGTTCTTCTTAAGGAGCGCAACTATACTTTTGCAATCGCCCTCCACACAAATCAAATACCCGCAGCCCTCTCCCTTTTCGGGATAGGGATCGCGGGTTATATGAGCTTTATAGCCGTTTTTTATCAATACATCCTTGCCCTTGGCAGCGTAAGTTACCGAGCCGACCTTAACAGCAGCTTTCCCCATAATTAACCCTCGCTTTTTTTAGCATAATATGCGGGTATCGGGAAAAAGGTTTGTACTTTTACTGTTTTTCTATCAGACAAAATGAGTGGGCGCATATACCTTCTCTTCTGCCTGTAAAGCCCATGCCCTCCTCGGTGGTGGCTTTTATGCTGATAGACCCGATATCACAAGAAAGTGTCCGCGCGATATTTTGGCGCATTTCTTCGATATACGGACTCATTTTAGGATTTTGGACCACTATGGTAGCGTCAATGTTAATAATGCGGTATCCGTTTTTCGATAGCGTTTCGCTCGTCTCTTTAAGCAGAATAAGACTACTGATATTCTTAAACCGGGCGTCCGTGTCGGGAAAAAGCTTCCCGATATCTCCGAGTGCGGCGGCTCCAAGCAAGCTGTCTGAAATAGCGTGCAGCAGAACATCGGCATCGGAATGCCCCGACAAACCGATTTCATACGGAATATCTACCCCTCCTATTATCAGTCTCCTGCCTTCGCAGAAGCGGTGCGCATCATAGCCGTGTCCTATTCTAAGCATAGATTTTTCCTCCGTAGTCATTTGTGTTTTTGTTAAGTATAGCCTCAATACAGGCGAGCTTGACGCATACGCAAAGAACCTCGGCAGCCTTCTTCAGCTCCTCAACCGGCGGATAAGTGGGCGCTATTCTGATATTTCTGTCATACGGGTCGATACCGTAAGGATACGTCGCGCCAACGGGAGTGAGCCTGAGACCCGCCTCCTTGCATAATCCGCCGACTCTTAACGCACTCGCCGCCGTAACATCAAGACTAATGAAATACCCTCCGCGCGGTATATTCCAGGAAGCGATTTTTTTATCTGCAAGCTCCTTTTCAAGCGTATTTAGAACAACCTCAAACTTTGGTTTAAGTATTTGCGCATGATGCTTCATATGCTCCTTTAAGCCGTCAAGATTTTTAAAATAACGGGCGTGTCGAAGCTGGTTAATCTTATCATAGCTTATAATCTGAACCGAAAGCCTGCTTAAAATTCCCTCAATATTCCTCGAGGAAGCACCGATTACGGAGACCCCGGCACCCGGGAAGGTCATCTTTGAGGTAGATGCAAACTGAATAACCATATCCTCCGTTTTGTTTTTTATGAGTTCGGGGAATATGTTTAGAAGTCTGTCGGGCTTGTCGGAAAAATCATGAACACAGTAAGCGTCATCCCAAATAATTCTGAAATCCTTTGCAGCCGGATGCAACGCGGCTATTCTTCTGACAACCTCGTCCGAATATGTTATTCCCTGAGGATTAGAGTATTTGGGGATACAGAACATTCCCTTGACGCTCTCATCCTTAATATATTCCTTGATTTGCTCCATATCCGGTCCGTCTGAATTCATTTTAATATTTATCATTTCTATTGAGTAGAATTCGCATATGGAAAAATGACGGTCATACCCGGGAACGGGGCAAAGAAATTTAATCTTCCCCTGCTGCATCCACGGCGGGCAGGAAGACACTCCCTTTGTCATACACTGTGTTATATAGTCAAACATCAGCTGTAGGCTTGAGTTGCCCCCGATAATAATCTTCTCGCAGTCAAGCCCGAGTATCTCCGCAAAAAGACGCTTGCACTCGGAAATGCCGGTAAGATTTCCGTAGTTTCTGCAATCAAACCCCTCTTCGGTTATGTATCCCGATTCGTCCGTCACGGTATCAAGTATTCCCGACGAAAGGTGCAGTTGGTCTGCTCCGGGCTTCCCTCTGGACATATCAATCTGAAGACCCTCGGCAGCAAGAGCCTCAAAGCGCGCCCTTGTCGTATAATATTCGTTAAGCATCTGCTCACGATTCATTTCATAATAAGACACATAAACAACTCCCCTATCAAAAATCAGCCGTACCCGTAGTCCTTGGGAACGGGAGCACATCGCGGATATTCGAAATACCGGTTAAATACATTACAAGTCTTTCAAAGCCCAGCCCGAAGCCTGCATGCCGAGTCCCGCCGAAACGCCTTAAGTCAAGGTACCACCGATAATCCTCTTCTTTAAGACCCATTTCCTCAATGCGCTTTTCCAATACACTTAGCCTTTCCTCTCTCTGGCTGCCGCCGATGAGTTCTCCTATTCCCATGACAAGAAGATCCATGGCAGCTACTGTTTTTCCGCCGTCATTAAGGCGCATATAAAAGGCTTTTATTTCCTTCGGATAATCGGTTACGAAAACAGGACTCTTAAATATCTTTTCGGTCAAGAATCTTTCGTGCTCGGTCTGAAGATCACAGCCCCACGATACTTTATTTTCGAATTTATCGTTGTGCTCTGTTAGCATATTTACGGCGTCGGTATAAGTCACCTTTGCAAAGTCGACATTGACTAATTCGCTTAGCCTCTCGAGAAGACCGGTATCCACAAATTTGTTCAGGAACTCAAGCTCGCTGACACATTCTTTAAGAACAAATTTAATAACATATTTTATCATAGCTTCTGCAAGCTCCATATCCTCCTGAAGATCAGCGAATGCAATTTCCGGCTCAATCATCCAAAATTCTGCCGCGTGACGCTGTGTATATGACTTTTCAGCCCTGAATGTAGGACCGAACGTGTATATCCTGCCGTAAGACTGCGCCATAATCTCGCCATGCAGCTGCCCGGATACGGTAAGGTATGCAGGTTTCCCGAAGAAATCCTGCGAAAAATCGACCTTGTCCTCCTCGGTTTTCGGGACGTCTTCGAGGGGAAGTGAGGTTACCTTGAACATCTCTCCCGCTCCCTCACAGTCGCTGCATGAAATAATCGGCGTATGAACGTATATAAAGGCGTTTTCGTGAAAAAAGCTATGGATTGCGAAGGAGGCAACCGAGCGAATTCTGAAGGCTGCGGCATAAATATTTGCCCTTGGGCGCAAATGCCCGATGGTCCTCAAATATTCGAGAGAATGACGTTTTTTCTGAAGAGGGTAATCAGTCGCGGAAGCTCCCTCAACTTCTATAGAAACGGCGTTTACCTCAAAAGGCTGGGCAGCTTTTGGGGTCAACAGTAAAGTGCCCTTGACAACAACTGCGCCTCCGACGTTAAGCCTGCTGATTTCTTCAAAATTCGAGAGCTTTTTCTCTTCAAAAACTATCTGCAAGTTTTTGAAAAAGCTGCCGTCGTTAATTTCAAGAAAACCGATTGCTTTTGACTCCCTTATTGTTCTAATCCAGCCGCAAACGGTTATTTCACTCTTTGTGAATTCCTCGGGATTTTCGAAAACTCTCGAAATAAGTGTTCTTTTCATGTTACTCCTTCTCATTTCCTGCGCAAGATTGCCGCAGGGTGTATTATCGGTTTCTTTTCTCCTGCGTTTATTAATTCTTGAATAAGCAGATTTTTCAGTTCTTCCTTCTCATCATCATATTTTGGCGATTTAATTAAATTTATTTTTTGCTGCGGATCTTTTTTTAGGTCATACAGGTAGTCCTCATAGTATACACGGGCGCTGTGGCGTGTAAAGCCGTTACCGATTGCCCTTATTGAATAAAGAAAATCCTTTGTCCTCACTGCCCTGCCGATTTGTGACTCGCTTATCTGAATAAAAGCACACTTTCTCTCCTCATTCCTTAAAAGCGATTTACCCATATAATATTCGGGTATATCAATTTTCGCTAAATCAAGAACAGTAGGCGGAAGGTCTATTAGGCTCGCTATCCGCTTATCCGTCCCCCTGCCGTTGTATCCGCCTCCGAATATAACTAAAGGTGTACGAATACATGAATCGTGAGGGCTGCGTTTATATTCTAAATTCCGTGTTTTAAAATGACAGCCGTGGTCACTTGTGTATATAATCACCGTGTTTTGATACAGTCCTTTTTCCTTTAAGATTTTAACAAGCCTTCCGACATTGTCGTCAAGCGCATTGACAGCCGACAGATAATCGGGAAATTCCAGATTATAGTTTCCCTTCAGGAAGGCTAAATCCTCGGGAATCGGATAGTTTTTGAAGCTGTTTCTCGTTTCGTTTCTTCCTTCAAAATGCCCTCTGTCATTCTGATGGTGCGGCTCAAGCTGGGATATGAACAAGAAAAACGGTTTGTCGGAGGTTTTGGCGTTTATATACTCAAGAGCGAAGTCATTTATGCAATCCGCCCTGTAGCCCTTGAATTCGCGCTTTGTATTATTCTCGTCAAAGACATACCCGTCATACCCGTGAGAAGTGAATTCAAGCACATCTGCGGCGCGCCAGAAATGTTTATAGCCGCCGCGCCTTTCCTTGGGTATCGCCTCTTTTTCGCAATGAAATCCTGCTTTGGGGATTCTGTCCGAAGCTAAATGCCATTTCCCGACATAAGCGGTTTCATATCCCGCCTCGTTAAAAAATTCGGCAAGAGGTTTATAGTCTTTTGTCAACGGTATGCCGTTCCAATAGCTCTTATTTTGTGTGGCGTATACTCCTGTTTGAAAGCACGCCCTCGCCGGTCCGCATACAGGCTGGCATGTAAAGGAATTCTCAAAAACGGTCCCCTCGTCTTTAAGGGCGGAGAGATTCGGCATTACTGTTTCGTTTAATGTATCCCACCGCTGTTGGTCGGAAAAATAAACTATAATGTTCGGTCTCATAATTCACCCCGTATTCTGTCTGAGCATTTGCAAAAATTTTTCAGTAATTGTATCATAAACAACATTCAATTGCAACAAAATAAGACACGAAATTCTTTTATCCTTCACAATCGAGTATTGTAAGTATATCTCAATTAATGTATAATATCATCCGCATTATGATTTTGGAGTGTTGTTGTGAAGAATATAGCAATAATAGGGGCAGGAGCGTCGGGTATAAGCGCCGCCATAGAAGCTTTAAGAACCGCAAGGGAGACAGGTATTCCTGTGCAAGTCACCGTTTATGAAAAGCTTCCGCGTATCTGCAAAAAAATACTTGTTACCGGAAACGGCAGGTGTAATCTTAGTAACCGTAACATAGCCTTGCAGCATTACCGCGGTAATAAGGCGCTTGTCAGTTCTGTTCTTGAAAATCGTTTTTCCGATTCGGTCGGTTTTTTCAGTTCAATGTCCCTGCTTACAAAAGAGGAAAGCGGCAGAATATATCCAAAATCGGGTAACGCGTCTTCTGTTGCAGACGCTTTGAGATACACATGTCTTTCACTCGGGTGTAAAATAGCTGTCAACACACCCGTTACCGAAATCAAAAGACAAAACGGGGGCTTTTTGCTTAACTCAACCGAATTTTCGGATGTCTTGATTTTGGCGTGCGGAGGAGCGGCATCCCCCGTCTTCGGTTCCGACGGAAGCGGTTATGAGCTGCTTAAAATGCTCGGACACAAGGTAACAAAAATTCGTCCCGCCCTGAATTCCGTTAAATGCAAGGGGAGCTTTTTAAAATCGCTTAAAGGCATAAGGACGGATGCCTCGGCAGTATTATTGCTTGAAGAAAAAGCAATTTTCGAGGATGCGGGCGAAATACAATTTACACATTACGGCCTTTCCGGTATTCCCATATTCAATTTGTCCGGGCTTATTGACAATGAGTATGCCGAAAGGTATAAGATTACCCTTGACCTTTGCCGTGAAATGACACCCGTGCAGTTGAATGATTTTTTCGTAAAAGCCTTCAAAATCGGCAAGCCCTGTGCGGCGGATGTTCTGTCCGGTTTGCTTCCGAAAAGGCTCGGCGAGGTTGTTTTAAAACGCTGCGGTATTTCTCCCGCCGAAAAGCCCGAGGAATTAACGGTTAAAGAGTGTGCAGCGGTTGCATATACCTTGAAAAATTTTGAATCTCTCGTTATAGGAACAAAAGGCTTTTCCGATGCACAAGTCACATCGGGAGGTGTAGCGAGCGAAGAAATTGACCTTGTCACGCTCTCGTCGCGTATTGCAGACGGCTTATATATCTGCGGCGAGCTACTTGACGCAGACGGAATTTGCGGCGGTTACAACCTGCATTTTGCGTGGACATCGGGAAGAACAGCCGGCTATAACGCAGTTGCGGGGATTATGAATAATGATAAGAGTAAATGAAATAAAGCTGCCCCTTTCCTCCTTGAGCGAGGACCTTGAAACGGCAGTTGCAAAGACTCTCAGAATAAATAAGAGCGATATAAAAAACTTGACTGTATATAAAAGGTCGGTAGACTCGCGAAAGAAAGATGACATTCATTTTGTTTATTCGGTTGATATCGAAACTCAGCTTGATGAGGCTTCCCTTGTCACCGGTTTCTCCGAAAGTAAAGTCAGTATAGTTAAAGACTTCTGTTACTCGCCCCCTTCCCTTTATCGCAATTCGAAATTCAGACCTGTTGTTGTAGGCTTCGGTCCTGCGGGTATGTTTGCCTCTCTCCTTCTTGCCCGATTCGGGTTGAATCCGCTTGTTTTAGAGCGCGGCGATGACGTAGATACTCGCAGCGACAAGGTATCGCGCTTTTGGAAAACCGGAGAGCTGGACGAAAACACAAACGTTCAATTCGGCGAAGGCGGAGCGGGAACCTTTTCGGACGGGAAGCTGACTACCGGAATCAAGAACCCTATATGCCGAGAGGTGCTTATTCAACTGGTAAAATACGGCGCACCTGCCGAGATATTATATGAGGCTTCGCCGCACATCGGGACGGACAAGCTTAAAACCGTAGTTAAAGCAATTAGAAAGCAAATAATCTCTCTTGGAGGAGAGATAAAATTCGGCTGTAAAATGACCGATATTATAGTTGCAAACGGCTTTGTTCACGGAGTATCCTTTAGGGAAAAAAACAAAAGTAAAACGGATTTTGAAACTGATACGATTATCCTTGCCATCGGGCATTCCTCAAGGGATACTTATGAAATGCTATATTCTATGGGGCTTGAAATTGCTCAAAAGGCGTTTTCCGTCGGAATGAGAATAGAGCATCCTCAGGAATATATTAATAAGTGCCGATACGGCGGCAACTACGCAAACCCCTTGCTCCCGCCTGCGGAATATAAGCTATCCGACCACTCTCTTCACGCAAGAGGCGCTTACACGTTCTGTATGTGCCCGGGTGGTATTGTTGTGAACGCTTCTTCCGAAAAAGGATCTGTAACGGTCAACGGAATGAGCGAATACAAGCGCGACGCCGAAAACGCCAACAGCGCTTTGCTGGTGGGTATCGAGCCGCACAGTTTCCCTGACAGCCATGCGCTCTCGGGAATGTACCTGCAACGCGAAATCGAGAAAAAGGCGTTTGAGGTAAGCCAAAGCTACAGCCCCCCTGCCCAGCTGTTAGGAGATTTCTTAAACGGTGTGCCGTCAAAAAAATTAGGCGGTGTCACACCTTCGTGTCCTACAGGGGTAGTGCTTAGTGATTTGCGTCTTGTTCTGCCGAAATGGGTCACTGATACAGTCTTGTCCGCCGTATACAGCTTTGACAAAAAGCTTCCCGGCTTTAACTTGCCCGACGCCGTTCTCACCGCTCCCGAAACTCGCAGCTCCGCTCCCGTGAGAATTGTCAGAGACGAATTTATGAACGCCTCCGGGCTTTTGGGCCTATACCCCTGCGGAGAAGGGGCAGGCTACGCGGGAGGCATAGTATCCGCCGCCGTAGACGGCATAAAAGTTGCTCAGTCGATTATTTCCGATGAAAGAGATCGGAAAAATCACGCCCTCTAAGGGAGTGCGAGAAATTTCGGATATGGCGGATATTTAAGATTTTTCGGATGTGATTTAAAACCGAAAAATATTTCTTGACATAATAAAAATAATGTTTATATATTAGTTTTATAAGACGCTTGTTTTTCCCGGTTGCATTAAAAACAGGCTTTGTTAATATATATTGATATTAATGTTAAAGAGGGAGGTCATAGTATGGATAATTTTTTGGATAAATCAAGAACAGAAGACTCTTCTTCGACTTTGGCAAAGCCGAATGAAACATTGGTTTCGTGGTTGCTTTCACTCGGAAAATCAGGGATAAAGAGTATCCCTCAGATGGCAAAAGTTCTGGGAATTCAATTGGGAATTGTTTTTGCCGTTAACCTTGTTTTTTGGTGGGAGGGTATTGCAGACCACATACCGAATTTTATTAAGCTCCCGATTGTATTTCTTACCGCAACTCGTAACGGGATTGTTTCGAAAACAATTTATTGGGCAATAGTTTTTTCTTTCGGCAAAAAGCTTCTTTCAAGAATTAAGAGCTACGGGTTCAGGAAGACTTTTCTTCCTATAGTCCGTTTGGTACCCGAGCTGAAATTGTCGTTCAAGGCTCTTTCAACAAAAGCAATTTATCTTATGCTGATAGGTGGAGGAATAGGACTTGCGGCCGCTAATTACTTTGCTTCCTACGGAACAGACGAATTAAAAATAAACAAAATAGATAAATACTTCGTTGCTATTCTTATTTCGTTCACTATTTCGTATCTTCTCGGAGAAGGCAGGCGTCATTGGATTTTCAAATTCAGCCGCCTTTCAACATCTGACGCCTCAAGACTTCTGAGGCGCGAAAGCACTTACACCGATGAACATACATATATCCTTATGTCAGGGTTCGTAACAGGACTGCTTGCCGATGCCCCGCTTATTTTCCTCAATTCAAAAATCGGAGGAATAAAATATATAAACGGGTCCTTCAGGGATAATTTATTCGTCAGTTATCTCGGATATTATATAGGTGCGGCTCTGCTTGTTGCGGGAATTGTGCTTTTAATAATTCTTGCTTTTACAAAGAGGAAAAAAGCATGATAACGCTTCACGATACACTGTATCGTTATTTTTCCGTATTCAACGAAGAGGACGGAACGGGAGTCAGGAGCAATGTATATGACGAGCGGGGAAATGATACAGGTGAGGATCCTTTTATGGGCAGCTTCCCCGAGCTTTTGGATGTCGGCATTATGGGGCACTGTGCCCACGGCAAAAGCGGATTATGCTCTAAATCCGGCGTTCAATGCTATCAAAACGGCATTGAAATAACCGAAAATAATATGCCTCTTCGAAACTTTAAGAGAATAATAGATGAATGTAAGGGCAAAACCTTTCAAGTTGCTTTAGGGGGAAGAGGCGACCCCGATATGCACGAGGAAATAGAAGAAATTATGAAATACGCCCGTGAAAACGGTGTAATTCCTAATTTCACAACCTCCGGTCTCGGGCTCAAAAAAGAGCTTCTCCCCTCGATAAAGAGGTATTGCGGAGCAGTTGCCGTGAGCTGGTATCGAAGCGAATACACACTCAGGGCAATAGAGATGTTCGTTTCATACGGCATAAGGACCAATATTCATTATTGTCTTTCCAAAAGCACTATTGATGAGGCTATAACCTTAATGGAAAAAAGGAGCTATCCCTCGGGTATTAATCGCATCATCTTTCTCCTGCACAAGCCCGTCGGATTGGGGACTTTGGATAATGTCCTGAGCATCAACGATGAAAGAGTCCGGAAGTTTTTTTCTCTATTTGACGAAAAGGAAACAGCCGATAAGGCAGGCTTTGACAGCTGCAGCGTTCCCGCGCTAATCAGCTTTACAAGCAAAATTAATCCTATGTGTATTGAGGCGTGTGAGGCGGGAAGATTTTCCGCTTATATTTCCCCGGATTTCAGGCTGTTTCCTTGCAGTTTTGAGAAAAATACATATTTTTCGGTATCTCTTGAAGACAAAAGTATCGAGGATGCTTGGAACAGCGAATGCTTCAAGGAGTTCAGGAACAGGCAAAAAAACAAATGTCCCGCATGTCCAAAGTTCAAGTCATGTTTCGGAGGTTGTCCGATTGTTCCCGAAATCACACTATGCAACAGTATATATAAAAAAACTGATTGGGAGGCAGATGCATTATGAAAATTAAGGTTGACTTTGTAACTAATTCTTCGAGTGAAGTTTTCGGCGTTGTTGCCGGCAGTTCTGCTATTGTAGGCGCGCTTATGATATCTATTGAAGCAATGTTCAGGGCGTGCAGGGAAGCGAGTCAAGATGACCAAGAGGGCGAACAATCCGGAGGCGGTTCGGGCAGCGGCGGTTCCGGTGCCGAAACTAAAGAAGCCCCGGCAGATATCGAGGATATAGCAAAAACCATAGCGCAAGCCGCAGTAGAAGATGCGAAAAGGCAAGCGGATATTGTAAAGGACGCTTATAATGAGGCTGAAAATACACTTGACGCGGCAAAGAACGCACTTGAAGGTGAATTAAAAGAATACAAACAGGCTTGGGAGGATTCCGAGAAAACGGCAGACAAGACAGACCCGGGATATGATAATCTGAAAAAGCAGTATGAAGAGTATATGGGCTATCTTGAAAGTCAAATCAGGAATACCGAATACGAGAAACAGATAATAGCTCAAGAGAAGGCTCAAAAGATAGCAGACTTTGAATCAAAGAACGAATGGGTAAAGCAAAGGCAGGCGGATTATATCGCGGTCAAGGAAGAAAAAGCCATGCTCGAGGCGGTTGCAAAGGGATACAATGTACCGGGTTACAATACCGATGCCGTAAAAACGCGGTTAGAGCAACTTAAGCAAAGGGAATCGGAGCTTTCCAAAACTCTTGCGGAAAACGATGCAAGTATAGACTATGAAGCTCAAGACCGCGGCGAGATAGGGCCTTCTCAGGAATCAAGAGAGCTTACAAATAAAATCAGAGCTGAGAGAGAAGCTTATGAAAAGGCTGTCAAGACTGCAAATGCCGCAAAGAAAAAAGAGCTTGAAGCACAAATGGAGAAAAACATCGCCGAATACAAGACCCAAATGAAAACCTCGAACAGATTCGATATGGCGCTTAAGGCAGCCGAGGGCGTTCAGTTCGGGGCTGATGTCGCAGTCGAAGGACTTTCATATGTTACGGGACCCGCGGGTCAAAAAATCAAGCTTGCCTATAAGTCAGGCAAAGCAATGGCAAGCGGTATGGGCGAAGGTATGGCAGATCCCAAAAACGCTTCTAAACATCTTGCAAAAGGTATTCTCAACGCCGGAACAGAGATTGTAAAGGATAAATTCGGTGATGATAACCCGTGGCAACAGGCCGCTACAGGTATACTCAACGAAGGTCTCCAGGGTGCTCTTGACGCTTCAATAGAAGGAAAGGATCTTACAGATGCCTTTGGAAAGGGTCTTACAAAGGGAGTGTTTGATTCGGGAGTAGACAAGGGTCTCGATATATTGAAGGGTAAACTGCCCATCCCAAAAGGCTCCTCGGTTGATGTCGGAGATTACAGCATGGGAAAAATACTCAATAACAACCCCCTTACTAAAGGACTTGCAAAAACCACCGTAAGAGAGGGTTTAGGAGGTCAGCTCAAGGACGCAATAAAAGACGAGGTTGTTGAAGGAGTAGGCAAGGAAGCGGGTTTTGTAGATTTAGAATAGGATTTAAACAAGCTTCAGAGGCGGTATCGTTAAGCTGCGAAGCCGCCTCCGTTTCATTTAGTAATTCTGTTATAACACCTTAATAACATTAAACATCGAATTAAGTACTATCCAATTTTGAGGGAAGTAATTGTTGAGCGTCCAATAGCTGACGCCGGCAAGGTTATACTCATCAACAACATAAAGCTTGGAACGTATACTTCGAGCATCCTCAAACCAGACAACATGCTGCCTTCCCGAAGAGTCATAGTAGTTAAAATACGGAGATTGTGCGGCTTCATCGAAGAATATTTGCGCCCCTACCTCAGAGGCTAAATTTGCCGCCGCAGTATTTGACAAAACCTTTGCCGCCGACCCCTGTACAAAAGGAAGAGTCCAGTCATACCCGTAATTCGGTATGCCCATAAGAATTTTCTCGTTAGGGATGGCAGTAACAGCATAATCGAGAACTCTTCTCACCTCTCTCAATGGGGCAACAGCCTGAGCCGGACCGTAAGTGTAACCCCATTCGTATGTCATAAGTATAACGAAATCCACCGTTTCCCCGTGTACGGGGTAATCGTGCGCCTCATATAAGGTACCGGGCTGAGTTGCACTTGTTTTCGGCGCAAGAGAGGTTACTATAATATACCCTTGTGCCTTCACTATTTGTGTAAGTCTTGTGATAAATTGGTTATAGCTTTCCCTGTCATACGGATAAATGTACTCGAAATCGACATTAATTCCGTAATAACCCTTGGGGAGTATCTCAAGTATGGCGTTGATTAGATTGTTCTGTGCGGTCTGGTTCGTAAGCACGGCGTGAGCGATGTCACTGCTGAATCCCCCGCCCTCGCGGATATTTGTAATAACCATCAGCGGGGCAACATTAGCCGCTCTTGCCGCATTTATTATCGCTTGGTCATTGAGGCTTGAGAGACTTCCGTCCGTTCTTACCTGATAACTGAATATGCTGATAAAGGTGAGATTAGGTAATGTCCTTGCCAATGTTTGTGTGCTTATTCCCGGAAATACATAGCCGTTGACATATATCGAGCCGAGCTTTTCATCCGGGAAGGGAATGGTTATTACTTGACCGGCTCTAATGACATTGGGGTTTGTAATAGCAGGATTTGCCGCCACTATTTCGCTCACGGGGACGCCGTATCTGCGGGATATGGAGGAGAGTGTTTCGCCTGCGGCAACCGTATGCCGAACGCTTGTTACGGGAACTACAATAGCCTGCCCAATCATCAATCTTTGCGGGTTTACGATTGCATTGTCATTAAGAAGCCTTTGGGGGGAAACGCCATATCTTCGAGCTATCAAATATATGCTGTCCCCGGGCTGTACTGTATGAATTAACACTTAAATCATCCTTTATGTAATAATATTTTTATTATAAATATCATATGAAAACAATTTTATTTTGACACACTTAATCGCGCTCGGGCTGAATACCGTCGAGCGCGATTTTTTTATTATTCGGCAGTTTTACCCCTGAGCCTAATCTTCAATAATTTCCCGAAATTCGTAAATCCTCCGGTATTCCTTTGTCTGCTCATTTTTGACAACCGCACTTTTATTTCTGTAGAGAAGCTGCATTATGGGATAAACATCTATCCAGATTTCGCTGTAGCATTCTTTTTGAGATTCATCAAAAATCAGCTGCAAGCCTATATGCAGATGGGCTACGTTTATATTATTCACGTTTTCCTTTATACTGTATCCCGTTCTTCCGAGATACCCTATAACATCGCCTGCCTGAACAACAGAACCGACTTTTAGGTCTTTGTTATAGGGGAAATTCTTGCGCAAATGAGCATAATAGTAATACCTTTTTTTGTCTTTACTGCGTATTCCGATTCTCCAGCCTCCGTACTGATTCCAGCCCATCTGCTCTATAATCCCTCCCTCTACGGCGATAATGGGAGTGCCGACAGAGCCTATCATATCGTGCCCTAAATGCTTTCTGTTAAATCCGTATGAACGACCCGCTCCGAAATCGTCATAATGTCTGTAATAGAAGCCCTTTGCAAACGGCGAAAATGCCTTAATTCCGTATTTTCTCTCCCATCTTTTGCCCGTTTCGGATAATTCGTCGTCAACCTCTATCTCGTATTCTCCCACAATTCCGGAAAGAATTGCAGTATACGCCTCGAGATAATAGTCATAATACTTCAACCCTTCGCTTAGCTGAGCCATCGTTTCACCGGAGTTGAGTTTATCTATTATCGCGTCGAGCCGGCTCGTCTTAAAGCGACTGAAATTGTTTCCGTTTTTTGCGGCTGTATAGGCAAGCAGCTCAATAAAGCTTACAGGTCTTTCACTCTCGTGATACTTTATGTCAAGCTTAATGGCGTAATCCAGCGCCTCATATGTTACCTTAAAATCAACCCATTTTATAATTTCCTTTTTATCCTCATTCTTTTCGCTTGGTGATGCGCTCGTCGGCTTTAGCTTTTCCGAATACGATAAGCCTCCTATAAGGGCCGTAACAACCAGAATAAGAGCGACGACAGCAACAAGTATTCTTTTTCCTCCAATGAGGATATACATTGAGCTCACGCCTTTCAAATAGAATAACTCCAAAAGTCTTTTAGCACAAATAAGGATTTGAATTACATATCAGCACAAGATTTTTTAATCTCGTGCTGACATCTTTTATTAAAGAAGATAGGATTTAGGCTCCCGCCTCAAGTATTGTTATGCCTTCAGCGGATATGTTGCTGTTTTTGAGGACAATATCCTTAATTTGCAGTACGGCAGAGTCATTCAATTTACCTTTCTCCACTACTACCTGTATTGACTTATCACTGCTGACGGCAACACATTCGCAGCCGAGTTTCGCGGATACGAGAGTTTCAATCGACGACTCGAGATCTATTTCCGCAACAAGCTTATCAAGTGATTGCGCTACGCTTTGCGCAAGCTTTGAATCCACCTGGGCGCTGTCAAGAACTGCATTGATGTTATTCATTGCATCTTCTCGCGAATTTTCCCTGTTGAGCTTTATTTGCGCAAAATATTCTTTCGCTGAAATGGCATCTGTGCTTGAGGATGTATCGGATTTGTTGTCAACTAACTGCGCTTCACCGAGGTTTTGCGCATGCTCCCCGGTTGCGTTATTATCCTTACCCAAATTCTTATCCCCGTTTGTGAAATACCAATTCACAAAGACCGCCGCTCCGAGAACTACGATAAGCGCCGCCATGATGAGTTGTCTCCTTTTAATCAGAACGTTCAAGTTCATTCCTCCCCTAAAGGTTTCATTTTTGCAACAGATACCTTATTGCCCCCTATTGAAAAAAGAGCTGTTACGGTATCCGTAATTGCCGTTTTAATTATATATGAATCGCCACCCTCACAAACGACTGCTACTCCCCGTACCCTTGGCTCTATTACGGATATCAAAAGACCGCCCTCAATGCCGGTTCCGGATTTGATAATTACATGCTCGCTCGTGCCGTTTTGGTTGTTTTTACCCTCAAAATAATCGCTTCCGGAGCTTATATTTTGAGCGTAAACCCTTTCAACGGAACACTCGAGAGTTATCATTACGCAGCATTCGCCTGCCCCGGCAATTTTTGAAATCATTCTCTCAAGATTGTCTTCGAGAGCCGTCCTGTATTCGGTTAGATACACGTCATTTTCACCAAGAATAACTTTTTTCTCCTCTTCGCTCCTCCTGCTCGGTATTATTTCGCTTAAAATTAGTAAAAGAGAGCCGACAATTGCCAAAACGACTATTAAGGCGAGTTTTTTATCCTGCTTTAATTTATCCGATAATCTTTTCAGATTGTTTTCCTTATCCATAATTTATCTCCGCTTTTATATTAATCTCATCATATACGGCATTGATGATTTCTTCCTGCAGCTTTTTGTACTCGTCCTTCAAATATATGCGAACACTTGTAATGTTTATTCCGTATTCCCCATAGCCTTTTGCTTTTACGCTTACTTTATAATCGGACACGCCTTTTTTTGTAAGAATTTCTCCGATTACCTCTTCCAGCGCAAGCTCGTATTTTTTTAACACATTCTCGTTAAGCTTCTCTCTTTCATAATAATAACTGTCTGTTTGGGCTTCCTCGTAGTATCGGAAAATCTCATTTCCTATTTCCTTATAAGAAGTTAACGGAATTACAATTACCGTAATTAAGGTCATACTCAAAAGAATTCTGACGGCTTTTTGAGATGATTCCTTCCCGACAAACATCAGCACAACTGCGCTTATTATCGAGCATACAGCAATATTTACAGCCGTTTCTTTTAATAAGTCCATATCATCACGCTATCTTAAGTATTATGCCGCACGATACTATCAGCACTACAAGCGTTATTACGGTAGATGCCAAAAGAAGCGATAGGCAAGAGCCTAAACCGCGAAACAAGACACTTTCCTTATTGCATCCCAAGGTTTTTGAAAAAACAAAGGAAATGTTCAGAATAACAAGCCATGCGATAATTTCAATGAGCACAGGCAGAAATATGGCAAAAACAGCTACAATCCCAAACGCTCCGACTGTATTTTTTACAAGGGATAGTCCCGCCATTACAGAGGCAAATGCCTCGCTTACCGAATTGCCCACAACAGGTACGGACGAGCCTATAATAAACCTTATTCCCTTTGCTCCTACGCTGTCCGAGCTTGCCGCCAAAACGCCTTTGATAGAAAGAAGTCCCGAAAAAAGAGTCGCCGAAAGCCCTAAAATAAAGGTTATGCCTTTTTTAATACCTGCTATGACATTTTCAAAGTCAATAAAATCTGAAATCCCCCCCACAAAAGCAAGACAAAAAATCATTCCGGTAAACGGGGCATAAATATTTTCTACGAAGTACACTATAAACTCTCCAAGCGCAAGAACCGATGTATTAAACGAAAGGGCAAGAACAGGTTTTCCGGAGGCCGCTATAATTGCCGCATAAATCGGAATAAACGCTTTCATAAAGTTAAGTGCCGAAACGAAAACGCTTTGTACAAGGGAAACAAGGGAAACAAGCGGCAGTCCGACAATAAGAGCGAGCACACAATACCCGGTAATTTCAATGCCCCTGCCGCCGCTTTGTGCCGAGACCGAAGAAACAATCGAAAGGACAAGCATTGCACCCATAACGGAAGAACAAATCAAAGCTTTTTCTCTTAACGAGCCTGTAAGTAAATTGAATATTGCTCCTATAACCCGATTGAAGCCCACGCCAAAAAGCTCTTTTATTTCGACCTGCGTTATGCCTATATCTTCTAAAAGCTCCTTTGTTTCATCATCAAGAGCAGAAAACAGTTCCTCACTCCGGTCAAATTCTTTATAGCTGTCAATCTCCCCGTCCGACGCAAAAGCCATTTGCGTTACAAGAGGTAAAAGGAGCAAAAACACAACCGCAAACTCGCACATTTTCAACGTTCTTTTTTTCATCATTTCATCAACCCGAATGACATATGCAGCAATAGCTTGATTATCGGAAGCGAAAGCGATATAACTATTACCTTTACAATAAGGTCGATAATACCTGCCAAAGCTGTCTCTCCGCTGTCCTTGCAAATATCACAAGCAAGGTTACCCGCAATCGTCACCCCGCTTGCCTTCAACAAAATTCCCGCATATTTCACTGAGGAATTTCCGAATTCGGACAACTCTATAACAGCCCTTATGACATCCGTAAAATACCCTGCAGTAAATGCAAAGGCAATACATATCACTGCCAACTGTACGGGAAGGGTGAATTCGGGAGCGTGTTTTTTTATTTGCAATATCACTGCTACGCCCAATATGGCAAGTCCTGATATTTCGATGATTTCCAGTCTCATATGCCAAACATCCCTTTTAGTTCGGAAATCAAAGCGCCTATTTTCGGCAATATCATAGCGATCACTAAAATCAGACCGGCGATGGTTGTAGCCATTGCGTACTCTTCTTTACCTGATTTTGTAAGCACTTGATTAAGAACTCCCACGATTATTCCTATGGCCGCTATTTTGATTACGAACTCAATTCCCATGTAACTTCCTCTCCGTTAAATCAAAAGTATTAATAAAGTAAATGCCGCCGCCATGCCTAAGGTAATATACATCTTCCCCAGTCTCGTTTTTTCGGAAATGGCTGCAGCTCTTTTTTCCTCGAATTGACCGATGCATTTTTCGCAAAACTCAAGCTGACAAGCGGTATCGGTTGTTCCGAGAGTGTTCCCGAATGATACAAGAGCGTTTACATCCGCCGACGGAAAGTACTTTTTTATCATCTCATCCGTTCGGACAGCCTGCTCCCACATTTTATGAAACGAATCGCCCTTGCCTTTGAGTGAGTCGAAGCAGGCTGTCAAAAAACCGAGCCTTTTCAGTCTTTCCTCCCGGCACAGGGAAGATATCAGCTCGCCGGTCGTGGGATTGTCAAACTGCAGCCGCATTTTTACCGTTGTCAGCATATGACAGATTTCCTGAAAAAGCTCAGCCCTTAACCTTAGTCCTTTTACCTTTTCCGAAGACCAGATAAGGGGAATGAATACAAAACAAGCGATTGCTGCGTATCTCAACTTTTTTTGCTCCTAAAATAAATTTTCGCTATCGAATACCTCTTTAACCGTGCCGGGGTTTTCTCTCCCGCCGAGAATAACTACCTTCCTAAACGCACCGCTTGTAAGAAGCAATTTTATCTGCGGTCTTGAAACCGCTTCCTCCAAACATGAGCCGTGAGCTGTAGCTATAAAATCAACACCGGAATTCACGCCCTCAAGGATTTTGCTCGCTTCCGAAAGACCTCCTATTTCATCAAGTACTATTATATCGGGCGAAAAGCATCTGAGTGCTATTTCAATTCCCGTTCCCTTGGGATAAAGCGACAACACATCTGTGTTTACTCCGAGATTTCTGCCCTGCGCTCCCGCCGCCAAAGCAGCTATCTCATCTCTTTCGTCAATAACAGCAAGCTTTTTCGGGCAGTTTATTTCATCCGAAAACCACCTGCACAAATCCCTTAAAAGAGTTGTTTTCCCGGACATGGGAGGTCCTATTATCAGAAAGCTATGACAACCCTCAAGCTTAGAAAGCACGCCCTTGCAGCATCCGTAAAAGTCTCGTGCTATTCGTATGTTTATTGAAGTAAAGCATCTTACCGCGGTAATCTCTCCATCCTTTACCGATGCCGTACCGCATATTCCGGCCCTGTGTCCTCCCGGCAGTGTCACATATCCTCGGTTAATGCACTCTGTAAACGAGTGAACCGAATACCTGCAAAGCGCGGTAACTGTTTCTTCAAGTCTCTGCGCACCGAGTACTACGCCTGTTGACGGATAAATTGAGGACATTCTTCCGCCTGCGCATAAATACATAACGGCTCCGTCAATAATAAATGATGCGCTTCTCCCTGCTCTGAGTCTTACTTCACTTATTTTAGCCATTGTCTCTTCGCTCACCGACAAAAGTTCGTTTCTTAAATCCTTTGGCAGCAGCGAAACAGCTTCCTTGAAATTTTTCATATTAAATATTATTAACACTTGTCCGAAATTAGAACGAATACGAATCTGTTTAAGCATAGAAATATTACAATAATTTAATTGTTGAAACGATTACATAAATATGGTATTATTTATAAAATATTTCTTTGATTGAAAGAGGGTCAATCGTTGGACAGGAATAAGCAAATTAACCCAACGGAAAATACGGCAGTAAAAAGCACTGAAAAAAGATTTAAGCTAAACGGCGAAGCAATCAGAAAGACCGTATATGAAAACAGGTTTGCACTTATTGCCGCAGCGTGCACGTCTTTAATAATGATTGTAGTTTATTTTTGCTATGATCTTTTTCCGTTCGGTAATATAACTATTTTAAGGATGGACCTATATCATCAATACGGTCCTCTTTACGCGGAGTTTTATGACAGAATTGTCAACGGCTCTTCTTTTCTGTATTCTTGGACCACGGGTGGCGGTTCAAGCTTTTTAGGCAACTACCTCAACTATGTCTCCTCTCCTTTTTCTTTTCTGATTCTTCTTTTCGGACATAAAAATATGCCGGAGGCTATAGCCGCGATTATTCTGCTCAAAGCGGCTGCGGCTTCCTTTACAAGCTCCTATTACTTCGGAAATTCGCAGAAACTGAAAAGCCCCGCAACCTCCGCCTTCGGAGTTCTGTATGCGTGCAGCGGGTTTTTTATAGCGTATTATTGGAATGTAATGTGGCTTGACGGTTTTTATCTTCTTCCCTTGGTCGCCCTGGGCATTGAGAAGCTTATAAACGAAAGAAAGATGAAGCTTTACTATCTTTCACTGGTGCTTGCCGCATTAACAAACTTCTATATGGCTTATATGCTCGCAATATTCTCTGTTTTATATTTCTTTGCTTATTATTTCGGTCGGCACACTCTTAATGACACTTATTTCGGAAAGCTCGCAAGCGTCTCAAAGGATAAAGCTCCTCTTAAAAGGCTGCTTATAAAGATTGGTCGCTTTTTCAGGAATTCCCGCTTCCTTGACAGCGGGGTCAGGTTCGCCTTTACCTCATTAGGCGCTCTTCTCTCTTGTGCCTTCCTGCTTGTCCCCCTTTACTATATATTAAACGCGTGCTCCGCAACTTCTGACTCGTGGCCGCAGAACTGGAAAACCTACTTCAGTGTTTTTGACTTTTTGTCAAATCACCTTGCGTATCTTAACCCAACCATAAGAAGTAGCGGAGAAGATGTCCTCCCCAATATTTACTGCGGTGTCCTTCCGCTTTTGCTCTTGCCATTGTATTTATTCTCTAAAAAAACCTCGGTAAGGGAAAAAGCTGCCGATATCACTTTACTCGGAGTTTTCTTCGCGTCATTTTATCTTAATAAGTTGAATTTCATTTGGCATGGTTTTCATTTTCCTAATGATTTGCCATACAGATTTTCAAATATGTACTCGTTTTTACTGCTGATTCTTGCTTTTAAGGCGTATAAGTCCCTAAAGGAATTTACCGGAAGACAAATACTCGGTGCGGGTGTTGCTGTAATTCTGTTTTCTGTCCTCGTTCAAGAAATCGGTTCCAAAAACTTTACGGAGCTTACCTTATGGATAACGATTGCTTTTGCGGGAATCTATGTTTCTACCTTGTGTATGCTCAGGGATAAACGATACCCTGCATATGCCGTCGCAGCTTTGCTTCTTTGTGCCGTATGCGCGGAATACACGGTAGCTAATACAAACCATTACAGCATGGACCAAAGCAAGCAATCATATACCGGTGATTACGATGATTTTGTCGCTGTTAAGGACATGCTTGACAAGCAGGAGGGTAATGACAGGTACAGGATGGAGCTGACTAAAATCAGAGCGCGAATGGACCCTGCCTGGTACGGCTACAACGGCGTTTCAACCTTTTCTTCAATGGCATATGAAAAAGTCTCAAATCTGCACTACCATCTTGGTCTTTACAGTAACTATATAAACAGTCACACCTACAACCCTCAAACTCCGGTGTATAACGCAATGTTTGCACTTAAGTATCTTGTTGACAACAGCAGTAAAATCAGCAACCACAATCTTTATACCGAAGTCGCATCCTACGGGACTTTTAAGGCATACCGCAATAATTATTATCTGCCTATTGCTTTTAGGACAGACTCAAATTTATCTTTTTGGGTGCACGACGATAACAATCCCTTCGCCAATCAAAACAGCTTTATTGAAAATGCCACAGGCGTTCCGGAAGTGCTGAAAAACATTGCCGCTTTTGACGCGCAGTACAGCGATATTGACTATTTTACCGACGAGGAGTTTGCCACCGGTAATTTCTATTACAATAAGACCGAGGGCGTTGGAGAGGGAACGGTAACGATGTCTTTTATCGTCCCTGAAACACAAAACACCTACATCTATTTGAGATCCTCCTCTTCATCCGTTAAAGCAATTGATATTTCAAGCGATTACGGGTATTTTGCATCTCAAGCAATCGATACAAAGCCTTATGTTTTTGATTTGGGCATACGCGAGGCAGGAGAAACCCTCAAGGTGAAAATTCCAATAACGGGCGGCAACTCAGGCGTTTTATATCTGCATGTAGCCGGACTCGACATGGAGGCTTTCTCCCTTGCTTATGATATGCTCCGTGAGGACAGTTTGAACGTCACAAGCTTTGAAGACACAAAAATCACGGGAGATATTAATGTATCCGCCGACGGAATTCTATATACCTCAATAAGCTATGACGAAGGCTGGTCTGTGTTCATAGACGGTGAAAGGGTTTATTCGGGTAATTATATTAAATCGGCGGACGCACTGCTTGGCGTCCCGATTACTGCAGGATACCATACGGTTGAATTCAAATATTCCCCTCGAGGTATGGTTATAGGTGCTGCAATATCAATTCTCACCGTCGGTATAGCGGTATTGTTTTATTTGCTTACAAAGCTGAAAGCCTTTGAATTTTGCCCTAAAACCGCACGGGAGGAAGAGCTTGAAAGCCTTGAAGCACAAGCCCCGATTATTCTTCATTCCGGTGACATAAACTTAGAAGATACCGTTATTTACTTTGATCCCTTGAAAAAGAGTGAGAAAGAAAAACCCGGTGAAGAGGATGATAAAAAGTCATAAACCTGACAGGAGAAAATAGACTTGTTTGCTAAAATTAACAGTGTTGGGCTACTCGGTCTTAACTCTTACATGGTTGAGGTCGAGGCAGACTTATCCCAGGGAAAATACAGGTTTGATGTCGTCGGCTTACCTGATGCCGCGGTATCAGAAGCTCGCGAGCGTGTTGTCTCGGCAATTAAAAATAGCGGCATGCTTTTCGAGCCTACTCGCCATGTAACCGTAAATCTTGCACCGGCAGACACGCGCAAGGAAGGCGCTGTATATGATTTGCCCGTGCTTGTCGCTATTTTGTCCGCCACAAAGCAGGTCGTCGCCGACCTTTCGCTCTCCGCATTTATCGGCGAGCTTTCACTTTCCGGAGAGTTAAGGCGAATTAACGGCGTTTTACCTATGGTAATTGCGGCTAAAGAAAACGGTATGCGCGTCATTTATGTCCCCTTTGATAACGCCCGGGAAGGGTCTGTGGTCGAGGGAATTCAAGTCTATCCCGTTCACACGGTAAGGGAGCTTGTCAACCACTTAAACGGAAAAAGCTTTATCAAGCCGATGCCGCTGAAGAAATTCGAAATGGCACAGCCTGACCCGCTTTTGCCCGACTTCAGTGAGGTTAAGGGTCAGTATGAGGCAAAGCGCGCGCTTGAAGTCGCCGCCGCAGGCGGTCATAATTTGATTATGATAGGCCCTCCCGGTTCGGGTAAAAGTATGCTTGCCAAAAGAATACCGACTATTTTTCCGGATATGACCTTTAATGAGGCATTGGAGACGACAAAAATATACTCGCTTGCGGGCGAGCTTAAAAATGAAGCATCAATTGTCAACGCAAGACCGTTCAGAGCACCGCATCATACGGTTTCCTCCATCGGTCTTTCGGGCGGCGGCTCGATACCAAGACCCGGCGAGCTGTCCCTTTCTCATAACGGCGTTCTTTTTTTGGACGAGCTGCCCGAGTTTTCAAGAGTAGCAATGGAGGTTATGAGGCAGCCTATGGAAAACGGCTCCATTACAATATCGAGAGCGTCGTGCAGTCTTACCTATCCGTGTAATGTAATGGTTGTATGTGCAATGAATCCCTGTCCATGCGGATATTTCGGACATCCGACAAAGCCCTGCCGATGCCCCCACGGAGCGGCGGCAAGATACCTCGCAAAGGTTTCGGGACCTCTCCTTGACAGGCTTGATATACATATAGACGTCCCCCAGGTCGATTACTCCCAACTCTCCCGCAAAAAGCCCGCCGAGTCCTCTGCCTCAATTCGTGAAAGGGTAAACAAAGCACGTAAAATTCAGCAGGAACGTTTCGGCTCAACAGGAATTAACTGCAATGCAAAAATGTCTTCGGGCATGACAAGGAAATATTGCGAGTTGACGGAAGAAACCTCAAAAATCCTTGAAGCGGCTTTTGAAAGACTCGATCTTTCGGCAAGAGCTTATGACAAAATCCTTCGCGTATCCAGAACCATTGCGGATCTTGAAGGCTCGGAAAATATTAAAACGGCTCATGTTATGGAGGCAATACAATACAGAAGTCTTGACAGAAAGTTCTGGAAGGCGGAAAAAAATTAGCGTTTATTATAAATCGTAAAAATACAGACATCTCCTTTGAACTGACACCCAAAAACGGACATTGCAAAAACACACCCCCTATTGTAGAATTAAAAAATACAATAGGGGGAATTTTTATGGGCAAACAATTTGGGCATATAATAGCCGAAAAAGTCTTTGAAATGAAGCGGTCAGGTCAAACGCACAGGGAGATAGCTTCGGAACTCGGGTATACACACAAGCAAATCCGGGAATTAGTAACAAGAGAGAGCATAGACAACGCAAGCTTGCTGCCGGGATAGCTGTCAACAAGAAAGGCAGACCGGCAAAAGGCTGTATTATGACCGAAGAAGATAAAACAGCAGATTTAAGGTATAAGCTTTCAAGAAAAGATTATCAAATCAAACAATTAGAGTTGGAGAATGAGCTGTTACGGGATTTTCCGAAAGAAGCAGGAAGGGGCTGAAGCCGGAATTAAAATATCGTGTAATATTGATAGACTGAGCCTCCACGGCGACCAAGGGTTTTAATACACTTACACAGGGTATTCGAAACTAACTAAAGAATATGGCATTTGCCGTCAACGACAAGACCTGGGACGCCACTTGACAACGCATGTGCAGAAAATTTCTTCTCAACTCTAAAAATCTGAATGTGTTAACCGTCATAAATTTGCGACTTATGATGAGGCTCGCCCATCATAAGTAATTACATTAACTTCTACAATTATCATCGTATTCAGCTTAAAACAAAGCTGACACCGTATGAAAAATGTTGCCGGCTTGCGTAAGTTAAAGATATTCTATAATAATGGGTGTTTTTTATCTGTCCGTTAATCAGGGTGCAGTATATTTGAGCCTGTGCTTTTTGTTTGATTGCTTTAGCTAATCAGTTAAGTGATTTCATCGTCGGGAACTCACTTGTTATAATAATATATGACCATATGCCGCCATATGCGAACATATACAAGAGTGAGTCTCTTTTTGCTGATTTTTATTCAGCCATATAAGGACATATTCGGACATAGCACGATGGAGTGACTTGTGGATTAAGTTGGATTAAATCAGCAATGAAGCTTTGCTTGCTTTAAAAAATTATAGCATATTTTTTAACCATTTTCAATATGTCCTCCTCCACTTCTTAAACATTTCATTTATTGTTTCGTTATCTGTACGCTCGTCACTCGAAATTATAATATGATGCCTGCGGAATAGATTTCGTATTATGATAGCATAGGTATTAGTGTTTCCTTTGAACGGGATATTCAGATACTCTATGCCGCTTTGTTTACAGATATGCTCTTTGATGCTGTTTTCATTTCTCTCGAAAGCATTTGTTGCACCATGACAATCGATTCCAAGATTCAACTCCGGCAAATATACATCTATCTCAATGCCTGTTTGCTCGTCTGAATGAAGAACTGCTTTTATATCGTTTCTCCTTGCATAAAGAGAAATAAGGAACTCAGGATAGACACTTAGATATTCTTGTTCGCACATTTTGCAGGGTTGGTTGTCAATAGCCCTGTCAGCTATCCGTGCTTTCCATGAGTGACCATTAGAGCATTTCCACCAAACACTATACAACGAGTTTCGGGACACTTTATTTACGCAAAATTTATTCTTTTTCTTGTCCCATTCGGCTGCTATGACAGGATCAGTTGTTGCAAGGTCGTTATAACCGGTATAAACTTCTCGCTCAGAGCAAACAGCACACTTTGAACCATTTACTCTCGATTTGATTTGCGATTGCCATTCATAGCCGCAAACGCCACATTTCCACCAGACCATTTTTATAGACTTTTCATTCACAGTATCAGGAGACAAAGAACCATTTTTTATTGACCATTCGAGTGCTAATTTAGGATGCGTTGTTTGTAAATCATTAAAGCCTTTGAGCAATTGTATTCCAGAACAATAGGGGCATTGGCTGCCACCGGAACGTGTTGAAATCAATGTATTCCATTCATGACCTTTGCTACATCTCCACCACACCTTTTTGTTTGCAAACGCTGTAACCATATTTGGACGCAGTGGTAGATTCCTGTCAGACCATTCGGCAGCCACATTCGGGAAGGTAGTAGAAAGGTCGTTGTATCCCGCTAATACGGCATTGTGGGAACAATATGGACAACCGGTTTTGTTTATAGTTCGGCTTTTTACTGACGCAATCCATTCATGTCCTTTACTGCATTGCCATATCACTTTCTTATGTGAGCCGACCGTAACCATAGACGGAAACAACGGACTGTTTTTATCAGACCATTCGGCGGCAATATTGGGGTTAAGTGTTTGTAGGTCGTTGATGCCATCTATCACTCTTGCTCCAGAACAAATAGGACATTTTTCACCTGAAGAACGGCTCTTTGCGCTTGCTTGCCATTCGTGTCCGCAATCACCTTTCCACCAATATAGCTTATTTGAACCGAAGGTTACATCGTCAGCAGTTAAAGGTGAATTTTTCTCCGACCATTCCTTTATTAGTTCAGGATGCTTTTCAGATAGTTTATTACTCATGCCATAGCCCTCCTTTGGGCTACAGTATAAAGTAAAAACTACAGATTGTGAAATGTGCAAAGTCTTTTTACATGAATTGTAGTCTTTTGGAAGCCAGCATTGTAATATATGTTGAACCAAGATCCATGATAAAATCAGGAGTAATCTTCCAAAACGGATTTTCTTTCAGCTTTATGAAAGACATTTCAAGAAGAAGCATCATAATTGAATTATCAAAACCAATTTGATTTTCAATCTCCATTTTTGCTTTCTGCCATTCATACGTACACGCAACTTCTCTTGAAATCATAATATAAGCCAGTATCAGCGACACGCATTTTTTTGAATCCGGATTTTCAAAGCTAATTTTATCAAACAGCTCTAATACCTCTGCTTTCGCCTGCTTCAAGGTCATAGTTGCATTTTCACTTAACACAGAGTCTGCCATAATATCGGCAACAGCTTCTCTCCATATGGCGTAACCCGCATTGATAATTCCATCTTCTTCTCCGCTTCCCATGCAGTATCTATCAAAGAAAAAGCCGTTTTTTATTTCATTACGAGTACAAAACATATGAGAAATTTCATGCAAAAGGGTAAATTGAAGCCCTGCAAGAGTAAAATCAATATCCTCTCGAATCAGCACTCCATATTCCTTCTCACTTACAAAAGCCTGAGCCGCAAAAGAATCCATATATCCGTCAGCCTTGTAGTTTTCCGAAAGATTTTTCGGGAAATGCTCCTTGCAGAAATCCTCATATACATCAATGCCATTGTCCGGAGTAAAAAAAGCAATGACTGTATTACTCTCCGAAATATCCGACTCTAAACACTCATTAAATAAGCTGAGAGCCTCAAAGAATATCTCAGTTAATTCTTTTGTTGTATATCTGTTTTTCATCGGCATACCCCTTGCTTTGCTATTCGTCTTATTCATCATCAGAGGATGACTGCGCCAGCTCGATATATTCCTTCAACTTCTTTTGCAACAATGTCTTATCAATCAATTTCAAGGTATAGTCTGCAACCATAGTAGGAGACAAGCTGCGGCTGAGAGCAAATTCCACAACCTCATCATCCTTGCTTGCACAAAGAATAACACCTACACTTGGATTTTCATTTTCCTTTTTCACTTCTCGGTCAAGTGCTTCAAGATATAGATTGACCTTGCCAACATATTCGGGCTTGAACTCACCGATTTTCAATTCAAAAGCAACCAAGCAGGATAGACCTCTGTGGTAAAACAACAGGTCAATATAATAATCATGATTCCCGACTTGTACCCGATATTCTTCTCCAATGAAAGTAAAGTCTTTTCCGATCTCAAGAATGAAATCTTTCAAATTACGAATGATTGATTTCTGCAAATCATATTCGGATACGCTTTCCGACACATCAAGAAAATCAAGAACATAATTATCCAGAAAAACATTCCCAGTTGCTTTTTTAGCTTCTTCAATCGCAGGAGCAATCGGATGCTGCGACAGCATATATCTTTCATAGTATCCGCTGTCGACTTGTCTTTCCAATTCCCGCTTTGTCAAACGCTCTTTCACGCACATATTCATATAAAAAATACGTTCTTCCATCGTCTTACAAGCAGACATAATCTTGAGATGATTCGTCCAGCTTAATTGTGTCACCAGCGGTGACACTTTTTCCTCGTCCTTATAAAGTTCATAAAACTGCTTCATACGATAAAGTCCACGGCGGGTAAAGCCCTTCAAGTCCGGGTAGTTTTTCTCAAAAAATTCAGCAAGATTCTGAACAAAAGAATCGCCATAAGAAGCATCCTGTGATTGCTCACTGATATACTTGCCGATATCGCGGTACATCAAAATAAGCTCTTCGTTGACTTTTTTGAAAGCATGTTCTCTTGCCGTTTCGATGATATTAACGACCTTTTTGAATTGGTCATTATAGGGTTGAATCTCCATCATCATATTCCTCAATTCATATAGATTGTTCGTTTTTTGCGTGGATATATAGAACCTTGCCATGCAAATGCGAACCGTATTTTTTTTAATTTGGCTATTTGGTTATCGTATCTTTGATGTATCGACCGCTTTTCACTCGCGCATCGGCAGGCTTTTCAGCAGTTTCAGGTATGATCCAAACATTACCAGCCATCTGAGCACCGCATATGCGTCTGTTTTTACAGAGAACGGTAACACGTTTCTTTGATATTTCCCACTTTGAAGCTGCCTGAGCAGCAGAAATATAATTCATACAGACACCTCGCTTCAATTAACTATATTATATTCACAAGTGAGAATAATATCAAGACTTTTTGCAAAATTGTGCGATTTACAAGAAATACGCCCTGCCAACCATCAGATTAGCAGGGCACCTCTTCCGCTATTAACTTGTTGCACCTTGAATCCCCTTATCAAGGTAGCTTGAAAATGATAATATCTCTTTTTTCTTCAAGTCGTTGGTTACATCGACATATATATTCATGGTAGTAGAAACATCTGCGTGACCTAAAACATCCTGTATAACTTTCAGATTGATTCCCGATTCACAAAGTCGGGTTGCAAATGTATGCCGCAAGTGGTGGCAACTAAAAGCAGGCAAAAGGACAGGCTCGGAATCATCAGTAAGTTTTTCAAGTATTTCGCAGTTGCAATCTCGCATTATTCGTTTAATCGCTTTGTTGAGTGCACCTTGATTCTGAACATTGCCATCCTTATTCACGAAGATGAAATCATCGTATCCATCAACTCGTCCTAAACTTTCGATACCGGCTTCGTTCTGGTATTCGCGTTCCATAAGAAAAGCTTCTTTAACGCCTTCTGTCATTGGAATAACTCTTTCTCCGGCTTTTGTTTTCGGCGTGTTTATACTAAAGTAGCATCCTTTTTCATCCCGATGATTGTAATAAACCAAAGTATGATTTACGCTGATTAAACCTTGTTCTAAATCAATATCCCGCCATCTCAAACCGGTTATTTCACCAACACGCATCCCCGTGTTACACATAATATAAAACACCGGATACCAGTGCAGATAGACCGGCTCTTTACGAAGATATTCGAGAAACAATTTTTGCTGTGAGATAGTCAGGGCTTTTCGCTTTGTTCCATCAAAATCATGGGATTGCTTCAATTCTTTCAGCATACCATCAGTAGGGTTGATTCTCATCAGAGAATCGTCAACAGCTACTTGGAACACTTGATGAAGAACATTATGGACATTATCAATAGTAGCAATCTTTAAGACTTTATTATCGGCAAGGTTGTTATAAAATTTACGAACATCAGACTTAACTACCTTTACTGCTCGCTTTTGCCCGAAAGATGGCTTTACGAACATCTCATACATATAAATATAATTCTTAAATGTGCTGTCTTTGATCCCTCGTTTGAGTTGACACCACAAGTCAAATAAGTCGTTGACAGTCAGTGATTTTACATCGCTTCGCACTCCGTCATGCTTATCGACAATAATTTGTTCCTCTTGCTCTCGCAGTTTCTCCAGTGTAGGAGCATATACTGAGTGACGTCGACCATCTTCCGATGTCCAACGGAACAAGTATGTACCGTTTGGCCGCTCTGTTTCACCGGTTCGTAAGCGAATGTGATTACTGTCGAACCTGACACTGGGTTTCGGTCTTGTTTTCTTTTTCATAGTGATTCCTCCGTTATACTGAATATGCTTTTTCTAAATACTCATCGAGCTTTTTTCTCTTGAACATTCGGCGTGAACCAACCCAAATTACAAAATCACATGATTTGCGTTCTGACATGTTTCGGAGTGTACTCATACCGATTCCTGTATAAGCTCCTGCTTCCTCAAGGGTAAGCAAACATCTGTCTGCTATCGGGACTGCTTGATTCTTTTCTTCCTTTGTCATTGTCGTATCCTCCTTAAGATTTGTGATGCCTTAAGGATACTCAAATCGACAAAGGATTACAAAGGTGCGATTTTTCGAATCGCACCTTTGACAGCTTAAATCGAAAAAGACTTATCTACAAACTCGTCAAGCTTTTTTCGTTTTACAAGACGCTTATTACCAATCCATAAAACGAAATCGCAATTTTCATCATTTGTAAGTTCTCTCAACTTGCAAATTCCGATGCCGGTGTATTTTGCGGCTTCCTCAATAGTAATGCAAGACTTTTCCCATATTGGAATAGTATTATCCTGTTCTCCTTTTGTCATATCGGCACCTCATTTCAGTTATAATAGTCTCTCAACCTTCTACCGCAGAAAATAAGGCTCAAATGGGAACTCATTCTTCATTATTTTTCATTATTTCTTTAATCTTTTCTACAAACGCCGCTTTTCTCTTTGCAACCATTCTTCTTGTTATGCCGTACTTTGACATGATTATTTGAGTACAATAAACCTTATTATCCGAAAGATAATAGTCAAGCATCTCATTTGCCCAAGGTCTCCATTGCCTCAACTTTTCTCTCAGATTTTCAAGAAACATGATGTCCTCAGATATTTGTTCAATATCTATGCCATCCGGCACACATTCACCTAAAGTATCTATATCAGCGCCTTCAACGGGGGCATCAAAAGACAGAGTTTGATACTCAGAGTTTGTTTTACGGATGCGTTCGCTTTTATCATGTTCAGCGTGCCATTTGCGATATTCATCTGGAGATACCTCAATAAACATACAATCAGTTTGCATAGAATCTGTAATACAATCTCTTATAAATCTCCTGCGATTTTCTGTTGGCAATCCTTTATTTGCTTTCATAATTGCGTCCCATTCATCATGTGTTGCAACACGAAGTTCCTTGTTTTCTGCGTGAATATCCTTATAAACTAAAAATGTGGTTTTCATTATTTGTAATCTCCTTAAAATTTTGATTTTGGTTTTGTAAAATCAAAATCGGAGATTACGGATACCGCGCTATGGCTGTCTGCCAATAAAAAATGCTCATCAAAATTCCTTTCTCGGAACCTTGATGAGCGTCAAAAAAATAAAGCCACCTGATGCGTTGCCATAATGCCACACGAATAGAACCCTATCTACTGTCAAGTAGGTAGAAAAGTTCTAAATCAAGTGGCACATGGGAAGTCAACGCATCAAGCGGCTCCGGGGCACTAAGCTTGCTTTATTTCAAATATTCAATTGTATAATGGTTACTTATTTGTTAGCAACGCGGAATGAGATCGGAGGAAAGATTACTTCTTCTCCGCAGTTTACGCATTTTTCAGTTGCATAGCCGTGATTACCTTTGCAGATGGTCGTGATTTTATGTCCGCAATACGGGCAAAGCCTTGCGACCTTGATACTGGCGGTACATTCCTCACGCAGTTTATCTTGTTCGCTTTTTACTTGTGCAAATAGCACTGGGTTACTTTCCCGAATATTGACTTTAGGCATTCTTAATTCCCTCCGCTGTACTCAACTTCTAAAAGACAATACGGATTGTCGAGTTGATTATTTTCAAGCAAGCCAAGTTGCTTCATCCTGATTGCTAAAGCTGTTTTTGATACTCCAAGAAATGATGCAAGAGTGCTGAACTGCTCATATATTCTCGGAAAGTATATTTTATTAAGTGTTTTGATTTTACCATCCATTCCCATCATGTACATTCCACGGTCAATGACTTCAAAAGGTAGTAGTATTGCAGAGGCAAGCGCATTTGCCTGCCATTCATACCAGTCCTTAATCGGTTTACACTTTTCCGAATTTGCTTTGTAGTAATGGACTGTAGCCAGTTGTGGGTTAGCATCATAATCATGTGGAAATAGCATTTTCAGTATTTGGTGACTACTTTCATGAGCAAGAGAAAAATTACATCGTCCTTGCTGTGTTGTATCTTCTTTCAGATCACTTTCGATCAAGACAGTCTTGCCGTCCATATAAAAAGATGTTTCGGAATCGTCTCCGCAAAAGACTTCAATCGGCATCTTCACCGTAGTCGTTGCACCAAGAATACTATGGTCAATTGAGAGATGTGCATATTCAATCTTTAAGCCAAGAAGCTTTGTAAGTAACAGTTCCGGATCAATTCGGAACACTTCTGTTCCGGCAATCTCAGGAAGCTGATAATATGCTTTCAAAACCCGACCGGCGATTTCTTCTAAATTCTTTCGTGACAAACATTTCAATTGTCTTTTCCTCCTCTAATTTTCCGCGTGTCCTTCGACGAACCATTTTCCTTCATCTTCAAATAAAAAGGTATCTTTACCTTTGACAACGATAGAATAACGAATACCAGTGCCAACGACTTTAGTGGCATGAGCGCGAGTAACTTGCCTTACCCGGTCTACTTCATAAGTAATGCCATCAACATAGGTTATGCTGACCGGGCGAACCTTACCTTCCGGAGACACCTCCAGTTCAACGCCAACATAGACTTTCTTGAAATTCTGTTCCATAATCAATCATCCTCATAGTATGTTATTGCCGCTGTAAGCTTTCCTGCGTGTTGATAATCTGCATCTGAATGCCGTAGCATCTTTAACTGCCTTGTTTCCTTATGTAAAAAGCAGGACGGGTGTCCGTCAACAAAGGAAGCATCTGCATCGAATATCAGAAGCATCCCTTCCTTTATTCCTAAGTCAAGAAAATGATTGCCACCATCAGCTCTGCCCATAAAGATGTTTACTGCTCCTTTGGGGAATAAGGAAGCCGGTAAATATGAATACTCTTTTATCTGTTCTTTCGGCATTGTAACCATAGTCAATTTCTCCTTACATAACCATGCCTGTCGGCATTTTCAGTTCTACTTCACGATCAGTCGGCATTTTTGTGTTTTTACCGCACAGCGTCGCCGGTTGAATCGCATATTTTCCAAATCGGTCGCGTATGCTTTCAATCGTTTCATCAAGACGTTCCATCTTGTCGATATGCTCACAATTCTCAAATAGATTGAGTTGCTCCGGCAAACCGGCAGATACAAGATTGATTGCTCGAACCGTTACAGAGCGAATCGGTAAATCCCAAGAATAAGACCGTTCAAACAATCGGAATGCTTCTCTTGCAATAACCGATGAACTATTCGTTCGCACTTCAAATTGCTTTTGCCATTGTTTGTGGGATAGCTCACTGTTGCGAATATCTATCTGAACACCGGATGCCCGTTTGCCATAAACCCGTAGCTTATGTCCTATATCCTGTGTGAGAGCCAGCATAATGTTCCAGACCTCCGCAGAGTTTTCAAGGTCTTGCGGAGTGGTAACACCGTGTCCTACACTTTTTATAGGCGGTTCGTAATCAACATTTGCAACAGGAGAATGATCTTGTCCGTTAGCATATTGAATTATCATGATGCCGCATTTTCCAAGTCTGCGTTTCAACAGCTCCGGAGATGTTTTGGCAAGTTCTCCGATAGTATGGATACCATAAGATGAAAGCACCTTTTCAGTTGCTCTACCGACTCCGAGCATATCCGATGCCGGAAGTCCCCATATCCTGTCTTTGAACTCACTTTCGGTTATCAGCGTTGTTGCATCCGGCTTTTTCATATCCGATCCAAGCTTTGCGAATATTTTATTAAAGGATACCCCTGCCGATATAGAAAGACCAAGTTCAAACTTCATTCGCTCACGAATCTCATTTGCTATCTTCTCACCACTACCCATAACACCGGTACTGCCTGAAACATCAAGCCAACATTCATCCATCCCATACGGCTCAATTTGGTCGGTATAATCTGCATAAATCTCTCTCGCGAGTTTTGAATACTTCAGGTATTGCTCATAATGGGGTGGAACAATTATGAGGTCTTTGCATTTTTGCTTTGCCTGCCATAATGCTTCTCCGGTCTGAACACCAAACTTTTTTGCTTCATAGTTTTTGGCAAGAATGATACCATGTCGGTTCTCGACATCGCCCCCGACAGCAACGGGGTGTCCGCGAAGGCTCATATCAAGCATACATTCAACAGAAGCATAGAAGTTATTCATATCGCAATGCAAAATTATTCGTGACATTTTTCGTTTACCCCTTGACAATAACTGCAATCCATTGTAAGATGTATATGCAATCGGTTTGAACAATTCTTATTATACGCAAACTAATTGAACTTGTCAAGGGGTATATATAAAATTCTACAAACAGTTTGAATATTGTTGTAGCAGGAGGTACAGATAAAATGAAGTTCGGTGAAAAACTCCGCCAATACCGAAAAGCGAAAGGAATGACACAGGCTGAACTGGCAAAAGCGGCCGGTGTCGGCTCTACAACCATCATCAACTATGAAAACGGCAAAACCTATCCGCAGAACAGAGAGGTTTATACCACGCTTGCAAAAATTCTTGATGTTGATGCGGATACCTTACATAATGAGAATGATGACTTTGTTTCATCCGTTAGCAGTCAATACGGCTATCGCGGAAAGAAGCAAGCGGAACAGCTAATAACAGAAGTGCACGGACTATTTGCCGGTGGCGAATTGTCTGATTCCGATAAGGACGCTGTAATGAAAGCATTGCAACAGGTCTATTGGGAATGTAAAGAGGAAAACATTGATAAGTACACACCAAAAAAATACAAAAAATAAGCCTATGTCCAACAAACGGGACATGGCTTATGGTAGACTTATCATACCAGCCTATATAGGAGGTGGTATCTGTGATTGATTCTGTCGGAATCTATCATGCGGCAAACACCGCAGTTCGGTTAAGTGAATCAAGAAATCCTTTTGTCATTGCGCGTGACCGTGGTATTAAACTGTGCTATTCAAATGAGTTCGGTGATTTGCTCGGTATGTATACCTGCAAATGGAAGCACCGTATTATAATATTGAATGACAGATTAGATGATTATATGCGTCTTATGGTCTGTGGTCATGAATTAGGGCACGATGCCTTTCATCGTGAAATGGCAAAGGATAACGGATTACAGGAATTTACGCTATTCGATGTACGAAACCATTCTGAATACGAAGCAAACGCTTATGCAGCGCATCTGCTTCTCGATGATGATCAAGTGTATTCGCTTGCTCGTGAGGGATATGATGTTGTTCAAATGGCAAAAATAATGGGTTCAAATGTGAACCTGATGCTTATTAAAATGCAGGAAATGAATAAACTCGGCTATGATTTTAGAATCCCGTATAACCCAGACAGCACTTTCTTTAGAAAGATACATCAATAAAGTAGAGAAATGCCTGATAGCATATTGCATTCTCCTATGAATTATGATAATATAATAGCAACCTATAAAGAGTGCGCGAGAGACAAGCTCGTTGACCGCACAGCAACCTACCGAACGGAAAGGTGCTAATGCTTGTATGATGGGCGCTATGATGATGAATTGTAACCCCATCTGACGATGGGGCTTTTTTGCGCTCTTTTTAGGCAATAATTTTAATAAGGAGCGTATTTACAATGGAAACAAACGTAAGAACATTGAGCGAACTACTCGGCACAGGTGACAAGCTTTATATCTATTTGGCTAATGCTTCTGCTAAAAATGAATTTATGAAAACAGCTGAAAAAGAAGGATTTTCCTTTGGTGATGCTGCGAAGCCAACCGAACGCAAAGCAGATACCGTTATGGCATTATTTGATGATAAAACAATTTGCTATCTCGGTTTTGCTGGATTCATGGCTTTTCGTCATGCAACGCACCATAGTGATAAACTTATTATCCGAATTGATTATCAGCGGTATATGAATGGTGACGCAAACTACTATTATGATGAACTCAAGGAAGCTGACGATATAACGGTTAAGCGTTCAACCACAGAAGCTCATTCAATCGGTGACGGCAGCTCTGCCTTTTTAATCTACGATGAAGGTATACAAGAAAACGATGCTTTCTTTGCTTGGCTCAAGGATGAAGGTTTCCATTTTTGGAGCAGTTCAAAAGGCTGGTATTCCGGTGCAACATGGAAGGTTTGCTGGATATATGTCAATCTCAATTCCAAACTGATTGCCAGAGGAATACCGGGAATCCGAGTCACTGGCGAAATCGGGCATCATGCAATCACCATTGATGAGTTCAAGGTAATATACGGCATATACAAAAAATATGAAACTCTATCGCCATTAAAGTTTAACTAAAAGATAATCCGTCAACTCATAAGCAAGCTGACGGATTATCTTTATTTTGCGGCATAGTAACCGCCATTATCCTGAATAAAACCATCTGCGAGTAAAAGTTCTATAAGTGCGCTATCGATATTTTCATATGACCATTCAACATTCTGTGTGCCGCCATTGTTAGTGGTTATCATTGTCGATACTTGAGGAAAATCCAATTCGTTACCGACTTTCTGAAAACAGAATGTAATCATATTGCTTGTCTCGGTTCGCTTCACACACAGCTTAACCATGGTATCAAAGTCAATCCAGTCAACAGAATAATACTTGTCATCTGAAAACAATTTGCCCAAGGTTACAGTTAAGTTCGGAATCTTTTTGTAAGTGAGAAAATCCGAAACCTGTTTTTCTTTAGCTGCATCGATGCTTTCTTTGGCGGATTGAGCTGTGCAATGCTCTAATAAAGCGATTTCTTCGAGCTTGAATCCATTATCACAATAAAGTAGTAAGCGTCTTTTCTGAAGTGTTGTTAGCCTGTTTAAAGCAGAATTCAATGTCTCTCTTAATTCAATAGAAGCGACAAAATCTATTGAATGAGAAATTACGTGTGTTTGGTCAGTAAGCTCATCAAACCCATAGGCACATCCATATCGTTCAAATCTTCTTTCGGCGTTTCGTTCGTTGCGACGATACTCATTTCGCACTTTACGAAATTCATTATCTAAAATTAAAAATGGTTCATACTTCTTTGTTATATCCTTATATTTCTCAAGCTCATCACGAGATAACTCCGTGATAATTCCATATGGAATTGACTCGAAATATCCCGGATATTCATCTGCAAAAACAATTACAGTACATTCGGCTTCAAACATCTCCTCACGAGTGAGGACGGTAATCATTTCTCTTTTAATAGTCATTCTTGTAATCTCCTTAAAATTTTGAAAAATCGGTTTGGTTTCAAAATTCGGAGATTACGGGTATTTAGCTATGGCGGTTTGCCAGCTCAGTAAAAACATAAAAGTCCTTTCCCAAGCAAAACCTGAGAAAGGACTCAATCACCGTATGAAGCAGGCAGCATTAGCCACAGACGCAAAAAAGCGCCGTACAAAGCGGAAAGAACATTGACAGGATAGACCTGTTTATTCAATCCGGCTTCATACGGCGCTTGGAAATCACAATCAAAAGATTGGCTCTGCTTGCACGATTAAAGTCAGTATTTATTTTAACGAACCTGTCGCTTTCTTCGGCAGTATGGAGAAAAGCGTCTGTTGCTTCTCATACTTCTGAAATAGGCAACATTGATTGCACCCTCAAACTTGCATTTTCTGCATTTCACTTGAATCAGAGGTTTATCATTTCGATAAATCTCATTGATTCTGTATCCGCAGATAGGACAAGTAAGAAAACGCTTTGGGGCATTTGCAGCTTCTTGCTGCGATAAGATAAGTTTTGCTTCAACCTCTGGGGTAAGTGTACCATAGCGATGGTCATACTGTATTTCATTCATCGCTGCACACCTCCAAATGGAGATTGCCGCCTATGTATTCACTAGTGTCGTGGCGTTCCAAAAGGTCAAGTTCTCTTAGCCTCATAATAAAAGCTGTATAGGAAACACCCATAATGTCAGCAGTTTTGTGAATAGCAATCTTGTCTTCTTCTGCAAAGATACCGCTGCCGTAAACCTTAAAGAATGACTTTCCGGCAACCTTTTTAATGGCCTTAAAGACAAGAAATTTCGGCATCAAGAAAACAGCACCAAGCCTGTCTGCGAGTAGTTCATTCCAAGAAAAAGCCTGATGTAATTCCTCGGTTGTATAGTTTGCTTCAGCATCGAATATGCTGTGAAAACAGGGCGTTGTCTGCTTTGGAATATGTCGTTCAAGAATTTTGTGTGCAGCTTCGTGTGCCATAGAAAAGCGATGCCTTCCGCTTTCGTTTTCTCTTAGTAAAACACTGTCCAAAACAACAGTGCCTTTTGGAAACAGCACCTGCACACGCTGATGATTACGATATACCCACAATGGTCGAACGCCATCGGATAGAAAGCCGATTCTTCCATTGTCTGTTTCAGCAAAGTTCTCGTATTCAAGTTCAAGCCCTAAGTAGCTTGTAACAAAACCTTCTATGTCAACACAAAGACAATTTGTTTATTTTGTTTTCTTGATATACTCCTTAATGATTGCTTCGCCAAGTTCTTCAAGTTACTCAAATGAGGATAGATTTTTCATCCATATCCACCTCCTACGGAACAGCCTCAACATACCATTGTGAGCCTGTTCGATAAAGATATTTTTCCGCACTACCGATTATTACCGTGTAGCGAATTCCTTCATACTCATTTGAAGAAGACATGCCATGATAAACCACCCGCGAAATTGCGAATCGCCGACCGTCACTCCAAATGACGGCTTTGGGTATTTGCTCACCGTCTCGGCGAACCTCAACTTCTACATCTACAGGGATCTTGTTCAACTATGTCATGCTCCTTCCTTTACAAGCTCTTTATTACGTGCTTTGCGATACCCTGAACCATAAGTTCCTTAACCAATATGGTTTTTCCAGGGTAAACATCCTCGTTCATATATTCAAGTATTACTCTATGATTATCATCAAAGCCGCCGAATCTTTTCAGCGTGTTCTGATTCTGATCATCGAGGGCGACGACTATATCTCCGACTTCTGCGGTCGGCTGTTTCAAGATGACAACGAGATTTCCCTCAGAGATACCGGCATCTTCCATAGAATCACCTTTAGCGCGGAGGATATAAAAGTCTCCTTTTCCGAAAAGATTGGTCGGGAGATTTACGTATTCCTCAACGTACTCTTCTTCAGACTGAGCTTCACCGCAAGGGATACTGCCAACGATAGCCGCGCGAGCTGTATTCATAGTTCGGCGATTGAGTTCCTTGGTATCAATCGAGCTGCCATCATACTCAAGAAGGCCGTCCTCGTTCATTTCAACAAGATAGCGATATATTGTTGACTTGTTTACTCCAAGTTCGTCACCGAGTTCTTTTAAGGACGGAGTTCTGCCCGCATTCCTTTTCCAGTCATTTACGGTATCGCATATCTTTGTTTTTAGTTCAGCACTTTTTGAACGCATACTTATTACCTCGCTTTATTCTATCCGCAACGCTCGTTGCATTTATTATTATAGCCATAATCTTGAAAGTTTCAATAGGTTTTAGACAAGTTATCATCTGCTAACGGGTCAATGTCGGTTTTGAACGACATTGTTTCGGCTGTAATACAAAAAAGCCTCTCGGGGCTTTTTAATATGTCCCGAGAAGCCTTGATATGAGGATAATAACAGTATTTTCATTTCATTTTTGCTTTTTATGTTTCCGTCTGTTTAAAGCATCGCGTAATTTGTTGAAAATCAACTGATTGGGATAATATCTGTAATCAGCAAATACTTCTATTCCGGATTTTTCAAAATGTTCCTTTATTGCTGCAGCACAGGCAGCACTACGACTTTGACCGTGCTCACACTGACAGATAATGTTCATTCCGTGCTCAACGGCAGTATATATAAAATCTGCCAGTTTTTCAACTTCGGGAAAATAAGTTTCGTATGTCAATCCATAATCCCCGAGTATTTCAATATCAATATCATGTATCCCAACCGTAAAGACGCAATCGCATATCCCTTTGTAATTTATGGGTTTGTATTCTTTTAACCTTGCCAGGCCGCGTCCATCCTTGGGATCATAAAAGCTGATTACTGCTGTATTCTTAGGAATTCCAGATTCAATCAATTCGTTCATTGTATTACGCGACATGATTTCTACATTCGTTTTCATATATTATGCTGCCTTTGGCAACTCTTCAGAAAGAAGATCTAGCAAGGTCATCTGTCCGACACAGTCCTCAGCAACAACCTCCAACTCATCAAAAATAAGAGTGTCAGGATCGGGCAAGCCGTATTTGTGTACCAGATCATCTTTTGCAAGTTCAATCGCTCGTTCAACTTTACCGATGTCAGAAAGATGTTCGGGCAGAGCGTATCTAATGTCATCCTCTGAATAAATATATCCATCTCTGTATGGTGCATCTTTGGCAATCAGTTCTTCTAAGCGGCCTTGTAGGTCATCAAGTCGCCAAAGAAGCTGCATTTCCGGGGCCGGATAACTCCAATCATAATCATCGTCGATAATGTATGGTAAGTATGTATCATAATATTTCACAAGAATTCCACCTTCCCAATATGACAAGCCTATAACCGTACTTCGGCTGCCAGGAAAAGTTTTTTCACTTCAAGGCATAGTTGAATGACTCCATTTTTCAAAAATCATAAACAACAACGATAACAAGTAACTCATGAAATAACAGACAACCGCATCTCTAAACATAAACGCAATATTTCATATCTGTAATTTTGAGTAGTGCCTTAAAGGTGACGGAAAGATATTATCCCTCAACTACCGTTTCTTCAACCGCAAGCTGAACAGTTGAATTAACCAGGTCGAGCTGGAGCTGAGCACGATCTAATTCGCTCTTGCAATTATAGTAATCGTTTTCGACTTTCTCAATGTCATAGTTGACATATCGATAGTCGATGATGGAATTGTTCCGACCGTATCCGAGCGCAGTTTCACGCGCTTTGGGGAGTTTGTTCATCATTTCCCAAAGTTTGCTACATCTCTTAGTCAGCTGGGGTATATAGATTAGAGCCTGATCTACTGTCATGTTGATTTCCGGAACCATAGTCGTTGTGTTGAATACATTGATCGAGTGTTTTAGTAACCGAATCTTCGTCTCGATTTTGTCAATCTTCTTGCTTGTATCCTCATAATCATACTTCGGTCGTACGGTCTCTGGATCCTCGCCCATTGCAGCAAGAAAATCCTTGCTCTGTTCTTCTTTACTTATAACTGAACTCAACTCTTCATTGAGCTTTTTGAGAATCTTAGCCGCTTCTGCTGATGTCAACTGAACCATAATACTTTACCTCTCTTATTTATAATATTTGTCCGCCAGTTTTAAGGTTATAGCCTCGTTTGCTGGGATATACCATTCCGCTTTTCTGCTGATTAAATCTCGAAGCGTTTCCTCTTTAACCATGGATTTTCCGACGATTTCTGAAACCAGCATTTCCTGAAGACGGATCATTTCATTCAATTCCTGCTTGATTCCTTCGGTTTTGTCGTAAGCAAATAAAGAGACATCGTGAAACATAAGTGTCGCAGACTCTCCGACAAAGCGTTTTGCTCCGGACAGCCATACCCATAATGCCATACTCATACATGATCCTATACATACAGTATGTACCGGTGTTTTACTTCTCTTGATAACGTCTATAAGAGCAAGTCCGTCGTACACGCTTCCCCCGTACGAATTGATAAACAGTTGTATGGGTTTTCGCTCCCAATCTTTATATATTTCTTCCTTCTCGTCATCATCAAAATTGATTTCAAAAATGTCTTTGATAATATCCTTGACTGTACCTTGTGATATCCGATCACTTAACAGCAAATCACGCTTGTGGCGTTCGGGATACTTGTCTGCGCTCATATTTTCTTCCAGCTTTCTCTCTTTCTTTATTGGCAGGCAACAAGACTATTACTTGTCTGCCTGTATCCTTCGCCCGGTCAAATAGGGTGTTTTGATCTTCTAAATGTTCACCATAGTCTTTCACTATAAAAGGTTTTCTCACATAATGAAGATTGCGTATATCCTCAAATCCGTCCCAAAACTCCAATGCTTTCAAATGGCATAAAAGCCTATACTGCATTTCATCGTTTGGGATTTCCTGAGAAGTATCCTTGATATATCTATGTAGCCATAATCTAAACGAATTGGTGTTGGAACAACCGTCTGTTAGTTTGGATAGACTTTTTTGCGGATAAAAAGTTTCCTCATCCATATAGTGATACAATCTTTCTGTGATTTCAGAATCACAGCCGCTGAAAACCGTTAAATTGTCTTCCTCGACGCAGTGCATCAGATTCATGCAATATTCTGATGTTTTGTCATTTCCTTCAGAGTCAAATGCTTTCAAAGTCATTTCGCTCTTTTTTTCATTAGTATCAATATTAACTGTATACTGTTTATCAGAAAGATACACGTTTGCATTGATTCGGGTACCGTCTCTTATCCATGATGCAGAAACCGGAAGTTGTGGTTCAACACTTAAAAGTCTGGTCAGTATTACGATCATTTCTTCAACATATGATGTTTCCATCAGGTGGATATGCTCATCTAAAGAAACAGCAAGATGAGCAATCCCCCCGAAGTTCTCAATAGTAATTTGATTGATAGTCATTGCCATTGCAGTTGCCGGTAAGAGTTATTCCCGTTACAAAGTAACAGGAGTAATCTTACATTCACTCTTAATCTGCTTAATATCAACCGCTGACAGGAGTCTCTTTTTTGCCAGGGTAGCGGCAACCTTCTCGAAGAATTCCATATTGAGAGAAATGATTTCTTTAGCTTTCCGGTAATACTTCTCAACTTCAGCGGATACGGCCTGTTCCTGCTCCGACCAAAGGCGCTGAGAGTCTTCGTATCGATTATTGTGAAGATGGAGTCCACAGACACAGTTGTTTACAACAAGATCTCTGGTTCTGTCAAATGCAAAATCAAGATCCCGATCGCACCCCGCATCGAAAATACCGAATTTCTGTTCAATGGCTGCGACTCCACCCAAAGCACCTATAATACGGCTCCTGCTCCAATATAAAGGTGCAAAGCTATGGTCATTGTAATAGTCTGTAAATCCGCCGCTCTCACCACCGCGATTGTGAGCAGAAACAAGGGTAATACTTTCAGGGCAAAGAATCTCTGATACGACCGCATGGCCAGCCTCATGATAAACAATTTGCGACAGAAATTTTGTGGAGTCTTCCAGCGAGTTATTCTGCTGGGTAGTCTCACATTCTTCATCGCAATCATCATCGTCATAGTCATCATCATAGTCGTCATTATTACCGGCAGGAACATCAAAGATTGTTCTCAGGCAAGCTTCCATGAAATGGTCCATGGTGATTGCTTCTACGCGTTCAAATCCGGCATACAGGCCGGCTTCATTAATGACAGTCTCAAGTTCGGCGCAAGATCTTCCGTCCATAATTCTTGCAATTGTCCTTGCATCCACACCGTCGACAAACTTCTTATCTTTCAGGTAATGCGCGATGATCTTCTCTGCGTCTTCTCCTCGCGGAGCGCTGACTTCGATCTTGCGGTCAAATCTGCCGGCACGTCTTAAGGAATGGGGAAGGCATCTGATGTTGTTAGCTGTTGCGAGAACAAACACCTGTTTGCCTTTAACCTCATCAATACATGACTGAACAGTAACGTATTCCTCGGCATCAGGATGACGTTCGTCGCCGTTTGTGAACTTGTCCATGTCGTCAAGATATACGATTGACGGAGCGTTCTCAGCTGCTTTATCAAAGGTCGCTTTGATTTCCTTAACAAAGTCACCGTTGGGTTTGTCCTTACGGCAAGTAAATACCTTTCTTCCGCTTTCCTCAATGATGGCACTTGCCATCAACGATTTTCCCACACCAGGTTCGCCATAGAGCAGCAAACCCTTCGGAGCAGATACTCCGAGGCCTGCATAGGCATCCTTGTTCTTCAGCGTATCACTGATTTGCCTGAGTTCTTTCTTGATTGCCGAATAGCCGATAATCTTATCAAATGCGTTCATATTAGTAACCTCTCTTCTTTATTTCTGAGAATAGTGTAACAAATGTAATGCACCGTTTATGGTGCTTTATGCGACAAAACCAATGCGATACTTTTCTTTAGGCTTCGCCTTTGGTTCTGCAATGTCTTCAGCTTTGATGGTTACAACATCTTCGGTAGTAATCGAATCAAAGTCTGCTTCCATCAAACGTGTTGCTTGAGACATCCTTGCTTGCTCCAGAATATTTCTTACATACCTTCCGTTACCGAAGTCATTCTGCTGACGTGCTAAATCGAAGATGGTTTCCAGTTTAGCAACTGCATCCTCAGAAAAACTTAACCCTTTATTCTTTCCTATGAGTTTTGCGATACAGCACAGTTCTTCAGAATTGTAGTCTGCAAAAGGCACATGAAATGCAATGCGCGAACGCAGGCCGGGATTCTTCTGAAGGAATCCTTCCATCTTATCCGGATAGCCGGCAAATATGACAACCACATCGTCACGGTGGTTCTCCATTTCCTGAACTATCGTATTGATCGCTTCATCACCGTATAATCCGTCACGGTCTTCTACAAGTGAGTACGCTTCGTCAATGAAAAGAACGCCTCCAAGCGCTGCTTTGAACTTGGATTTGACCGTAGGTGCCGTCCAGCCGACATACTTACCGACAAGATCAGCTCTTCCAACTTCTATCAACTGACCTTTAGAAAGCAATCCGTTTTCTTTCATAATTCTTGCAAAGAGTCTCGCAACTGTGGTTTTAGCGGTACCCGGATTACCAGTAAAAACCATGTGCATCGCCGGTCTATCTCTCTTTACGCCTTTCTCTTCGTAAAGCTTTTGCATCTTGTAATAGTTCAACGCCTTCTGTATTACTTGCTTAGCGTCCGACAGGCCGATCATCTCTTGCAGCTCGTCGTAGGCGGAGCCTTTCGGAGCCGCTTTGATAACTTCTTTCTTTGCGACCGCAATATCTTTGTACTGAGGATAGACAGATGTTTTCAATTTATTGTTGAACCAGTCGTCAAAGAGATTATGAAGATCGGGAGCAAGATATCCTTTATTGTTTTCAAGTTTGTTGAACAGTTTCTTGTCTGTACGAACGCCAGCGTTCTTTGCCAGCATGGAAAGGAATGCCTTTGCTCTTTCACCGTCTACGAACTCTTCGAGAAGTTCAATCATAGATAATGTCCCAAGGTTTTCGTAGAATAGGCTTTTCGCTTTTGCACACTCTCTCGGGAGGCAAATCACCGTCAAAACCTGATTCCTATACCGTTTGGCATAATCGCAGATACTCTCAATCGTTTCACTATCACAGAGCGCACGTTCATCTTCTTCTGAATCGTCATTTGCGAGATAACGCACAACCACAGCACCACCCGAACTGACCTTGTATAAAGTGTCATAAGCCATTTCCGAGAATCTTTCTCCCGGTCTGAAATCCAGGAAGGAATAACGTCTGCTGCTCAAACGATTGTTTTCGTATAAAGCCTGAAGCAGAAGCTTATACACATCTTTTCGTGTATCTCTATCATCGGTCTGAATCATGTAATGAACCGGATGACCATACGCTTTTGAAGTCGGCTTTGCGGAATAAATGCGATCAAGTTCCGGAATGAAAGTCTCATTTAACAGGTACTTACGTGCCGATTCGTAAATCTTTTCCTTGGTGCAATCTTCGATAATATTATCTCCAAATGCAATTCCACGCCCGCGTCTGCCGGTGATTTTGTCAAGGCCGAAGCGTTCCATGATATCATCGTCATCTTCAATGTAATCCATTCGGTTTGCCGCCCCAAGGAGGTTTTCTATACCATTGAAAGTGATTTCGTTTACCGCTACATCTTTCATCGTTAAATCAAGATATTTGAAAAATTCCGCAAGATCTGATTCAACCTTGTTCTTATTGTCAGCAATTACACCTGCAGTTACCACGGTGTTGTCAATCTCAGAAATAAAGTAAAATGAATTGTTAGAATGATTACGGTTGAATTCTTCGCTCTTTATTTCAATCTTTCTCTGATTTTCTCTTCTTACTCGTCTATCTTCTTCCGGGGTTTCGTTGGTTTCCATTATTCCTGTGACCTTATAGAACAGCATTGCAAATCCTCCATCATTTAACTTATCTCATCACGTCTTGCTATAATATTTATACCACAAGTAATGTACCAAAAGTGGGAGCCAACAATATCAATTATGTCGCAAATAGAGCTGCCGATGTTTTTCTCCTGATATATACGCATTTCTTTACCCTGCGTCTGTAAATATGCCATTAGCACTTTTCTTATTTCTTTCTTTTTCATCCGGCAACTCCTATTCACAATAGTTTTTTCACTACTCAAATTATAGAAAAAATAATGTTCCATATTTGGTGCATAATGTGAAGTCCAAGTCCAAATAAATATGGCTGTGAAAAAATCACAGCCATTTTTCAGTTTATTATGCTCTTATTCGTCTTCAACCTCAATCCATTCGCCACTTGTGCTGCATCCAATGATTGCACGCTGGGATTTTCCCCACATACTGCATTTGGAATTGGTACAAGTGAATCCCGCATCATAGGAAGATCCCTCTCCGACAAATAATCCGCCACT